>JAIPBB010000224.1 GCA_021739805.1 Saprospiraceae bacterium | reverse complement strand
GCTTATTGAAACTGCTATAAATAATAATGTTAAAGCTTTTTTTAATACCGATTCTTTTTTTAATAAACCGGAAAATTACAATTATACATATTTAAAATCTTACATTTTCACCAAAAAGCATTTAGAAGAATTACTATCCTTGTATTCATCTAAAATTAAAATTATTAATTTCAAATTGGAGCATTTGTTTGGGATAAATGACAATCCAAATAAATTTACAAATCGTATCATTCACCAATTAATAAATAACGAAAGAATAGAATTGACTTCGGCTGAACAAAAAAGAGATTTTATATACTGTAAAGATGTTGCGGGACTGTATGAGTACGCTATTCACAATTTGAATCTTTTTGATAAAATTACCATTAATGTGGGTACTGGAAATACTATCAGCATTAAAGATTTTGTGTTAAGTGCACATCATATCATTCAAAGTAGAGCAGAGCTTTTGTTTGGGGCACTAAAACAAAGAGAAGGGGAAATAATGGAATCGCATGCCGACTTATCATATTTAAAAAAAATTGGCTGGAAGCCAGAATATAATTTTATAAATGCACTAAAAGAAACTATTCAATTCGAGAAGAAACGTTTAAGGATTATTTAAAAATGGAACATCAGGAAATACGTAATAAAATTTTAGAATTAGTTAAAGAATATTATGATAGCAAGTTTTCTCCACAAAACTTCGTAGCGGGTAAATCAAATGTAATTTATGCCGGTAGAGTATTTGATGAAAATGAAATAATGAATTCGACCGAAGCCTGTCTTGATTTTTGGCTCACAGAAGGACGTTTTTCAGAAGATTTCGCTGAAAAAATAGCCGCTTATCTTGGTATGGATGGTGCCATACTTACAAATTCTGGTTCTTCAGCAAACTTATTGGCATTTTCTGCTCTCACATCAGAAAAGCTTGGTGATAAACGTTTAAAAGCAGGCGACGAAGTTATTTCCGTCGCAGCAGGTTTTCCCGTTACTGTAACACCAATTATTCAATATGGATTAATTCCTGTATTTGTAGATGTACATATTCCTACTTACAATATTGATGTTGATATGTTACGTAAATCGATCACCCCAAAAACACGTTGCATTTTTCTTGCCCACACCCTGGGTAACCCATTTAACCTAGAGGTTGTTATGGATATTGCTAAAGAACATGACTTATGGGTGATCGAAGATAATTGTGATGCTTTTGGAAGTTTGTATAAGGATAAATATACCGGGACTTTTGGGCACATATCAACTTATTCATTTTATCCTGCTCATCATATTACTACCGGGGAAGGTGGTGCTGTTGTGACAAATGACCCTCAATTAGCATTATTAATCAGATCATTTAGAGATTGGGGGCGTGATTGTTATTGTGCCGGAGGAGAGAACAATACCTGTGGAAAGCGTTTTTCACAACAACTAGGTGCATTGCCCTACGGTTTTGATCATAAATATGTTTATTCTGAAATCGGTTTTAATCTTAAAATGACTGATATTCAGGCTGCAATTGGTTCAGCACAAATGGACAAATTGGATGAATTTGGCAAAAAACGAAGAGAAAATTTTAATAGTTGGATCAGAATTTTTTCAAAATACGAAAAGCATTTTATTCTGCCTGAAGCTACTGAGAATGCTGACCCTTCTTGGTTTGCTTTTATTGTAACCCTAAAACCTGATACTTCATTTACCAGAAATGAATTCATTTTATACTTAAATGAGAATCTAATCATGACCCGCAATTTATTTGCCGGGAACATGACTAAACAACCTGCTTTTATTAATAAAAACTGGAGGGTTGCTGATCACCTTGATAATACGGATTACATAATGAACAATACTTTCTTTTTAGGTACCTACCCTGGTTTAACCAGTGAAATGCTTAATTACGCTGAAAAGATAATTGCCGCATTTTTCGAAAAAAAATAATTTATGGCAATAATTAAAAAATATCCTGCTGAAGTTATTGAAGTGAATAATAACTTTGATGGAATTTATACTGTGACTTTTAAGTCTCTTAAAGGAAAATTCAAGTTTAATCCCGGGCAATTTCTTCATCTTGCACTTGAAGAATATGATCCAAGCAAACCTTGGCCCGAGTCAAGATGCTTTAGCATGCAATCCTCTCCGGAAAGAGAATTTGTTAAAATTACTTATTCTGTTAAAGGTCTATTTACATCACGCATGAGTAAAATATTATCTCCCGGTATAAATTTAACGCTAAAAATGCCTTATGGTAATCTTTTTTCGCAAGACCACTCAAAAGAAAATTCAATATTTATTTCAGGAGGAACTGGCATAACTCCATTTTTATCACTTTTTACTGATAATAAATTTACAGAATATAAAGACCCTGTTTTATATGCTGGATTTCGTTCTGAAAACCTTAACCTTTTCAGAGAAGAACTAAAAAAAGCCAAGCTCATTAACCCTTCATTTAAGATTGTAAATCTTTTTGAAGATATTTCTGGAATCATAGATATTGAAAAAATTTATACCGACATTGGTAATAAATCAACCTATTTTATTTCTGGTCCACCTATAATGATAAAAAGCTTCAAGGAATATCTGGTTGCACAGAAATTAAATGAGGCTCAGATATTATTTGATGATTGGGGATAATCAGGTTGATAGAAATAAAGAATTTCAGGTTAATAAAATTTGTATAATTCAAAAATTCAGTTTATAAATAATGAGTCTTAAACAAAAGACTATAAGCGGACTATTGTGGAGTTTTTTGGATCGGTTGGCTGGGCAAAGTATAACATTCATAGTTGGAATAATCCTTGCACGACTTCTTGCCCCAGAAGAGTTTGGACTTATTGGGATGATTTTAGTATTTATTGCTATAGCGGATTCATTTATTAATAGCGGATTCAGTCAGGCATTAATACGAAAAAAGGATGCTAACGAAACAGATTTCTCGACAGCATTTTTTTTCAATCTTATTGTTGGAATATTTTTTTATTGGGTGTTGTTTTTTTCCGCACCTGTAATTAGTCGGTTTTTTGACGAGCCGAAACTTATTCTTATCATTAGAGTCGTTGCCTTTGTTTTGATAATTGACGCCCTTACTATTATTCAAAGAACAATTCTAACAAAAAAAATCGATTTTAAACTTCAGACAAAAGTATCGGTAATTGCAGCCATATTTTCCGGCATTATTGGTATTTCAATGGCTTTGGGGGGTTATGGAGTTTGGAGTTTGGTTGCAAAGCTAATCAGCCAAAGAGCTGTGAATTCATTTCTTCTTTGGGTTTGGAATAAATGGTTTCCATTATTGGTTTTTAGTAAAAAGTCATTTTCGCAGCTTTTTTCCTTTGGCTCTAAATTACTGATTAGTGGTTTGATCGACACAATATATAAAAATATTTATTATGTAATTATTGGGAAGTTTTTTTCTGCACAAGAGTTAGGATTTTATTCTAGAGCAGATCAATTTCGTAATCTTCCGTCTCAAAATATTAATACTATTATTTCAAGAGTAAGTTTTCCGATATTATCCACGTTACAAGATGAACCCGAGAAACTTAAAGCAGGGTATCAAAAACTGATTGGAAATACGATGTTTATTTCATTCATTCTTTTGATTGGGATGGCAGCAATTTCTGATTCACTTATTATCGTTCTTATTGGGGAAAAATGGAGGTCCTCAATTATTTATTTACAATTGCTCTGTATTGTTGGGATGTTATTTCCCCTTCATGCACTTAATTTAAACATATTAAAAGTTAAGGGACGATCAGACTTGTTTTTAAAAATTGAGATTATTAAAAAAATTCTATCAATTCCTATAATAATAACCGGAATATTTTGGGGAATAAAAATTATGATACTGGGAATGATTCTTAATTCAATCATTGCATTTTTCATAAATAGTTATTACACAAATAAATTAATACAGTATTCAAGGATGCAGCAAATTAAAGATATCATTCCATCATTATTTTTATCTGCAGGAGTTGGTAGCTTTATATATTCCATGCAATTTATACTTGATATTAAACCAATCTTTTTATTATTGATACAAATAACTTCGGGTATTATTTTGATCATTGGAATGGCTCAACTTTTTCGAATGAAAAACTATCTATATATAAAAAATATAAGTTTTGATTATTTAAAGAAATTTATGAATGAGCGAAGGTCAAAAAGCTAAAATAACAGTAACCCAGCCATCTCTTCCCAAACTAGATGAATTTATACCTTATTTGGAAGAAATATGGCAAAGTAAGTGGCTCACCAACAATGGAAAGTTCCATAATGAGTTGGAACAAGCATTAGCTGAATTTCTGGGAGTTAAATATGTTTCCCTTTTCTCAAATGGAACACTGGCTTTGATTTCAGCGCTTCAAGTTCTTAGAATAACAGGAGAGGTCATTACAACACCCTATACCTTTGTAGCAACTACACATGCCTTACATTGGAATGGAATCAAACCTGTTTTTGTGGACATAGAACAGGATTTTGCTAATATTGACTCCCAGAAAATTGAAGCTGCCATTACACCAAAAACCACAGCAATTGTACCTGTACATGTATATGGAAATCCATGTAATGTTGAGAAAATTGAAAAAATTGCCGACACCTATGGTTTAAAAGTAATATATGATGCATGCCACGCTTTTGGTGTAAATTATAAAGGAAATTCACTTTTAAATCATGGCGATTTATCTGTTCTAAGTTTTCATGCTACTAAAGTCTTTAACACCTTTGAGGGCGGGGCTATTATTTGTCATGATAAAAAAACAAAAAAAAGAATTGATTATTTGAAAAATTTCGGTTTTGCTGACGAAACGACTGTTATTGCTCCGGGTATAAACGCTAAAATGAATGAGGTACAAGCTGCTTTTGGCCTTTTACAATTAAAACATGTAAAAGAAAACATCGTTAAAAGACGAATTATTTCTGAATTATACACTAATAAACTAAAAAACATTAGTGGAATAAAAACACTACCCTTACACCCAGACACTGAATATAATCACCCTTATTATCCGATATTGATTGATGAAAAAGAATATGGAATGGGACGGGATCAACTTTATGAGCACCTGAAATCGAAAAATATTTATGGACGTCGTTATTTTTATCCTTTAGTTAGTGAATTTCCAATGTACAGAGAATTAGATTCCGCCAGAAAAGAAAATCTTCCAACTGCACAAATATTTGCAAAAAAAGTTATTTGTTTGCCAATGTATCCTGAATTATCAAAAGATACAGTAGATTCAATTTGTAAATTAATACTTTGCGCACAAAAGCAAGTATAAGTCGAAATGAAGCTTTTAAAATTTTTACTTATTGATACTTAATCAAAAAAATATAATCGGTGGCAAGATAAAATTAATAGTTGTTATTTTGTTGTCATGTTATTTGTTTACATTGACCACATTTTTATTTGGGCAACAAAAATGGTATCGGGGAAACACACATGCACATACAACCAATAGTGACGGAGCACTTTCCCCAGCAGCTATTGTAGAAGAATATAAACAACGTGGATATGATTTCATATTTATTACTGATCATAATATTATTACTTCATGTGTGGGTTTATCTTCTCCTGATTTTTTATGCTGCCCGGGTGAAGAAGTAACCTTTAAAAGACATATCAATGGATTAAATTTAACAAGTTTGGTTTCTCCTACTAACACAGCCGCTGTAATTAAAGATATAAATGATCAGGGTGGCCTGGCAATTTTAGACCATCCTTATTATCCTAATACAATAGTTTATACAAACGAAATATTAGAATTAAGCGAACTGTCTTTTATAGAAATACACAACGCATCCGGAGAAGCCAGAGGTTTCTACCTCAATGACCAAGTTCTATGGGATTCAATACTTACTAACAATAAAATGATTTATGGAATTGCGGCTGATGATTCACATATTATTGAAGACATTGGGAAAGCTTGGATAAAGGTAAATGCCGGGGCTTTAAAAAAAGATAGTATTGTGTCTGCCATAAAAAGAGGCAAATTCTATTCAACAACAGGAGTTATAATAAATAATTTACAAATTATTGATTCCGCAATATATCTATCTTCAGTCAATGGAAATAATATTGAATTTATCGGCGAATACGGACGAATTTTAAAAACGGAAAATAAAAATTCGGCTAATTATAAAATTTCAGGACAAGAAGGTTATATTAGAATTGCCTGCTCTAATCAAATGGGGCAAAAAGCCTGGACACAACCTATAGTGTGGAATAATCAGTTTGAATCAGATGTAATAATTATTTCAGATGATTCATATATAAATGATGTAAATTTTAATAACTATAAATTTGCAGTATATCCCAATCCAACAACCGGAATTATTCATTTACTATCAAACGAGTTGTACGAATCATATATGTATACTATTATAAACACAGTGGGACAAATAATCAAACAGGGGGAAATAATAGATAATCAAATTTCAATTTTAGATATCTCATTATTTCAAAAAGGTGTTTATTTCATCCACTTATCTAATAAAGAATTTACTGAAAGCCATAAAATAATTCTACATTAATGGGCTGGCATTTCTAATTATTATTTATATTTTAACTGCTAATGAAAGCTTTTAGAGTTTTAGTTTTCCCTTGTGGTAGCGAAATTGGTTTAGAAATTCACCGATCAATGTCTCAATCTGTTCACTTTGACCTCTTAGGTGGCAACAGCATAGATGATCATGGTAAATTTGTGTACAAAAAATATATTGGAGGAATCCCTTTCGTTGATTCGACCGATATAATTTCATCTCTTTCTAAAATAGTTAAACAATATAAAATCGATGCCATTTACCCAACAATGGATAAAGTAATATGGAAGCTTAAATCCTTTGAATCAGACCTGGGCTGTAAAGTAATTTCATCCCCAAAGGAAACCACTGAAATTTGTGTTTCAAAAAAGAAAACATATTTAAAACTAAAATCTGTAATAAAAACTCCTAAGATATTTGAAAATATTAAAGATGTATCTGATTTTCCAGTATTTATTAAACCAGATATAGGATACGGATCTCGCAATACAATTAGACTAAATTCTATTGATGATGTAACAAACTTCTTTTCAAAAAACGATATCATTGATTATATTATTTCTGAATATCTAGAAGGCAGTGAATATACTGTTGATTGTTTTACCGACCGGGATCGAGTTTTAAAATTTTCTGGTCCCAGAATAAGAAATCGGATCAGCAATGGAATAAGCGTAAACACCATGCCTGCCAAAGAATCTCATGAAAAGTTTATTGAAATGGCACAAGCGATCAATAGTACATTAAAAATGAAGGGGGCATGGTTTTTTCAAGTTAAAAAAAACAAATCAAATGAGTTGGTTTTGCTTGAAGTGGCTGCAAGACTTGGGGGTTCATCCTCTTTATACAGAGGAAAAGGAATCAATTTTGCACTATTAAGTGCATACGATGCTTTGGGCATAGATGTTGATCTGTTAGAAAATGACTATAATATTGAGATGGACAGAGCATTAAACAATAAATACAAAATTGATATTGAGTATTCAACCGTTTATGTAGATTTTGATGACTGCTTAATCTTTAAAAATGAGGTTAATACTCAATTAATAAGCTTTTTATATGCTTGTTTGAATAGGAGGAAAAAAATTATTCTTATTACCAAACACGAACAAAACATATCAAATAGTTTAGCAAAATATAGGTTGAATAGTTTATTTGATGAGGTTATTCATATATCTAAAAATGAAAACAAAGCAGACTACATTACAGATTCAAATTCAATATTTATTGACGATTCTTTTCAAGAAAGAAAAAACATAAAAAATAAAAAGAAAATACCAGTTTTTAGTCCTGATATGATCGAAACAATTATGAATTGATTATTTTCATAAAAACATTTAAAATAAATATTTATTTACAAAATAATTTTACAGAAAAATGGATAATTTAAAAACCTTTGAAGAATTTTTGGCTTCTTCAAGTACTAAAGTTCCTATTATGGACTTTATGATAAACTTTGTTATTGCTGTTGCATTATCCTTAATATTAAACTGGATTTATATTCATTATGGAAGATCCATTTCCAATAGAAAAATGTTTGGGAAAAACTTCGTATTAATGACTTTAATAACAATGTTGGTGATTTCAATTGTAAAATCTTCATTAGCCCTCTCTTTGGGGCTTGTTGGTGCCTTGTCAATTGTACGTTTCAGAGCAGCTATTAAGGAGCCTGAAGAATTAATGTATTTATTTTTTGCAATTTCTATTGGATTGGGAATGGGAGCCAATCAAAGACTCATAACAATTGTTGCATTTATTATGATTTCATTAATCATTGTATTTCAGGGTAAACTAAATTGGCGCAAAAAATCACAAAACCTTCACCTAACTATTAATTCTTCCGGAAATAAAAAAGTTGATATAGAAAATATTATAGGTAAATTAGAAGAGCATTGTGAAAGCGTAAAACTACAACGATATGATTTTAGCGATAAAACAATGGATGCTTCGTTTCTGGTCGAATTTAAAGATTATAATCAGTTCTTATCGGCCAAAAATAATTTGATTTCCATGAAAGAAACTGTGAATTTTTCTTTTTTGGATAATCAAGATATTTTTTAAAAATTTCATTACAAAAATAACCTCTATATCATAATGAAGATTATTCAAAAGAAAAGCAAAATTAAATTTATAAATCACGATTATAAATTTAGACGGCTAATTTTTACTTCATTTATAATTTCATTTTTCAGCCTTCTAATTCTTGGTGGTGGATATTTTATTGCAAAAAAAAATGGGATTAACTTAAAAATAGTAAAACAATGGTCTGGTCAAATAACATATTGGCTACCCTACCATGCTAAGGCTCTTTTTGTAAGTCCTAAGAAAATCTCAATACATATAA
>JAIPBB010000223.1 GCA_021739805.1 Saprospiraceae bacterium | reverse complement strand
CCCTTATTAACTATAGTATTAAGCTCTTCTCTTTCTTCTTCTGTTAATGTAACTTTATACTTTATCATAATCACCTCACTTTTTTAGAGACAATTATAATTTCGCCTTACGTCATGTCAAGCTTGACGTGACACTAGTTAATAATTCCATTATGGTTAAAGGTGTGAGATAAATAGGAAATGAATTTATCTGCACGAAATCAATGAGTCTTTGAATATCATTAGTTTTATAATTCTTATCAGTAAGGTAGTATACGGCGTTGGAGTCAAGTAGATATGAGATCATTTAATCACCTCTTTCATTTGGTTGACTATTTTAAGGTTATTAATGAATTCAAATCTTTGAAGATCGCTTCAAACTTGTCCAATGTACTGACGCTCAAGTGACTTTCAAAAACCTGGATTTGTTCTACAAAGTACCTTGCCGGTCTGTAGTGATTTATCTGTACCCCATTTTTTAAAGGGGCTGCTTTCAGATATTCTTGAATTTGAATTGTGATTCTCGGAATTTTTGTGTTCAAGTTTTTTGCATCAATTGGTTTTTGAAGATCTTTCTTGTATTCATTATTAATAAGAATTAGGTAGAATACAGGATCGAAAAGATCTTCAATATCGGATTCTTGATTATTGTTATAGTCAGCAAATGTCTTTACATTGGTCTTTTTTATTAAGTTCTTTTTATACAAATTCTCAATCAATTGTTTATCTTTTGATTGAAAATCTATCAATACTGCTAGTTTCAAGGAGCGTTGAGAACTAAATAGAGATACAAATGCTGGAGTTTTATCTATACCTCCAATAGGAGTTATAGTCCATTTTGGATTCAAACTGGTTCTATTATTCTTCTCAAGAATTGTAGATATCGCTGTTAAATACAATAAGTCGGATACACCCTCAACGATCAGGCAATTAGGCCCAATAAATAGCGATTGAGTAATTTCATACCCAAGAGCGCTTTGTAGTGGAAATAAACTGTCATGACCTGTTTCAAGAACATCATTCGTAACTTTAGTACCTACAATTTCTTTCGCTTTATCCAATCCTTTATCCTCAACAATATACACTCTATCGGTATGTTTCATATCGATCATAAATGGAGAATGTGTGGAATAAATTACTTGATGATAAGGCGATAACTCTTCTTCAATATATCTTAGAAGATCATACTGAGCTTTTGCATGAAGCGTTAATCCAGGTTCATCTAAAAGCAGGATTATGTCACAATTATGCTAGATTTCTGCAATGAGAACCATGCAATGAAAGAAAAGAACCAAATAAAACCACGAGATCTTTCACCAATCATAGTTGTAACTTGATGTATATTATCCCTGATTGAAGTTAAAATATTTGCTCCAGATCTAAATTCTTCCTTGTCTTGAGGTTTTCCGTCTCTAACGTCCAGTTGAAGGCTAATGTTTGAACTCTGGGACCAATACTTCATAAATGCTCTTTGAATTTTATTTGATGCACCTTCTAATTTGTTTAGTAGTTCCCTTGTGTTTTGAATCTGATCGAATGAGTCCAATGAAAGTTCAGCTAATTCAATCAATCCAAGCATTGGCTTATCGCTGTCATTAATGGTATTGCTCTTTACACGATTTTTTAATTTTGGAATATTAACTATTCCTGACATTTGATAAAACTCATCAAAATATAGCAATTTGGGTATTAGTGGAGATATGAATTTTGTGTATATTTCTTGGCGAGGATCTACAATTTTCTTGGAGTTTATGAATTGTATCAATTTTGCGCATTGAGGGACAACACTAAATTTATCAATTTGAATATTTGATAAGTCTTTCACCAATTTGCATCCAAGGATAGCTTTAAATAAGTCTTTATTTTGTTCATCTTCAGTGCAATCTACGCTTTTTAATGACCATTTAATAAACTCATTTTCATTGATATTAAGTGTGTAGAGCTTTGATGAAGCGTATCCGTATGATAAAGAAATGTCTCTATTTCCAAATACTGAGCTACTAATGTCCATTTTATCAAAGTCAGAGTCTTCTAAAGAGAAAACTGCTTTAATAACCTTAGAATGCTCTCTTTTACTGTTTTTCACTTCTCTCTCATAATCAGATACATATGCTCTCGGATATTCATCAGTTACACTAAATTTACCATCAGAACTCTCTATAGGATTTAGTCTATAAAGAGCTTGAAGTAATGCGGTTTTCCCCGACTCATTCTTCCCAACTAAGCATCCAATATCCGAGATTTTTATCTCCCCACTATCCAGAATGCATTTGTAATCCATTACTTTGAATGATACAAGTTTCATATTTCCCCCTATTTAGGTTTTTTATTATTCATCTTATTAGAATTATACATCACTTCAAACCTATTCTCCGGTAGTTAATAACCAGATCTATCCAATGAATAATGCAATTGATTATGGATGATCTCACTACTATTTTCACCAAGCCAACAGCCTGTAAAATGTCAGGAAGACATTATAGCACTTAATCACTGGATACTTCCCGAAATATTCCAGAATCTATTGAAGAATGCTTTGAATCTCTCCAGAACAGATGCTTTCTTTTTTGTGCGTTCTCCAGTTTTTGAGAATCTTGAAACAGGAGGTAAGACCTTTGTAAGTGCTGTGCCGGATTCTTGCACGTATCCGTCCCGGAACGCATTTGTTATGAATATATACGCTTCTTCTTTGTCTAAGTTCTCATCATTGATGATTTTATCCAATTCCGCTATTTTTCTTGCCTCAATAAATCTCTGCCAATCCTTATCCACATCAGTAGAAGGATTCAAGCTGGTTATGAATCTTTCGATCAGGTCTTTTTTGTTGCGCAATTCCACACTTGAATCAATTGCTTTGTTTATACTAATAATTATCTCACGGTCTTTCTGGTGTCCTTCATGATACTTCTTGATCAGCATCAAAATATAATCTATATTAATTTCCACTTGCTTGATCAGTTCCATTTCAAACACGATATCGTCATTTACGTTTTCCGAGTCGCCTTTATTCTTCACTCTGAATTCTGTATAGATATCTATATACATGCTATGATAGTCCTGAACGTCTCTTTCCGTCAGGATTTCATTTCCTATAAACTCATCGAAGGTTGTAAGGATGTTGCGGACTTTCAGGATAGCTCCATACAGTTTGATAAAATCCTTTTGATTCTGTTCACCGACGATCCTTTCCCCGATGGGATATTTTTCCTGCAATTCACCAATCAACTCCACATACCCCGGAATTATCTTATCTCCGTCTTGATATCCGTTGTAGTATTCATCAAAAGTCTTAAGGAGGACTACTCCGCAGGCTTCTTTATCTCCAAACAGGGCAATGCTCTCATTAGTGGCTTTCTCAAGATTTCGGAAACATACAATATTACCAAAGGTTTTGATCGTATTGAGAATACGGTTTGTGCGGGAAAATGCTTGTAAGAGTCCATGTAATCGAAGATTTTTATCCACCCAAAGTGTATTGAGGGTTGTTGCATAAAAACCTGTAAGGAACATATTTACAACGATTAGCAGATCGATTTCTCGGTTTTTCACCCTTTCTGAAACATCTTTATAGTAGTTTTGAAACCTGTCGCTGGTAGTATTATAATTTGTTTTGAAGATTTTGTTATAGTCCTGAATGGCAGATTCCAGAAAATCCCTTGAGCTTTGATCCAATCTGCTTGTATCCTCCAGGTTTTCATCCTCAATTATGCCGTCTATCTCTGCCTCGTCTTCATTGACCCCATAGCTGAAAATTGTAGCAACTTTCAATTGTTTATCACTTGGTAACTCTGCCATCTGTCTTTGAAATTCGGAATAATATCTTTTCGCCATTTCAATCGAAGCTACGGCAAAAATAGCATTAAATCCTGCCAATCGTCTATCTTTGAGCTGATAATAGCTATTTCGTTTTGTCTTTTGATCAAAATGTTCACGAATATATGTCACGATATTCGAGATACGCGCGGGTGCTGCCAAAGCTTTTTCCCTGTCTATATCCCATACTTTAGAGTCTGCAATGTCTTCCTGCTCTTTCATTGTCCTGATATAATCAATTCGGAAAGGAAGAACGTTTTTATCCATAATGGCATCCACAATAGTGTAAGTATGCAGCTTCGCGCCAAAAGCCTGTTCCGTTGTTCGTAAATCAGCCTTGCAGTTGCTGCTGGAATTCACCGCAAAGATGGGAGTGCCGGTGAATCCGAAGAGGTGATACCTCTTAAAGCTCTTTGTAATCGCACTATGCATATCGCCAAACTGAGAGCGGTGACATTCATCAAAAATGATCACTATGTGAAGATAGTAGGCTGGATGCTTTTTTTCTTTTTTGATTAGCACCGCCAACTTTTGGATGGTGGTTATGATAATTCGAGAGTTTGGGTCTTCAAGCTGTTTTTTCAACACAGCAGTACTGGAGTTGCTGTTTGCCGCTCCCTTTTCAAATTTATCATACTCCTTCATGGTCTGATAGTCGAGGTCCTTTCTATCAACTACAAACAGCACTTTGTCTATAAATGGCAGTTTGCTTGTCAGTTGAGCTGTCTTAAAAGAAGTAAGGGTTTTACCGCTTCCGGTTGTATGCCAGATGTATCCTCCACCTTCTATTTTGCCATAGGTCTTATAGTTGTTTGAAACCTTGATGTGTCCGAGAATACGCTCTGTGGCTGCAATCTGATATGGACGCATGGCAAGTAACTGCTTTTCTGATGTAAATACACAGTATCTGGTCAAAAGGTTCAATAGCGTATGCTTGGCAAAGAAGGTGCGCCCAAAGTCCATCAGTTCAGTTATGGGACGGTTACTGGCATCTGCCCACCACGAAGTAAACTCAAAGCTGTTGCTGCTGCGCTTACCCTTTTTTTTCGTACCATCACTTTGTTCCCTGATATGGGTGAAACGGGTGGTATTGCTGTAGTATTTGGTATGGGTGCCATTTGATATAACAAAGATCTGTATATACTCAAAGAGTCCGCTCCCTGCCCAAAAGGATTCACGATTATAACGGTTGATCTGGTTAAATGCCTCTTTTATGTCAACACCGCGTTTTTTAAGCTCCAGATGTACCATTGGAAGCCCGTTTATCAGTATCGTAGCATCATAGCGGTTGGCACGCTGACCGTCATCTACTGCATATTGATTGATTACCTGCAAACGGTTATTATGAATATTGGCTTTGTCCAGTAGATAGATGTTTTTCGTTACCCCGTCATCACAGGTAAGCAACTGGATAAAGTCCTCCTGAATAATAGTGGTTTTTTCCTCAATGCCATTGTTTAGGTTAGCAATATTGGCTTTGAAGAGTTGATCCCACTCAGCGTCTGAGAAATGGTAATTGTTCAGAATTTCCAGTTGACTTCGTAGATTGGCAATCAGTTCAATTTCGGAAGTTATGGGCAGATATTCATAAGCCTGAGTCTTGAGCAGATCAATAAAAGCTCTTTCCAGTTCAGCTTCTGATTGATAGGCTGTTTCACGTTTATATGGTGATTGGTATTCTGCAACAACAGTGCTTTCCTGGCTTTGTGTTACGATATCATACTTCATTCTTACCTCATTAAACATCTGATATGTTTTTGAAGGTCAGCAGTTGATTACGGTAAAACTCATACTGTTTCCTACGTGCCTCAAGCTCCGCCTCAAGCTCCGCCTCCAACGCAGTAAACTTGTCGAGAATGCATACAATCTCCTGTTGAATCGGAAGAGGGGGGATGGGGATTGTAATTTTTTCAACCACATTACTCATCAATTTTGGGTTTCCCATACCTGAGCTAACATAGTTTTTCATTGTTACACTCAAAATATAAAAAGCATATTTAGCATTAATATTCTTAGCTTTAATGCTTAGTAACCCACATACATTTGTTATACTAAATTTGCAATTTCGATAAAATATTGTTCCTGCATTTGCTCCATCAGTAGTCCAAGTCAGAAATTCTCCATCATAATCATAAGTAGATATATTCCCAATTTCCCCATTGTTAGCTGTTTGAGACGAATAGACAGGATAGAGTCCAATATTTTCTCTCAAATACCCTTTTGACATAACTCTACCTCGAGAAATCTTGAATAGTGCTCCCAAACTATTATATTCCACACCATCAGGGCAAAGCTCTTGTATCAATTCATCTATCTTACTCATAACATTAACTCTCTAATAGTATTCATTCTGATCTTTCCAAATCTGCCACTATCTCATCAATAGCTGCGCGTAGATGGTTCTGTTTAATAACAAGCTCTGCTATATGGGCATTGAGTCGTTCAATATCTACATCCTCGCTCGTGTCTTCCCGTATCACATAAGAGCTTACCGGGATATTGTAATCATTTTCTGCAATCTCGCTGTTGGGTACCAGTCTGGCAAAATATTCATCGTCTTTACGTACGATATAGGCATTCAGGATGCGTTTGCGATTATCATCAGAAAGCTTGTTTTTGTTGCCTTCATGCACAAACTCGGTGGAAGCATCGATAAACAGGGTGGCATTGTCTTTTTTACTCTTTTTGATCACGATAATGCAGGTGGCTATAGTAGTTCCAAAGAACAAATCAGGCGGGAGCTGTATAACCGTATCAATGTAATTATTGTCGATCAGGTATTTACGTATCTTCTGCTCTGCTCCCCTACGGTATAACACACCTGGGAATTCGACAATAGCAGCAGTACCTGAGGTTGAAAGCCAGGCAAGCATATGCATGGTAAATGCCAGGTCAGCTTTACTTTTAGGGGCAAGCACACCCGCAGGTGAAAAACGGGGGTCATTTATCAATAAAGAATTAGCATCACCTTCCCATTTAATAGAGTAGGGAGGATTGGAAACAATGGCATCAAAAGGTTCATCATCCCAATGCTTAGGCGCCATCAAAGTATCACCATGAGCAATATCGAACTTTTCGTAGTTGATATCGTGCAAAAACATATTAATCCGGCAAAGATTGTAAGTGGAGATATTTATCTCCTGCCCATAAAAGCCCTGCCTTACGTTTTCTTTGCCCAGTACTTTAGAAAATTTAAGCAGTAGAGAACCGGAGCCGCAAGCGGGATCATATACCTTATTAACTTCTGTTTTGCCGACTACTGCAATTTCAGCAAGTAACTCAGAAACTTCCTGGGGAGTAAAAAATTCTCCCCCTGATTTACCGGCATTGCTGGCATACATGGTCATCAGAAACTCGTATGCATCACCAAAAGTGTCTATTGTATTATCCTGATAATCACCCAGGTTAAGTCCGCCAATGGAATCCAATATCTTAACCAGCACCTCATTCCTTTTTATTACCGTAGCTCCCAATTTGTTGCTGTTTACGTCTATATCATCAAAAAGACCTTTCAGATCATTCTCACTTTCGGTACCCTTAGCGGAGTTTTCGATATTTACAAAAACCCTGCTCAAGGTTTCATTCAGATTGGCGTCGTTTTTTGCATTTTTTCTAACATTGATAAAAAGCTCGGAGGGAAGAATATAAAAGCCTTTTTCTTTAACTGTATCAGCCCTGCCAAATTCGGCATCTTCGTCTGATAATACTGCATAATCAAAGCTGCTGTTTCCTGTGCGCTGTTCTTCCTTGTTAATAAATGAAGACAGGTTCTCTGATATAAATCTGTAAAACAAGATTCCCAGCACATAGGCTTTGAAATCCCATCCGTCCACGCTACCCCGTAAATCAGTGGCAATCTGCCATATTGTGCGGTGAAGCTCATCCCTTTCTTGTTCTTTTGTCATTTATGCCATCCCTTTATCAGTATATTCAACCTCATTGATTGTTTTCCGTAATTTATCTGCCATCTTAAAAAGTTCTGCTCCAATATCACCATTAATATCATTAGCCATTAATCATTCCTTAATTAAATTTATCAATTCCAATCAAAATCATCATCATTTAAATTCTCCCCATTCTTATTGAATTTCATACACCATATATTTCAAATGTCATAAGATTGAATTTATATTTATCTTGGCAAGGGTTTTTTATGGAGTACGGTTAAAATTTAATAGTTAGAAGTTATGAGAGAAGAGGTAGGGTATGACTGAATGACGGAAAGACAGATAGAGGGATAGACTGAATGATGGAAGGACGAAGTGACAAGAGGATGAAGATGTGAAGATGTGAAAAGGCGAAGAGGAGATGGAAAAACGAAGGGAATAGAGGAAAACAGGAAATGTATTTATGCCGTTTAGGTGATTTCAGAATAAGTTTTTAGATAATCTTTAATGGACATCAATAATTTATCTTAGGCAGGATCATTATCTCTATTTATCCAGGCTGGATTGCTATCATGTGAGTCAGAAGAATTAGGTTTGCTAAAGAATGGCTCTTTAAGCAATGGAGTAGATCTGCCAGTGACAAAACCAATTTCATAATCAGGCTCATCAGTTATATGCTTTATGTAAAATTTCTTTGCTCTAACCATGTAGCCATCTTTCTCTAATCTTTTTATTAGTTGAGGGTGAATGAATTTCAACTCGGTTTTCCTTTTCGACTGATGATGCGGTATCAGCCGCATAAAACTTTGATTCATATAATACTATCACCATGAAAACTATAATATTTAAAACCTAATCTAGGCTCAAGTCTTTAACTCACCGGGTACACATCGACACATCGATGGCACTCAGTCTTCTATTCGATTAGTCACTTTGTCCAGCAGTCTTGATGTCACCCTCTCAATCCCTCATTCCCTCTTCTTGAATGTAGATTAATCCTCCCGGATTAATCATTAATAAAGCCTTAATCGGGGACGATTAAGCTACATAAAACTTAACCCAAGTTTACCATTTTTTTTGTAAAAGTACTGCCCTGTAAGGGTCTAACATTTTTTGGGGTCACTACAGTATTGAATATTTGGTGATAACCCTATCAACTGGTTTATTGCTTATACCAAGACTTCTATATATTTCACTGTGAATATATTCTGCCTGACTTGA
>JAIPBB010000222.1 GCA_021739805.1 Saprospiraceae bacterium | reverse complement strand
TTCATACAGACAACCAACCACTAATAAAACTAATACCTCAACTCTACTCTGAAAATGTGTATCCGCATTTGAACGACCAACGTTATTCTAAAGATTCAAGTTGTCCTTCATCATTAGGTTCCGGTATTGACCCGGGTGCAATAGAATCTAAAATAATCAATTCCGAAACAATAATTACAAATAAAAATTCCGAATTGAATTCTCTTGTTGACGGTGGAGACACAGAAGAATTAAATACTGATGTTCAGATAAGCATACCACCGGACGCTATGCAAGTAAGGCAGCAACTTATGAACGAATCGCCTTATCTTTCCGATACAGTTATGAAATCGGCTATTGATAAGGAAAATGTACTTCCCAATGCTATGATACGTGATGTGCTTGTTGCCAATCCTCAGTCTGCAAAATCGGATAATGTGATAGAAACTCTTGATGAGCGTTTAGTGCCAATGCCTGATTATATGATGGCTCAGATAATGCAGGGTAAAAATACTACTTCAGCAAAAGAAAATCTTGAAGCTGAAATACAAAACTGGAAAGGAAAGAATGAAAAAGCATATAGCAATATGTTCAGGTATTATAAAAATGATACTACATTAAATTCATTTGACAGTGTAGTTTATTGGTTGCAAAATCAAAATACTATTGATGCCCGATACAGGCTTGCTTTTGAATATCTGTCAAATAATGACACATCTCTAATAAATAGTGTTTTATCAGGCATTACTAATGATTTTGTGCTTAATTCAAAACAAAACCTTATTCATCAGGATTATTTGTCATATTTCCAGATAATTAATGCATTGGTTTCGCAAGGTAAAACCATAATGGAAGCAGATTCAACTCAGATTGTATCATTACAATTAATAGCAAATAATGATAAGTATCTTCCCGGTATTTATGCACGTAATATTTTAATAGCTCTTGGCGAGATAAATTATCAGGAAGCATACATTTTGCCAAATCCGCTTAAAGCTACAGATGTAGATTATTATCCTTTACAGGAATTAGAAAATCTAAAGTATTTAAAAATATTTCCTAATCCGGCCAGAGATTATATAGTAGTTGAATATAATACTGATGTGGAAAACTATTTAACAGATAATGGGCAACAAAATATTATTTTAAGATTTACGGATATAAATGGAAAGCTAATCCGGGTAAAACATCTTAACAGGGCAAAAGATCAATTAGTTATTAACACTAAATCATTTAATACAGGGGTTTATATTTGTAATTTATTTGTTGATGGTAAATTAATTGATACATCTAAATTTACAATTTATTAAAGCAAACATTACAAGGAAAAAGGGACTTAATAATTTGTATATTAGTTATGAAACACATTGCAATTATATTATTTATTTTAAATTCAATTGTATGTTCTGTTTATTCACAGCAATGGATAAGAGTCTATGGAGATGAATCAAGTGCAGGAGGAAGGTATGTGATTGAAACATATGATAATGGTTATATTCTTCTTGCGGATAAAAACAGTTACAAATATAATTGGATTGTCAAGACCGACATCAATGGATATATTTTGTGGGATAAACGTATTGGAAATGGTAGTTATTCGAACATCCCCATGTCCATTGAGCAAACCACTGATAATGGATATATTATCAGTGGTTCAACTACGAGATATAATTCATACTATGATGTTTATATACAAAAACTTAATGTTTGTGCCGAATCTGAGTGGTGTAAGTTGTTTAGTAATCCTGTTGATAATGATTACGGGCGACGTGTAAAGCAACTTAGCGATGGAGGATATTTATTTCTTACAAGATATCTTGGCGACAATCCGGAACATCGCACTCACTTAACAAAATTTAACAGCATTGGTGAAATAGAATGGCAACATGTGTATGCCCAAAGCGATTCAGCAATGTTTGGCGAGGAAGGATTTGATTTATTAATTATTAATGATAACAGGTATTTAATTACCGGTTGGTGTTATTATCCTGATCCAGGTCAAGTTGGTAGTGGTTGGAGGAGACCTTTATTAATTATGACCGATAGTTTGGGTGAACTTGTATGGGAAAAACCATTAGTATTTGATGGATATTTCCACGGGAATGGTAATAGTTCTGTAATTGATAACTCAATGAATATTTATACAATTGGCCAAAATGTTAGCGGTCCCAATGAAAGAGATTTGCCCAGTCTTATGAAAACATCATTTGTAGGTAACGAATTATATCATGCAAATATTATTGAGGATAATTTTTATATTGGAGGAGGTACTACAATAAATTGGATTAATGATAGTATGCTTTTTATTTCTGCTTCATGGAGTGATTATTATGATAATTTTCATACAGCTTTTATAAAAGTAGATACTTTAGGGAATTTAATTGATTCACTTGAAATATATCCTATTAGCAATACTATTTATTGGACCACCAAAACCTTTGATGGTAAATTTGTAAGTGTAGGAACCCACTACGATGGCAATTGGGATATGTATGCCTTTAAGGTTAATGAAAATATGGAATACGATAGTATTTATACACAGCCCTTCACTTACGATAGTATTTGCCCGGATTCTATTATCTCGGAAACTTTTGATCTGGAATGTGATATTCTGGTAGATATTTACGAGCCTTTTACAACAAAAGAAGGCAGTAAAATGAATATTTTTCCAAATCCTGCAAAAGATAATATTACAGTTGAATTACCAAAATATATTATTTCAGAACAAAATACTGAACATTTTCAGGTAACAAAAGTGCATTATCAATATACAGATAATGCAGTTCTTGAGTTTTATGATATTTTTGGTAATAAGATAAAAGAAATAAAAATTCCAAAAGGTCAAGAACAACTTAGTGTTGATGTAAGCAATTTGAATGATGGATTGTATGTTGCGGTACTTAGAAATAACAATAAAATTATTACAAAACAGAAATTTGTGGTTTTGAGGTAGAAAGATCTGGTAAAACCGCCAAGCGCCTCCAAGGCGCTAGGCGGATGAAAGAAATGGAAATCCCTCAATAATATTTATGGATTTGTCGCTTAAAGTTATTCAACTGCTTAGAATAAAAGTTAAGTAATAAATTTATCAGGTGCTTTAAATGTGCAAGTTGAATTATTCATTTATCATAAAAAATCTAATTAATTTATCGTTTCTTCCTTTAGCTTATTTTTGTAACTTTGCAAGTTAAACAAGAATAAAAAATGAAACAAGATATATCAAAAAATAGTTTTCTTTCAAGGGGTTGCAGCAAAAAACCTGATCCAGAGGCCTCTGAAAATAAAATTTATACATATAGGTGCAGTAAATTCCCCGATTACGACTGGCTCAAAAACATAAAATCACCTGATCAAAAGACATTTGAGTTTGTTGAAGTAAGATTTAAAAACAGCAAAAAAGAAATTTTTAAATATTACCCTGAAATGGATCTTTCTGTTGGTGATATTGTTGCTGTAGAATCATCACCCGGACATGATATTGGTATAATTTCGTTGACCGGAGAGATTGTCCGTTTACAAATGAAAAGGAAAAATTTTAATACTAAATCGGAAGAAATAAAAAAAGTTTATCGCCGTGCCAGAGTAGCAGATATTGAAAAATGGATTTTATCTGTTGAAGATGAAGATAATATAATGTTTCAATCAAGGAAAATCACAGGAGATTTAAACCTCGACATGAAAATTAATGATGTAGAATATCAGGGTGATGGAACAAAAGCTATTTTCTACTATACAGCCAGCGAAAGAGTTGATTTCAGGGAGCTAATAAAAATTCTTGCCGAAACTTTTAAAATCCGGATTGAGATGCGACAAATTGGTGTACGTCAAGAAGCAAGTCGGCTTGGTGGAATTGGATCCTGTGGAAGAGAACTTTGTTGCTCAACTTGGCTGAGTAATTTTAAATCGGTTTCAACTAATTCGGCTCGCACACAACAATTATCACTTAACCCACAGAAACTTGCCGGACAATGCGGAAAACTTAAATGCTGCATTAACTTCGAGCAAGATTATTATGCAGAATTAATTAAAGAGTTTCCTGAAGAAAATATTGTTATTGACACAAAAAAAGGTAAAGCAAAACTCAGGAAAATTGATGCTTTGAAAAAAATATTGTGGTTCTCATATTTTGATGAAGAATCGAAAATGCATGCAATTTCACTTAATAACTTTCAAATGATTATTAAACTAAATAAAAACAATAAAAAACCTGAAAGTTTGGAAAGCTTTGTAAAACAAGCTGAGAAAAAAACCGATTTTGAAGGTTCAATTGGACAAGATGATATTAACCGTTTTAATAAAAAAAAATAATACAATAAATTCATCTTTTTTGCTTTATTAATAAGATGCAATTGTTTGATAATAAAAATCATCAAATATTAATATGGGAAAATTTAAATATCAACTTCTGTCAATTGGTTTAATATCAATATTAATTCTTTTACTTGTTTCGTGCAGTTCCGATACAATTTTTGAAGAAAACAAACAAGTAAACGAAAACTGGAACAAAAATGATACTCTTTGCTTTAAAGTCGAAATAAGCGACCTTACTCTTCACTATAATTTTTATATAAACATCCGAAATTCTACCGACTACGGCTTTAGTAATTTTTATTTCTTTATGAATAGTGTTTTCCCTGATAGAAATATACAACGCGATACCATCGAATGTATTTTGGCAAATCTCGAAGGGAAATGGCTTGGAAAAGGATTTGGTGGCATAAAGGAAAATAATATGCTCCTGCAAAAAGGAATTATTTTCCCTCAGGAAGGAATCTATGAATTCATTATTGAACATGCAATGCGTGTTGATAAAAACGAAGGATTACATGGCATAAAAAATATTGGGATTAGAATTGAAAGTGATAATTAAATAATGCCTAAATTTTGGAATGCCTAAAATATATGTGTTTTAGTTTTATATTAAATTATTACTTTAAATGACTAATGAATCAAAAACAAAATGACTAATTTCAAGGAAAAATTAAGAAGCATCTTTAATTACATTTTTATATTTTGGATAATTTATTGTTTCTTTATATTGTCGATAATAATGATTTTTATTGGCATCGAAAACGAATGGTTTGGTTCCATGCCTTCGTTCGAAGAACTTGAAAATCCAAAAAGCAATCTGGCATCGGAAGTATATTCTGCTGATCATAAACTTCTTGGAACTTATTATTACGAAAACCGTTCGAATGTAAATTATAGTGACCTTTCACCAAATTTAGTAAATGCACTCACAGCAGCAGAAGATATTCGTTTTGAAAAACATTCGGGAATTGATGGAAAAGCACTTATTAGAGTTGCTTTTGGAATAGTTACTGGTGGTAATAAAGGTGGAGGAAGTACAATAACTCAACAGTTGGCTAAAAATCTTTTCCCAAGAAAAAAAAATCCCTCAGTTTTCGATTTGGCATTAACTAAATTTAAAGAATGGGTTACCGCAGTTAAACTCGAATATAATTACTCTAAAGAGGAAATTATTGCAATGTATTTTAATACCGTTCCATTTGGAAGTCAATCTCATGGAATTAAAGCAGCATCTCAAACATTTTTTAATAACACACCGGATTCATTAAAGTTAGAAGAAGCAGCACTGATGGTTGGAGTTGTAAATGCTTCCTCATATTATAATCCGGTAAGACATCCCGAAAGGGCACAAAAAAAGAGAAATTCCGTTCTTTCTCAAATGTTAAAATACGATTATATTTCACAAGTTGTTTATGATTCTGTTTCAAAAATTCCTGTTAACATGTCAAACTACAGGATTCTTGATCATACCGAAGGACTGGCAAAATATTTTAGAGAACATTTACGCTCTGAATTAAAAAAATGGTGTATTAGCCACTTTAAAGCTGATGGCGAACCCTACAATATTTATAAAGACGGACTAAAAATATATACTACAATAAATTATAAAATGCAACAATATGCCGAAGAAGCAGTTAAAGAACATCTTTCTTTGGATCTTCAACCTTCATTTTATAAACATTGGGAAGGATATACTCATGCACCATTTGTTTTTGAAACCGACTCTGTACAAAAAGCCGTTGACAATGTTCTCAAACTTTCGATGAAACAATCGGAAAGATATCGAAAATTAAATCTTGCAAAAGTTTCAATGGATTCGATAAAAATAATTTTTAACACTCCTACCGAAATGAGTGTGTTTTCATGGAATGGGAATATTGATACTATAATGACTCCATTAGATTCAATAAGATATTATAAATATTTCTTACATGCCGGACTTATGTCAATGGAACCACAAACCGGATATGTTAGAGCATATGTTGGCGGAATTGATTACGTAAATTTTAAATACGATCATGTAACTCAGGGTCAACGACAGGTTGGATCAACTTTCAAACCCTTTCTTTATACACTGGCAATGCAAGCCGGCGAATTTTCTCCGTGTAGCAAGCTACCAAATGTTCAGCCAATAATCGAACTTTACGATGGAAGCACTTGGGAACCCAGTAACTCAGGGAACAAAAATGTTGGAGAAGAAATTACATTAAAATATGCACTTGCCACATCAAATAATTGGATTTCCGGTGAACTGATAAAAAGATATTCTCCACAATCGGTAATTAAAATTGCCAGAAAAATGGGTGTTACAAGTTTTATACCTTCGGTTTATTCTATTGCTCTCGGATCTGCCGATCTGAAATTATCTGAAATGGTTGGAGCTATGAATACTTTTGCTGATAAATGTGTTTATGTAGAACCTGTTTTTATAACCAAAATAGAAGATAAACATGGAAACGTAATCCAAAGATTTGTTGCCAAAAAACAAGAAGCTATGAGTGAGCAAACTGCTTATCTTATGTTGGAACTTTTAAAAGGTGTTGTTGACCATGGAACCGGAAACAGACTTAAATGGAAATATGATTTTGAAAATCCAATTGCAGGTAAAACCGGAACAACAAATAATCAATCTGATGGATGGTTTATGGGAATTACTCCTGAACTTACTACAGGAATTTGGGTTGGGGGAGAAAATCGTAGTGTTCATTTCAGAACCATTACTTTAGGACAGGGAGCAAATATGGCTTTGCCGATTTGGGCAATTTATATGAAAAAAATATATAATGATAAATCGCTTAATGTTAGCATGGATGATTTTGAAAAGCCCCTTGGCGGATTTTTAATCGAAACTGATTGTGATAAATTTGAAGCACTTCAAAAAAATAGCAATAATACTTTTAAATTTAATGATGATGAGTTTTAATATCGATTAATAGTAAAATAATGGTTTTTAGCAGCAGTTTATTTCTTTTATATTTTCTCCCCATTTTTTTGATAATCTATTATGTTATCAATAAAAAATTTAAAAACTACTTTGCACTTTTTGCAAGTATTTTGTTTTATTCGTGGGGTGCCCCCGATTTTATTTTTATCGTTCTTGGCTCAATTGTTATTGATTTTTATATTGTCAAATACATTGATAATGCACAAAAACGAAATAAAAGAATTTTACTGGCACTTTCCGTGATTTTAAATATTGGTCTGCTCGCATATTTTAAATATGCCAATTTCTTTATCGAAAATGTAAATGCTGTTTTTGAATTATTTGGTACAAATCCTGTAAAATGGACTTACATAATTTTGCCCATCGGAATATCATTTTTTACTTTCCAGAAACTTACCTACTCGGTTGATGTTTATCGAAAGGTTCATCCGCCTCTGAAAAAAGTGACTGATTATGCAATGTATATTCTCATGTTTCCTCAGCTGATTGCAGGTCCAATTGTTCGTTTTAATGAAATCGCCGACAGGATTGAAAACCGAGAAGAATACGAAACTGTTGACAACAGACTTCTTGGATTTTTTAGATTTATAATCGGATTGGCAAAAAAAGTTTTAATCGCCAATGTTATGGGCGAGCAGGTTGACAAGATTTTTGCTATGTCGCCCGAAACTATGAGTACCCCAATGGCATGGATTGGAATTATTGCTTATGCTTTTCAAATTTATTACGATTTTGCAGGTTACTCCGACATGGCAATTGGAATCGGGAAAATGATAGGATTTAAGTTTCCTGAGAATTTTAACAACCCGTATATTTCAAGAAATATTACTGAGTTTTGGCGTAGATGGCATATCACACTCGGAAGGTTTATGAAAGATTACCTTTACATTCCTCTCGGCGGAAACCGCGTAAATACTCAGAGAAGGCTTTTCTTTAATCTTGCTTTTGTTTTTGTGATTTCAGGTTTGTGGCATGGTGCTGCCTGGACATTTATTTTCTGGGGTGCTTTTCATGGCATTTTTCTTATCCTCGACAGATTATTTCTTATTAAAGCACTCAAAAAAATCGGGAAATATCCCAGCATAATTTTTACATTTCTTGTAACTCTTATTGGTTGGGTTTTATTCCGTTCGCCGGATATGTCTTTTGCAAGTTCGTACATCGCAAAAATGTTTGAATTCGATTTTGAAGGAATTCTTGTTAATTTCGATCGTGAGTTTTATACCATTTTGGCATTTGCAATATTCTTTGCATTTTTTGCAGTTATCAAGGGTGTTGAAGATTGGCAGATGAGAGTTTTTACAAAAAATCAAAAGTTTGCTTCTTATCTCGGAATGACAATTTTGGCTCTCGTACTTCTGATAATTTGTATCGGCTCGATTACTTCTTCAGGATTTAATCCGTTTATTTATTTTAGATTCTAAATTTAAAATATGAAATCAGAAAAAAATAAAAACACTCTTTTTTTAATCATCATTTTATTGTTGATTCTTCCTTTTTTTCAGGAACAAACTTCTTTTTTTAAAATTAAAGAATTAAAAGGTTCTTTTGAAAAAGACAGTCTTCCCGAATTAAATATTAAAGATTATTATTCAGGTAAATTTCAAGAAAACTTTAATAATTATTTAGAAGAAAATATTGGCTTCCGACCATTTTTTATTCGTGTTAATAATCAGATTGATTAT
>JAIPBB010000221.1 GCA_021739805.1 Saprospiraceae bacterium | reverse complement strand
CCTTTTTTTACTAAATTTGCATCTGATTTTTTTGAATCTTATTTATTTGATTTACAGTAAAATTTTTGTAAATTTAACACTAGAAATATTAACTTATAATACACACAGATATGACAAAAACTAAACGAGTCTATACTTTCGGAAACAAAGAAGCCGAAGGTAGAACTGACATGAAAAACTTATTAGGAGGAAAAGGAGCTAATCTTGCTGAAATGAATTTAATCGGTGTCCCTGTACCTCCGGGATTTACTATCACAACAGATGTTTGCACTGAGTATAATAATTTGGGAAAAGATGCTGTTGTTGAACTATTGAAACCTGAAGTTGAAGCTTCTATTGCTAAGGTAGAACAAATTATGGGTATGGAATTTGGCGGTAAACAAAACCCATTATTAGTTTCTGTTCGCTCCGGTGCACGTGTATCAATGCCGGGAATGATGGATACTGTTTTAAACCTTGGAATGAATGACGAAGCTGTTGAAGCTATTGCGATTAAATCCGGTAACAAACGTTTTGCCTGGGATTCATACCGTCGATTTGTTCAAATGTATGGTGATGTTGTTTTAGGAATGAAACCTGAAACAAAAGAAGATATTGATCCATTTGAAGAAATAATGGAAGAAATTAAAGAAGCAAGAGGTGTTGAAAACGATAATGACCTTGAAATTTCTGATTTAAAAGAAATGGTAGTGAAGTTTAAAGCTGCTGTTAAAAAAGTTACAGGCCATGATTTTCCAGTTGACCCATGGGAACAATTATGGGGTGCAGTTTGTGCAGTTTTTGATAGCTGGAATACTGACAGAGCTGCTTATTATCGTACAATGAACCATATTCCTGAAGAGTGGGGGACTGCTGTTAATGTTCAGGCAATGGTATTTGGCAATATGGGTAGTAACTCAGCTACTGGAGTTGCCTTTACACGTGATGCTGCTACCGGAGAAAATGTATTTAACGGTGAGTACCTTATTGATGCACAAGGCGAAGATGTTGTAGCAGGTGTAAGAACTCCACAAGTAATAACTAAAGTAGGATCTCTGGCATGGGCTAAATTAGCTGGTGTTTCTGAAGAAGAAAGAGCATCAAAATATCCTTCCTTAGAAGAAGCGATGCCCGCAGCATATAAAGAATTGAATGAAACTCAAGACAATCTTGAAAAATACTTTAAAGATATGCAAGATTTAGAGTTTACTATTCAGGATGGTAAACTTTGGATGCTTCAAACAAGAAACGGAAAACGTACTGCTGCTGCTATGGTGAAAATTGCTATGGACATGCTAAAAGAAGGTATGATTGATGAAAAAACAGCTATTTTACGTCAGGAACCAAAAAAATTGGACGAATTATTACATCCGGTTTTTGATAAAGAAGCAATCAAAACAGCAAATGTTATTGCAAAAGGTTTGCCTGCCTCTCCTGGAGCTGCTACCGGTCAAATTGTTTTTCATGCTGATGAAGCAAACAAATTTCCTGTTTCTATTCTTGTTCGTATCGAGACTTCTCCTGAAGACTTAGAAGGCATGGATATAGCAAAAGGTATTTTAACAGCACGTGGAGGAATGACTTCTCATGCTGCTGTAGTTGCTCGTGGAATGGGTAAATGTTGTGTTTCCGGTGCCGGTGATTGTAAAATCGATGCTAAAGCAAGAACATTAACTGCTAGTGGTATTGTTTTTAAGGAGGGTGATTGGATTTCCCTTAATGGTTCCACCGGTGAAGTTTACGAAGGAAAAACTGCTACAATTGACCCGGAATTAAGTGGTGACTTTGGTGAAATGATGAAATTAGCAGATAAATTTAGAAAGATTAATGTTCGTACAAATGCTGAAACTGCAAGAGACTGTCAAGTTGCTCGTAATTTTGGTGCTGAAGGTATTGGTCTTTGCAGAACCGAACATATGTTTTTCGAAGGTGAAAGACTAATTCGTATGCGTGAAATGATTCTTGCTGATGATGAAGCCGGAAGAAGAGAAGCATTAAAGAAACTTCTCCCAATTCAACGACAGGATTTTGCAGATGTGTTTACTGCAATGGAAGGACTACCAGTAACAGTTCGTTTACTAGATCCACCTTTGCATGAATTTGTTCCTCATGAAGAAGCAAACCAAAAAGAAATGGCTGATGAAATGGGAATTTCTGTTGAAGTAATAAAACAAAAAGTTGAAGACCTTCACGAATTTAACCCAATGCTAGGACATAGGGGTTGTCGTCTTGGAATAACTTATCCTGAGATTACTGAAATGCAGGCAAGGGCGATTATAGAAGCTGCTTTAGACCTTAAAGCTAAAGGCATTAAAACTCTTCCTGAAATTATGATACCATTAATAGGAACAAGAATTGAACTTAAATTACAAGAAGAAATAGTTCGTTCTGTTGCAAATGATGTATTTACTGAAAGAGGTGATTCAATTGAATATTTGGTTGGTACTATGATTGAGATTCCACGTGCTGCACTTACTGCTGATAAAATAGCTGAAGTTGCTGAGTTTTTCTCATTCGGAACTAATGACCTGACTCAAATGGGATATGGATATTCTCGAGATGATGCTGGTAAATTTTTACCAATCTATATTGAAAAAGGTGTTCTTAAAAATGACCCATTTCAGGTTTTAGATCAGGAAGGCATTGGACAGCTTATTGAAATAGCTGTAGAAAAAGGGCGTAAAACAAAACCAAATCTTAAAATTGGTATCTGTGGTGAGCATGGTGGTGAACCATCTTCTGTAGAATTTTGTTGCAGGGTTGGTATGGATTACGTTTCATGTTCTCCATTTAGAGTCCCAATTGCCAGATTAGCAGCTGCACAAGCAGCAGTAAGGGAAATGTAAATTAATTGAATTATATTCTAAGGAGCTGATATCATACATCAGCTCTTTTTTTTGTGCAGTATTGAATATATTATACCAATTGTTAATTCAAAATAGTCCAAAGGACATTTTGAATTTTACAATGGTTAATGCCGTGTGAAACAATATTTAATATTAGATTTGGACTGTTAATTAATTCACATCGGTATTAGATCTTGAAATAAAAAAAGAGCTGACTCATATGAGCAGCTCCTTTTTTATGTTAAAAATTAACTAAATTCCAAATATTCACATAATTAAATTCCAAGTGCAGTTTCTGCTGCATCAAGTAAAGCGTCAACATAATTAGGATTGTGAGCGCCATTACTTCTGTCTTCTAAACAAACCATAAAGTTCCACCATGCAGCGAATTCAGCATTTGTAAGTGAAGCATAAAGTGGATGCCAAGCACCATCAGTAGCATCATAATGAACAGCGTGTATTGCTTCTAATGCAACACCAACATCATGGATACGGTCTTCAAAATCATCTAAGTCACCTTGTTTGTCAGTACCATCAGCATGGCAAGCTATACAAGTTGCAGATTTAGGAGCAAAACTGTGATCTTTAGCAGCCATATGACATGCAACACAACCATCTTTGTGTGGTGCATACATAGAACCTAATGTTGCTCCTACATTACCATACCATAAATTTCCTTGAGGACCATGGTGTCCACCGGCATGTGTACTACTAATATATTCATGAGTAGTTGGTACATCAAATATAACAACAACCGAATCAGTTCCATAAACTGTTACTGAACCATTAGGACCAATAGCAGTAGTTGTTGCATAAATTGCCCTATCAGCAGCAGATGTAAATTTTTGTTTGTAAGTTGCAGCAGTGGCAACGTCATAACTAGCAAAATCTCTACGTGTTTGATGACAATTAATACATACATTATTATTTCCTTCATCAAGCATAGTTGTACCATCAGCTAATAATGTAATAGCACCACCAGCTCTAAAAGCATAGTCTGTTGAATCAAATGTGGAATGTAAACCATGACAAGTCGAACATTTGAAAGCTGTGGGTGCTGAAAAGTCATTAGCAACACTACCAAAAGTAGCCCATTCAACATATCCTTCATGAGAGTGACATTGAGCACAAGAAGCTCTTCCACCAGCATAAGCAACAGCTATATCACCTAAAGCATGTTGAGATGTAGCAAATTGAGCATTAATGGCCGCTTTAACAGTGCCACTGTGACAAGCCAGGCAAGTAATATTACCATCAACACCATTTGTGCCATCAGTACCATTGAGACCTGCAAGACCTGCTGGACCTGCATCACCTTTACATCCACTAAGAATAAAGGCAAGTGCCCCACAAATTAAAATAAAAGAGAAAACAAATTTTTTCATATTTAATAGTTTTAGTTAGTATTTAAAAATTAATTATTGAATAATTATTTTCGTAAATTTAATTTTATAAAAGTATTATAATATTTGAATCGATTAAAGAAAATTTTAGTGAGATATTAATGTATAAACAAAGAGCTATGTCAATTATTTGTTGACTTATGTCAATGGTTGTGTGTTTTATAGGAGTTAACGATTTGTATGCTAATTGTTTATGAATTTTGCGGATATGAGTTTTAACCCTTTTTGCTAATTAATTCTAAAGAATTAGCTTGTGTAATAATAATTTTTTTCCCATCAAGTTTAATCATTTTTTCAATACTAAATTCTCTCAATATCCTAATAGCACTTTCTTTTGCCATTCCTGTGTAATCGGCAAGATCCTGCCTGCTTATAGTAAATCCTTCAGTGTTATCTGGAAAGATTACCCTTGAAAGATGCAATAATGCATCAGCAATACGACCATGCATTTGCTTTTGAGTTAGGTTAATAAATTTCCCGTAACTATTTATTGCTTGCTCATGAGCATGACGTAATATTTTAATAGTAAACTCATGGTTTTTATTAAGAATCTGTTTCATAACCTCAGCATCAATAAAACAAGCGTAAGATTCATTAAGTGCTTTAACTGTAAAATGAAGTTTGAAATCAGTGAAAAGTCCCGGACCACCTACTATCTGAGTAGGTCTTAAAAATTTTAATATTAGGTTTTTGTCATTTTCTCCTTCAAGATAAATTTTAGCTAATCCTGAAGTCAGACATGCTATATGTGTTAATGCCGTACCCTGTTTAAAAATAATCTCACCAGCTCTGAATTTAACAGTGTTTTTTGTGTCGTTTATTAATGCTAGTTCTTCATCTTTAAGTTCATTAAAAATGCTTAGTTTTTTTGTGCAACTAAAACAATTTTGTTCGCATTCAAAATTACTCATTAATCTTTGCCTATTATATTAATATATGTGTTAGTTTTTATGGTGGTAAAATTATCACAAATATATTAGTTGTCAAAGCAAAAACTAACATTTGTCAGTTTTAAAATGATTTAAACATAAGAAATAGAAGGAATCACAATATAATAAACTGATATATTGATGTATAATTATTGCATTTGGACAATAGAAATTCCACTATATAATTAATGTTTGAAGAATTATTTGTGATTTTTTGAAATCGGCTAATTAATAGAAATACTAGAATTAAAATGTTTTTCATTGATTAAGATATGGAAAGCCAGAGCTAACTTTTTTCACTTATGGTTTGAAGTAAATTTTTATTTTTGATTAGGATATTTTTGTTATTTATCTCTATTAAACCTTCATCTTTAAACTCTTTTATTATTCTGATTGCACTTTCTTTTGCCATCCCGGTGAAATCAGCAAGATCTTGTCTGCTTATATTAAATCCATTAGTATTATATGGAAAAATATTCTTTGAAAAATGTAATATTGCATCAGCTATACGACCATGCATTTGTTTTTGGGTTAGGTTAATAAATTTTTTATAACTTCTAATTGCTTGCTCGTGAGCAAAACATAATAGTTTTAAAGCAAATTCATGATTTTTATCAGAAATTTGTTTTATAATATTAACATCAATCAAGCATGCATAACACTCTTCAATAGCTTTTACGCTGAAATGTAGTTTGTAATCAGTGAAAAGTCCCGGTCCCCCAACAATTTGAGTTGGTCTTAAAAATTTAATTATTAGGTTTTTGTTATTAACTCCCTCAAGATAAATTTTTGCTAAACCAGATGAAAGACATGCCATATGAGTTAAAGATGTTCCTTGTTTTAATATAATCTCTCCCGGCTTAAATTTAACAATATTCTTAGTATTACTGATTAAAGCTTGTTCTTCATCCCTTAGGTCATCAAAAATGCTTAGTGTTTTTGTACAACTTACACAGTTTTGTCCGCATTCCATATTATTGGTTAAATATATGTTTTTGAAAAAAGTTGTATTAATGTATGTAAATACAAATAAACAATAAAGATAGTACAATTTAAGATAAAATCTATTATTTGTCAATAAAAAAATGATATAAATCAGCAATAAACCTAAAAAATCTCATCCTTATAAAGCTGTTTGTTGATGTAATAACTCTAAATTTGTGTACTTAAAGTTTAAAACAATTTTACATTATAGTAAATAATTCATGCTTACTTAAATTAACTTGCATTATTTATTTAAGTGTTGATTACTATATTTTTCATTGAAATTAAAAACAAATTCAAACCATATCTTAAATAATATGAAAAAAAAGAAAGCAAACATTATCTATGTCCTTATTTGTTTATTTGGACTTTTCTCATGCGAATACGAAGCAATAGAACCGGTAGAAGTAGTAATTGTTTCGCCACCGGGAGGTTTGAGTTTTACAACTCATATAATCCCTATATTTAATAAAAGTTGCAATGGAAGTGGATGTCATGTTGCAGGACACTTTAAAGTGGATTTAACCCCTGCAAATGCTTATGCTGACCTTTTTGCAAAAAATCTGATTGATACTCTTACTCCTGTAAACAGTAAGCTTTACACAAAACTTACTGATGCCGGAAGTTCACATCTTACAAAAGTTGAATCAGGTCAACCGGAAACAATATTAAAGTGGATTGAAGAAGGAGCTAAGAATAATTGAAAATTAATTGTAATTTAACTAGTTAAAACAAGGAAATTAATAAAATTTATAAATATGAAACAATATAATTATAAAAAAGCATTTACACTTTTAATAAGTATGCTATTGTTATCCTATAGTGGTAATTTATTTTCACAAGAAGAAAATGCCGAAGAAGGACCTGATAAAAGACCTGTAAGATCACTTTTCGAATGTGGTGTACTTATCGATAACGCTACCCCAATAAATGCAAATAAAGGATCTTTTGAATTAATGATAAAGCATAGGTTTGGTTTTTTTGATAATAAATGGGATGATCTTTATGGTATATATGCACCATCAAATATCTATATGGGAGTACGTTATGGAATCACTGAAAAGCTAAGTGTTGGTTTTGCTACTGAAAAGAATAATAAAATACAGGAGTTCAGTTTGAAATACACTATACTGAATCAAACACGTTCGGGAAGCAGTCCATTAGCTATTAGCTATTATGGTAATATTGGTCTTGATGGCAATAAGAAAGAATCTTTCGGAGCAAACTACAAATTTGCAAACAGACTTAGTTATTTTAACCAAATTATATTTGCCCGAAAATTCACAGAGAAATTATCAGCTCAAATTGCTCCAAGTTATACTCATTATAATAAGGTTGATACTGCCTTATATAATCATGATGTTCTTGGGATTTCATATGGAGGTCGATATAAGTTTTTGGGTGATAAATCAATTATTCTAGAATATACAGTGCCTTTATCAGTAAAAGATATACCAGTTGCCATTGGTGAAATTAGACCAAACCTAGCATTTGGAATTGAGATTGGTACAAGCACACATAACTTCCAGGTATTTGTGGCAAATTTTGACAAAATTATTCCACAGGCAAATCAATTATACAATCAAAATGATTTTAAGCTGATTTCTAATTATCTTGTTGGTTTTAATATCTTAATCAGGCTTAATTAAAACAAAGTAAAACGATATGAAGAAATTTGTTAAATATTTAAGTTTTGTTCTTTTAATATTAATACTTACAGCTTCAAGTGCTGATTTTTGTTATTCTCAAGTTGATCAGGCAACAATTGATGCAAATAAAAAGGAGAATGAAAAGTGTTTCAAATGCCATGGAGATAGAAAATATTCATATTTCAACGATGAGATTGGCAGAGAAATTAAGAAAAGTATGTATCAGGAATTAATTATTAATCCTGAAGCATTTTATGCATCAAATCACAAAACATTTAAATGCATCAGTTGTCATTCAGAAGATTATACTACATTTCCACATTCAGGAGAACTCAGAATGGAAGAGAAATATGCCTGCCTCGACTGTCATGGAGGGGATGAGGCTTGGGCTATGTATAAATTTGAAGAGATTGAAGAAGAATTTGCAAAGAGTATTCACTCAACTAAACATGACGAAGCATTTTCTTGTTGGATGTGTCATGATCCTCACGAATATCATATTAGTGCACGAACTGAGGATATAATTTCAAATACAATTTCATATGACAATGCCATTTGTTTGAGCTGTCATGCAAATATTGATAAATACCAGCTTCTCACTGAAAAGGAAAACCCGAATATTATTGATAAACATGAATGGCTTCCGAATCAAGCATTGCATTTTCGAAATGTAAGATGCATTGAATGTCATGCACAGATTAATGATAGTATGCTTGTTTCACACAATATTATGTCAAAAGACCATGCTGTGAAAAATTGTGTTGCTTGTCATTCGAGCAATTCTCGCCTGATGACATCATTATATAAACACAATATTATTGAGGGTAGAAATAAATTTGGATTTGTAAATTCTGTTATTTTAAACGATGCCTATGTTATTGGAGCAAACAGAAATTATTATCTTAATGTAATTAGTATTTTAGGATTTATTATCGCTTTTGCCGGTGTTATGCTGCACGGCGTATTAAGAATGATTTTCATAAAGAAATAAAGATATGCAAGAAAAATTATATTTATACCCTAAATGGGTCAGGTTATGGCATCTTGTAAATGCGTTATTATGTATATTGTTGATAATTACAGGTTTAAGTATGCAATATGCTGGTGTTGAGTATTATTTAATGCGTTTTGATAT
>JAIPBB010000220.1 GCA_021739805.1 Saprospiraceae bacterium | reverse complement strand
TAGTTTAAAAAAAGATACTTTTTATATGTGATAATTAAAATTAATATTGTAATTTTGATATGATTTAAGAAAATCGTTTAATGGGTTCTGTGATTTTTTTAAATCTAAAGAGAAAAAATGAATTTTTAGAACCCACCTATATACTGTTGAGTAAGCAACTTGCTTGTCATTTAATAATCCGAGACTATATTCAATTGAGCCTTTTACGTAAAACTTTTGTGAATATATTACTGAAATACAAAATACTAAGACTAATAAAAGCATTATTTTTTTCATCTGTTTAAATTTTAATATTTACCAAATATTTGAGTTTTCAATTTATTGGGTTTTTCAACCCTAATCAGCACTTAACATTGAATTTCACTATCACAATAGACATCCGTATTATCATTTTTTTGTACTTTTGTGCATGGGCATTACATAACTTCAAATTATAATTACAGCTTAACAACAAATCTAATAAATATTTAACATAAAACAAAAATAAATATAAATATGTGTCAGTTTTAGTTAAACAATAAACCTTAATTTTGCATTTCAAATCAAAAACACATATGATATGTACCCAACAATAGGTCATTTAATCAGTAAACTTTTCGGTATTGAAGTTAATTTTCCAATTCCAACTTATGGTTTTATGCTGGCAACAGCTTTTGTAGTTGGCTATATTATTATTGTAAGAGGATTTAAAAGAAAAGAAAAAGAAGGTATTTTAAATTTCAGGCTTCAAAAAGTCACGATAGGAAAGCCGGCAAGCATAGGCGAACTAGCTATTTCTGGAATTTTTGGTTTTGTAATTGGATTCAAATTCCTGGGGATAGTTTTTGATTATTCCAGTTTTTCGCATGACCCTGCGGCTTTTGTTCTTTCAACGCAGGGAAGTTTTTTCAGTGGAATAATCATTGCTGCAATTTTAATTTATCTTAATTATCGAAGCAAGAAAAAGGAAATACTTGATACTCCTATTGAAAAAGAAGAAAAAATTTATCCGCATCAGCTTGCAGGAAATATTTTATTATGGGCTGCTGTTTCAGGAGTTATTGGAGCAAAAATATTCCATCAATTTGAATACCCTCAAGATTTCCTGGAAGACCCATTAGGCTCACTTTTCTCGGCAGGAGGATTAACATTTTATGGAGGATTAATTGCTGGATTTATTGGAGTTTTTATCTATTGTAGAAAAGTAGGGATCAATCTTTTACAAATGATGGATGTTGCAGCTCCTGCAATTCTGCTTGCTTATGCTACCGGTAGAATTGGTTGTCAACTTTCTGGCGACGGATGCTGGGGAGTAGTTAATTTAGCTTATGCCAGCCCGGGCGTTACCGATGGAGTTTATCTGCTTAAACCTGCATGGCTTTCATTTCTACCCGACTGGATGTGGGCATTCGACTTTCCTAATAATGTAATAAGTGAAGGAATTCCAATGCATCAATGTGGTGGAAAATATTGTTGTGTTCTTGATGAACCTGTGTTTCCTACATCTTTTTATGAAACTATCATAAATACTATATTTTTCGGTGTTTTATGGTCAATAAGAAAATACATAAAAATCCCAGGAACTCTGTTTGCTATAATGATAATTATGAATGGATTTGAAAGATTCTTTATCGAAAAAATCAGGGTAAACTCAAAAATGGATTTTCTTGGTATGCAAGTTACTCAAGCAGAAATCATTTCAACTTGCCTGGTTTTAGTTGGAATTGGATTAATATTTTTCTTTAAATACTGGAATAAAAGAGTACTAAGAAAACAACAAACGGTAGGCTGATTAAATACTTCGGAAAATATATATTAGTACGTAGTCGATTAGTACTTAGAAATTTGAAATTTGAAACCTGCACTTCGACTCCGCTCAGTGTCCGTTCTAGGGTCATTGAGCGGAGTCGAAATGAAACCCGAAACTTGAAACTTAAAATCAGTAATTAGTCCTTATATTTAACTTGAACACAAATTAAAACTTAATCAAAGTGAATTTAGAAAGCATTTGTAAAAAAGTAATTGAACTGGAGAAAGAAGTAGGTGAATTTCTTATGAAAGAAGTTCATAAACTTAATTCAGAAAATGTTAATGAAAAAGGCAAACACAATTATGTGACTAATGTTGACATCGCATCTGAAAAAATGCTTATTAAAGGACTGTCAGAAATTCTACCCGAAGCTGCTTTCATAACAGAAGAAAATACAATTAAACAGGAAAACAAACAGTATAAATGGATAGTTGACCCACTTGATGGCACAACAAATTTCATACATTCTGTTCCGCTGTTTTGCATCAGCATTGCCCTGATGAAAGACGATGAAGTAGTTGTTGGTGTTGTTTATGAGCCGAACCTTAAAGAATGTTTTTATGCCTGGAAAGGAAGCAAAGCTTATTTAAATGAAAACGAAATTAAAGTATCAAAAACTGCAAAACTTAATAATTCGTTACTGGCAACAGGCTTTCCATACTCCGATTATAAAGACTTTGTTTCTTATCTTAAAATATTTGAATGGATGATAATTAACACACGTGGAATTCGCCGTTTGGGAAGTGCCGCTGTCGATATGTGTTATGTTGCCTGTGGACGTTTTGATGGCTTTTACGAATATGGGCTTGGAGCATGGGATGTAGCCGCAGGAGTTCTTATTATAAAACAAGCCGGAGGTAAAATTGCTGATTTTGCAGGAAATAAAAATTATATTTTCGGCAAGGAAATTATTGCGACAAATGAATTGATTTTTGATGAAATGATTGGATTGTTTGCAAATTACAAATAGCCATAATTCTTTTTACTAAATATTTCCAAGAAAATAAATCAAAAAAATTATCCTTAATTTGTAGGTTACAACCTACAGCTTTAATATCTTTTTGTAGGTTACAACCTACAATTATTTGCATTTTTTGTAGGTTACAACCTTAATTTTTTATATTTTCGCTAAATGGAAAAGCTAAGAGCAAAATATTTAAGCTTATTGAGTACTATTGATTTAAGCATCAAACGCTTTATTTTTGAACAAATTGAATGGAAAGACAGGCTGATTATAATCCAAGGACAAAGAGGGGTTGGTAAAACTACATTGATTTTACAATATATTAAAACTACCCAAACTGATTTAAGTAAAACTCTTTACATTTCAATGGATGATATTTATTTTTCAAATAATTCATTATCCGATTTTGTTGAGAAATTTGTTATTGATGGAGGAAAATATCTTTTGGTTGATGAAATTCATAGATACAAAGGGTGGTCGCAGGAAATAAAAAATATTTATGATTTTTATCCTGAACTAAAAATTGTGATTACAGGTTCATCAGCTTTAGATTTCTACATCAATAGTGCTGATTTAGGCAGAAGAGCTTCAGTTTATTCCTTGCCAGAATTATCTTTTCGTGAATATTTGTTATTTATTCATAAAAAAGCATTTAATCCTATTTTGCTCGAAGATATTATAGAAAATCATGAGAAGATTGCAGTAGAAATAAACTCAAAAATTAAAAGCGTAAAATTATTTAAAGAATACATTCAAAATGGTGCTTATCCTTTTGTTATTAATGAACGAAATAAATACTTTGAAAAATTAGAAGCTATTATTAACACAGTAATTGACAATGATATTCCTGCAATTGAAAATATTAGTTTTGAGAGTCGTATTAAACTTAAAAAACTACTTATAATGATATCAAGTTCAACTCCTTTTAAAGTAAACTTTAGTGAACTGAGCAGAAAACTTGAAACCAGTAGAGATGTACTTACAAAATATTTAAATCTACTTTATAAATCAGGTCTAATTAAACTCCTTACTACAGATGGAATTGGTCATGCTATAATTAGAAAACCTGACAAAATATACATTAGCAATACGAATTTAATATTTGCAATTTCATCTAACATTGATACCGGAACATTGCGAGAAACTTTTTTTCTAAATCAACTTTCATATAATCATAGAATTACGTATCCAAAAACAGCTGACTTTGTCGTTAACAACAAATACACTTTCGAGATAGGTGGACAAAACAAAACCAACAAACAAATTGGTTCTATTGAAAATGCATTTTTAGCTATTGATGATATTGAATATGGATATAAAAATAAAATTCCTTTATGGATGTTTGGTTTTTTATATTAAAAGAAAAAATTAACTTAATCATACAAACTCTTAACAAGATATTTCAATTCAAGAAAGTTCACTATTTCAACATCTTTATAATAAAACTTTATGATGTCTTGATATTTATAGCCTTTCTCAGCCATTTTAATTGCTCCTTCTTGCGAAAGCCCCACTCCATGGCCATATCCTTTTCCTTTAAATACAATAGTGTCGCCCTGTTCTTCGATGTCAAAAAAAGTTGACCTTAAATAAAACTCTCGTCTTATAAATTTCAAATGAATTGAGTCAATAAGAAAAACGGAGCGGCTTTCTTGCTTGAAATTTAAAACAGAATCAAGCTTAACACTGTCTTCCACAGGAAAATTAAATGCAGTTTTAAGATAATTTATATAATCAGATTTTAATATTTTTTGTTCCCAATTGGAATTTTTCATTCCTAAGCTAAAAGTGTCATTAACAGATTTTAAATAGGAAGTTGAAATAGTCCAAATATTTTCGGAATTAACAGTCTCTCCACCACTATTAGAATGGAATGCAGCAGAAATCATCTTTCTGTCTTTATCAACAATTACTTCGCCCATAGTGCGACTTGTAGCTCTTAAAATATCTGCATTCCTGCAACGGCATTTATAAACCTGGCAATGAATATCATCACATAAATTAAAACCCTGTTCGCTATGCTTTTTAAAATTGTTTAAAGCGTAGGTTCTGCAAGTAATAGCCTGAACCAAAAAGAATTCAATATCTTTTGTACTTCCGCCACCTTCTGACTGCACAACTCCTGCAACATATCGCTCTAAGTCAACATTATTCACAATTAACAAAAAACCATTCACAATTGATAATTTAATATTGTCGTCATAAGCTCTTTCGTTAATCTCCTTCTCAACAGGAATAATTTTGAAGGCATTTAAAAATCCATGACCTGTAATCTGAATATTGTCAAAGATTCCTAGAATTTCATCAGCTTTTTGTACTTGTATTTTATTTTCAAAAGCGGTGACTTTAATCTCTGAATTTTTAAATAAATCGGCTATCTTGTTTCCGTTGTTATAAATACCGTATTTGCCTGAAATGGGTGTAAATGAAAATGATTTAATCTTTTCACCAGTATAAATTTGAATATCAAGAAAAATCGCGCTTGAAGTTAAACTTAAAAACAAAAATACTACTGAAATAATTATCGCCCTTGCTCTCTGCATTAATTTCTTATTTTAAATTTTCTAATATATTTGTTTTTGCCTGATGTACTTTCCTTTCTCCTCAGCCTTCGATACGTTTAGCTTGGTGAAATTTCATACCAAAGAACATTATTTTATTCAAGCTAAACACTCAGTCTGACAATTAACCACTTGCAGTCTGACTATTAACCACTTGCGAATTTCACAATAACTCTAGGCACTCTAGGCACTCTAGGCACTCCAAACTTTAGGCACTCCAAACTCCAAACACTCTAGGCACTTCCTTTAACTAAATCAAGATAAATCAAACTTGCAGTTTTTTCTGATGCACCTCCGCCTCCAAGTTTTTCTTTTAATAATTTATAATTTCCCGAAATCTCTTTTCGCTTATTTTCGTTATTTAGTAGTTCTTTAAGTTCGAGTATAATATTCTTTTTGTTGAGATTATTTTGAACAAGTTCTTTAACAATTTCTCTATCCATCACAAGATTTGCAAGCGAAATATATTTAATTTTTACTATGCTTTTTGCAATTTTATAAGACAAATAATTGGCTTTATAACAAACAACTTCAGGCAATTCAAATAAAGCAGTTTCGAGTGTTGCTGTACCGGAAGTTATCAATCCGGCTTTTGCTGAGCGCAGAATGTCATAAGTTTTATCAATTATGATTTTAACCTTAGAATTCTTAATTATACTTTGATAAAGTTCAATCGGAACCGAAGAAGCTCCTGCAATTACGAATTGATAATCGCTAAATTCTTCAATCACACTTAACATTATTGGAAGCATTTTAGTAATTTCCTGTTTACGGCTTCCGGGTAGAATTGCAATGATAGGTTTATCGCCTAAATCATTATCAGTTCTAAAAGATGTAATATCAGATTTTTCGGAATAATTCGAAATTGCATCCAATAAAGGATGTCCTACAAAATCAACATCCACATTATGATTTTTATAAAACTCCTTTTCAAAAGGCAGTATGACAAACATTTTATCAACATCCCTTTGAATTTTCTTAACTCTTGATTGTTTCCATGCCCAAATCTGTGGCGAAATATAATAGAAAACCTTTATTCCTTCATTTTTAGCAAACTCAGCTATTCTTAAATTAAATCCCGGGTAGTCAACCAGAATAAGTGCATCGGGTTTAAAATCTAATATATCTTTTTTGCAAAATGAAATATTACCAAGTATGGTTTTCAGATTAAATAAAACTTCAACAAAACCCATAAAAGCCAAATCACGATAATGTTTAACTAAAACACCACCTTGCTTTTCCATTAAATCACCACCCCAACAACGAAAATCGGAATTAGAATCCTTTAGCTTCAACTCTTTAATAAGATTTGATGCATGTAGGTCTCCTGATGCTTCTCCTGCTATTATGTAGTATTTCATTTTTTTGTTTCGAGTTACGAGTTACGGGTTACGAGTTTCTGACGCTGATTTACGCAGATTTATTATGTTTTTTTCTTTCGCCTTTTCACATGCTTATTACCTTTTGCCTTTTTACTTCCGACTTCTGACTTCCGACTTCTGACTTTTTCCTTTTTACTTTCGACCGAAGGGAGTCCGTATGGATGCCTTTTATCTTCAACTATTCCATCATAAAAAACACAAAATAAACTATTGCTAGCACAAATGTTGCAAACATCACTCCTCTGCCGCTTTTATCAAATTTAACTTTTAGCAAATAATATCTTAAAAGGAACATATTAATAAAAATAGCAATAAGCTGAAGAGTAGATTCTTTCAAATAGGGTAATATTTTAAAATAAAAAGCTATAAAATAAAGAATAGCATAAATCACTAATGGTAAAATTATTCCGATAGCAATTCCAAACTTAAATGAATCCTTTTTTAAAATCTTAAACATCGAATTTCCAGTTTTTAATTAATGAAATTGAATTATGTGCAGTAAAATCAAAATGAACGGGTACTACTGAAATATAATTATTTTCAAGAGCATAAAGATCAGTATCTTCTTTTTTGTCCATTATCTCGAAAACACCTGTAAGCCAATAATAATCCATTTTTCGCGGGTCGGTTCGTTTTTCAAACTCTTCTTTCCACAATCCCCTGCCCTGGCGACAAACTTTAATTCCTTTTGGTCCTTCTTCGCCGTTAACCGGAATATTTACATTCAAGCAAACACCCGAAGGCAAAGAGTTTTCTAGTACGCTTTCAATAATATTTTCAATAAATTTCTCAGATGGTTTGAAGTTGGCATCATAAGCGTAATCAAGCAATGAAAAACCAATTGAAGGAATATCAGCCATTGCCCCTTCAAAAACTGCTGCCATAGTTCCTGAATAAATAGTATTTACCGAAGCATTTGAGCCATGATTAACTCCCGAAAGAAGCAAATCGGGTTTTCTTTCAAGAATAGCATGTTCAGCAAGTTTCACACAATCGACAGGAGTTCCGTTGCAACTATATTCTTTGTAATTTTCCGAGATTTCAATTTCTTTAATTCTCAATGGTGTGTTAATTGTGATTGCATGTGCCATACCCGACTGGGCTTTGTTTGGAGCCATAACAACTATGTCGCCATATTGTTTTGCAATTTCAATTAAAAATCTAATACCCGGTGCCTTTACTCCATCATCATTTGTCACCAATATTAAAGGTCTGCTCATAAAAATAAATTTGGATGCAAAGTTATAATAAAATGTTTATCAGGTTTTGTAATATTTTCAATTGTTTCGGGTTTCGGGTTTCGGGTTTCAGGTTTCACACTTCGACTTCGCTCAGTGCAAGGGTTTCGGGTTTCAGGTTTCATTCGACTCCGCTCAATGACCTAAGAAGGGACACTGAGCGGAGTCGAAGTGCAAGTTTCAGGTTTCTGACTCTTCACCCATTCTCCCATTCACCCCTTCTCAGGCTCTCAGGCTCACCTACTCATTTTCGATTACCGTCCACCATCCAGCCTTTCCCACATCAACTCTCAGTCACCCCTCCCGAAACAATAAACTTCATCATTTCGGTTGAAGAAACATCAATTGGAGTAACATTTTCAATAGAAACAATAAAAACTCCACCCATAACACTGTAAGAATATGGAAGATAAACAGCAACTTTATCTTCTCCAACACCAAAGCGTTCTAAATCCCTGGAAGTGATAAAGCCTAATCTATGCATTTCGGGGTCTTTGCTAATTTTTACCATAACAGCTTCAGTAAATTTTCTTTTACCTCCAACAAAAGCATCTAACAAATCCTTAACAGAAGTGTAAATTATTTTTATTAATGGAGTTTTGGTTAGAAGTTTTTCGATATAAGTAAACAATGGACTTGCAAAAAGACTTCCAAGAAATCCAATAGTAGTAATGAGAACAAGAACTAAAACAAGACCTAAACCGGGAATGTTTTTGGGAATAAAGTCTTTTAAAATATCATCTAAAAAAACGAATGAATAATAAAGTGCTAAAACTGTAATGCTTATTGGTGCCAGAAACAATAGTCCCTGTACAAAATACTTTAGCATTCGGGTTGAAAATTTGGTTTTTTCTTCTTCCATAGTAGTTGAAATTTTAGTTTTACAAAGTTATTATTTATAGTTGATAAACTATCAATCTCTAACTAATTTTATTAATTTAGCAAAGCCCAAATGGCTTTGCTTTTTTCTATGAAAACAACAAAAACATACA
>JAIPBB010000219.1 GCA_021739805.1 Saprospiraceae bacterium | reverse complement strand
CTGTTCAGGCATTACAAAAGCCAAAGTTATTTGTCCCTAATGCTTTTACTCCCGAAGCGGAAAGTAATAATGTATTTATGCCATACGGTGTTTTTGTGGACGGTAGTGGATACGTATTCCAGATATACAATCGTTGGGGTCAGGTGATTTTTGAAACCAACGACCTTTATGAAGGATGGAATGGAATGGTTGATGGAACTATTGCAACAGAAGGAGTATATGTTTACTTCATTAAATTCAAAAATTCAAAAGGAGAAATGTTTGAAAAACGTGGAACGGTTACTTTGTTGAAATAAATCAATAGAAATTTGCATGTCCCGTCAATTTTTGGCGGGACTTTTTTTTTATTACAAATAATTCTTTTAGTATTTTTAATACCTTTGTACAATTATAAATTAAGATAATTAAGATGTTGCTTGATTCTGATAAATTTAAGGGTGAAGGTCTAACGTATGACGATGTACTGCTTGTTCCAGCCTACTCAAATGTACTTCCTCGTGAAGTTGATGTAAGTACAAAATTTACAAAAAACATTAAAATCAATATACCCATTGTAACAGCAGCAATGGACACAGTAACCGATTCAAAAATGGCAATTGCAATTGCTCAAGAAGGTGGAATTGGTGTTATTCACAAAAATATGTCTATTGAGAAGCAAGCTATTGAAGTGAAAAAAGTAAAACGTGCAGAAAATGGCATGATACTCGACCCTGTTACTATTGAAGCTGATGCATTAGTTAGCGATGCTCTTAAAATGATGAGTGAGTACACTATTGGTGGAATTCCGGTTATTAATAAAAATAAATATTTAGTAGGAATTGTTACTAACAGAGACTTAAGGTTCGAAAGAAATTTTAATCGCCCGATTGCTGAGGTAATGACAAGCAAAAATTTAGTTACTATTACTGAATTTACAGATTTTGAAAAAGCTGCCGATATTTTACAAAAGTATAAAATTGAAAAATTGCCTGTTGTTGACAAAAAGAATAGGTTAATTGGTTTAATAACCTATAAGGATATTATTAAAATTAAGGCAAGACCAAATGCTTGCAAAGACGATAAAGGTCGTTTACGAGTAGCTGCAGCAGTTGGAATAGCTGCTGATACTTTGGAGAGAGTGCAAGCCCTTCATATTGCAGGTGTGGATGCGATAATCATTGACACGGCTCATGGACACCATCAAGGTGTTTTAGATATGACCAGTAAAGTAAAGGAAGCTTATCCTGATTTAGACATAGTTGCAGGCAATGTTGCTACTGCTGAAGCAGCTTTGGATTTAGTTAAAGCTGGTGCTGACTCAATTAAGGTAGGTATTGGACCCGGTTCAATTTGTACAACCCGTGTTGTGGCAGGTGTGGGTGTTCCTCAATTGTCAGCTATTATGAATGTTGCAAAAGCTCTAAAAGAATATAATATTCCTGTGATTGCTGATGGTGGATTAAGATATAGTGGAGATATAGTTAAAGCAATTGCTGCAGGTGGAAATACTGTTATGATAGGGTCAATGTTTGCAGGTGTTGATGAAGCACCTGGTGAAACAATAATTTTTGAAGGTAGAAAATATAAAGTCTATAGAGGAATGGGCTCAGTGGAAGCTATGCAAGTTGGGTCTAAAGATAGATATTTTCAAGATGCTGAAGATGATATAAACAAACTGGTGCCGGAAGGAATTGTAGGAAGAGTGGCATTTAAAGGTTCTTTGTCAGAAGTTGTACATCAACTGATTGGTGGTCTTAGAGCTGGTATGGGATATTGTGGAGCAGCAAATGTTGATGCATTAATGAATGCAAAATTTGTGAAGATAACAAATGCCGGTGTTTCTGAAAGTCATCCACACGATATTACGATTACACGCGAAGCTCCAAATTATTCAACACGATAATTTTTAGATATTAGATTAATAGTTATTAGTACTTAGAAATTGGAAACTGAAATAAAAATTTGAAATAAAATTTATATATAAACAAAAAAACATTTAAATTATTATTAAAATTTCACCTTAACATTTAAAATTAAAAAGAAAAAATGAAAAAATTTATTATTCAAACATTATTGGTTTTAGTTGCAATGGGCATTTTATACCCGGTTACATCACAAACAAAAGATAAAATTTTGTTAACCATAGCTGATGAAAATATTACAAAAACCGAATTTGTAAATGTTTACAAAAAAAATAATATTAAAGGAGAAACATTTGATAAAAAATCACTCGAAGAATATCTTGAGTTGTTTATAAATTTCAAATTAAAAGTAAAAGAAGCTGAAGAGCTAAAAATGGATACAGCACAGGCTTTTATTACCGAATTAGCCGGATATAGAAAACAACTTGCCCAGCCATATTTGACCGACAAAGATGTTTTTGAATCAGTATTAAAGGAAGCTTATGACAGAATGCAATTCGACATTCGTGCAAGCCATATTTTGATAAAAGTTAGTGAAGATGCAAATCCTAATGATACCTTAATTGCTTATAAAAAAATAAGTGAAATTAGAAAACGATTATTGAAAGGTGAAGATTTTGGAAAACTTGCAATTGAAACATCTGAAGATCCTTCTGCTAAAGGAAGACCTGCTATCGGTGGACAGCCTGCAATGCCTGGTAATGCAGGAGACCTTGGATATTTCACTGCTATGGATATGGTTTATCCATTTGAAACTGGAGCTTATAATACTCCGGTTGGTGAAATTTCACCAATAATAAGAACCAGTTTCGGCTATCACATTATTAAAGTCGTTGACAAAAAACCTGCTATGGGCAATGTTCAAGTTGCTCACATATTTTTTAGAATGCCATTAAATGCAACAAAAAAGGATTCATTAGCACAAAAGGAAAGGGCTTTTGAAGCTTATAACAAAATAAAAAATGGCGAAGACTTTGACCTAATAGTAAAACAATACTCTGATGATAAAGGTTCAGCAGAAAAAGGTGGTGTTTTACCTTGGTTTGGAGTTAATAGAATGGTGCCTGAATTTATTGTGGCTGTTGCAAAACTAAATCAAGACAATCCTATTTCAGAACCTGTATTGACAAATTATGGATGGCATATCATTAAGATAATTGAAAGAAAACCCGTTGGCACATTCGAAGAAGTTAAAGCACAAATTAAAAAACGGGTCGCAAGAGATGTCAGGGCTAATAGAAGTAAAGAAGTTGCAATAAATAATATTAAAAAGGAATTTGGATATAAAGAATATAAAAGATCTTATAAAAAGTTATTAGCAGTTATAGATTCTACAATATTAGAAGGAAAATGGGATGTTCAAAAAGCTAATAAATTAAATAAAAAGCTATTTAAAATTGGAGATAAAAAATATACTCAAAACGATTTTGCTAAATATATTGAATTGAATCAGGGTAAAAGTAATAATAAAAATATTTCATATTTAGTTAAACAAATTTTCAACGAATATGTTGATAAAGAGTGCGTTAATTACAAAGACAGCCACCTCGAAGAAAATCATCCTGAGTTTAAAACTCTAATGAAAGAATACAGAGATGGAATTCTATTGTTTGAACTAACTGATAATAAAGTTTGGTCAAAAGCAATTAAAGATACTGCCGGTCTTGAAGTGTTTTATTTAGAAAATAGAACAAAATATATGTGGGGGGAAAGACTTGACGCTTCGATTTATTATTGTTTTGACGTAGATATTGAAGGACTTGCAAGATCCTATACAGAAAAAGGAATGACTGAACAAGAAATTTTAGATACTTTAAATAACGATAGTATAACATATTTAACCATTGAAAATAAAAAGTTTTCGAAAGGAGATAATAAAATTATAGATGGAATTAATTGGAAAGTTGGAATCACTAAATGGAAAGAAATAGATGGAAAAATAGTGTTTGTGGTTGTAAGAGAATTAATATCACCCGAGCCAAAACTTTTAAATGAAGCTAAAGGTTTGGTGACAGCGGATTATCAAAACTATCTTGAAAAGGAATGGATAAAACAACTTAAAGCTAAATATCCGGTTAATGTTGATAGGGCTGTCTTTGATAGCATAAAATAGAGCAAAAAAATCAGCTTAAATATAAATAGAAATTTGAGGAAAACCATATTCATATTATTGGTTGTGCTTATCTCCTGCAATAGAGGTAATAACTCCACTGATGAAAAACCAATTGCCAGAGTTTTCGATAAATATCTTTATGCATCAGAACTTAAAGAATTAATTCCCGAAAACTCTTCGGGAAATGATAGCATTGAAATTGTTAGAACTTTAGTGAATAACTGGATTCAACAAAATATTGTATTACACAAAGCTGAACAAAATATCAATGAAGAAAACCCTGAGTTAAATAAACAACTGGAAGATTACCGGAATTCATTAGTGATTTTTCATTATGAGCAAGAATTGATTAGACAGCAACTTGATACAATTGTTACTGACGATGAAATTGAAGAATACTATAAAAAGAATCAAAGTAATTTCGAATTAAAAGACAATATTATTAAGGTTGTTTATGTAAAACTCAATATTGACGCTCCAAGCATAAAACAAGTTTTAGGATTTGTGAAAAGTGATGATGAAACAGAAATGGAAAAACTTGAAGATTATTGTAAGAGATATGCGGTTAACTATTTCCTTGATTCGGACTCATGGTTGCTTTTTGCCGATCTTTTAAAAGAAATTCCAATAAAAACATATAACGAAGAAGAATATCTCAAAAACAATACATTTATTGAGTTAAAAGACTCCATGTATTACTATTTTGTTAATATCAAAGGATTTAGAATTAAAGATAGTGTTTCGCCTTTGAGTTTTGAAAGAGATAGAATTAGAAATATAATAATCAATAAAAGAAAACTTGAACTAATAAATCAAATGAAAAAGGATGTGTTTATTGAAGCTCAAAATGAAAATGACTTTGAGATTTACTAAACAATAATTTTTGTTTATTCTTGTTATATATAATTCGATAACACTCTTTTTAGCTTTCATTGAATGAAAGTGAATGAAACAAATTCAATAAAAAATTTAAAATTAAAGAGATTCATTTTATAATATTAGAAATAAAAGCTAGATGAAGAAAATTATTATAGTCCTTATTATTTTATTATCAGCAATTCAAAATAAAAATTTGATTGCCCAAGACATCGTTATAGATAAAGTTATTGCAGTTGTTGGTGCTCAAATAATCCTTTACTCTGATATTGAAACCCAGTATCAACAATTGAAGATGCAAGGCTATTCTCCATCAAAAACCTTGAGATGTGAAATACTTGAAGAATTATTGTTTCAAAAGTTAATGCTAAACCAGGCAGAAGTTGATAGTGTTGAAATCACCGATGAGCAAGTGGAATCAGAAATGGATAGGAGATTGAGATATTTTATTTCTCAAATCGGTTCGGAACAAAAACTGGAAGAATATTACGACAAAACAATAGTTGAGATTAAGGCTGAAATGCGTGAACTTATACGAGACCAGATTATGGTAGAAAAAATTCAGGCTACTATCACCGATGGTATAAAAGTTACACCTACTGAAGTAAAAAACTTCTTTAATAAAATACCAAAAGACAGTTTGCCAATGATTAGTTCTGAAATGGAAATTGCTCAGATAGTAAATCAACCAATTATAAGCCAAGAGGAAAAATTAGCTTTGAAAGATAAGCTCAACAAATTGCGTGAAAGAATTTTAAAAGGAGAAAAGTTCTCTGTTTTAGCTCGTTTATATTCTGAAGATCCGGGTTCTGCATCAAAAGGTGGAGAAGTTGGAATGTTTGGAAGAGGAGCAATGCAACCCGAGTTCGAAGCTGCAGCTTTCAATCTTAAAACTATTGATGAAGTGTCACCAATAATTGAAACAAAATTCGGCTATCATATTTTACAATTGATTGAAAGAAGAGGAGATTATATTAATGTGAAACATATTCTTCTTCAGCCGAAAGCTTCTCCAATGGCTCTTCTGAAATCTAAAAACTTTCTTGATAGTATTTCTGCGTTGATATATAATAACACTTATACATTTGAAGAAGCTGTAGCGAAATTCTCAACTGATCCGGGAAGAAATAATGGCGGTTTGCTAATGAACCCTATGACTGGAACAGCAACTCATTCGCCAGATGAATTAGAGCCAAATGTCTTTTTTACTGTTGATAAGTTGAAAGTTGGAGAAATGTCGAAACCGGTTATTATGAAAACTGAAGATGGATTACAGGCCTATAGAATACTATCACTCAAATCCAGGACTAAACCGCATATTGCAAATTTAAAAGATGACTATAATAAAATTCAGGAGGAAGCATTAAATCAAAAAAAGAACGAAGCAATACAGAAATGGATTTCAAAAAAAGCTCTTGATACTTACGTTGAGATAACTGACGAAAATTATCAAAAATGTGAGTTTAAATATAATTGGGTGAAGGTTTCGGAATGAGGGAATGCTTTAAGGCGGTAATGATGTAATGCGATAATGCGATAATGCGGTAATGCGATAATGGTGTAATGCGATAATGGTGTAATGCGGTAATGCGATAATGATTAAATGAATAAATTGTTAAATTGTTAAATTGTTAAATTATTAAATTATTAAATGGCTAATTTCTAATTTCTAATTTCCAATTTCCAATTTCAAAATGATTAAATGATAGAATCAAAAATTAAGAAAAATGCAGTATAATTCAGATGTTGAAGCCCTTGATGCTTTTGTTGAAAAATATAAACTATTAAGAAAAGAAATAGCTAAAGTTATTGTCGGGCAAGATGAAGTTTTAAATAATATCCTTATTTCGATTTTCAGTAAAGGACACGGATTATTAGTCGGTGTTCCGGGTTTGGCAAAAACTTTAATGATAAATACAATTGCTAATGTGTTAGGTTTAAATTATAACAGGATTCAGTTCACACCCGACCTAATGCCTTCTGATATTTTAGGAACAGAAATCCTTGATGAAAACAGGAAATTCAGGTTTATCAAAGGACCTGTGTTTTCAAATATAATTCTTGCTGATGAGATTAACCGAACTCCACCAAAAACACAATCAGCTCTGCTTGAAGCAATGCAGGAAAGAGCTGTTACAATAGCAGGGAATAATTACAAACTAGATGACCCGTTTTTTGTTTTAGCAACTCAAAACCCAATTGAACAGGAAGGAACTTATCCTTTGCCCGAGGCACAACTCGATAGGTTTATGTTTAATATTTGGCTTGATTATCCAAGTAATGCCGAAGAACTTGATATTGTAAAAAGAACCACTGCCAACGATTTTCCGGAACTTCAAATAATTCTAAAAAATGAAGAAATATTGTATTTCCAGAATCTTATTCGCAGAATTCCTGTTCCTGATAATGTGTTTCAATATGCGGTGAATTTGTCAACCAAAACTAGACCAAATACTCCCGCTGCTCATGATTGGGCAAACAAATATATTTCATGGGGAGCAGGTCCCAGGGCTTCACAATTTATGGTTATTGGAGCAAAATGTCATGCAGCAATTATTGGGAAATATTCACCTGATATCGAAGATGTTCAAGCAGTTTCAAATGCAATTCTACGCCATCGACTCGTAAGAAACTACAAAGCAGAAGCAGAAGGAATCGGAATTGATGATATAATTAGTGAGTTTTTGAAGTAGTCCGAAGTCGGAAGTCCGAAGACCGAAGTCACACTGAGCGGAGTCGAAGTGTGAAACCTGAAACTTTAAACCTGAAACCCGAAAACCTGCTAACTTTTCACCCTATTCATTTTTAAAGCTTTCACCATCCAATTTGGCAATGGTTTTCCGGGAGTACGTTTTTCAAGATTCAAATACCAACCAATTTTCTTTAGAATAGGAACTCTTGTTGTTTCAACAAATTCAATTAATGTTCCATCAGGATCTTCAATGTAGGAGAAATGTCCGGCGGCATCACCCATATCAAAACTGTTTCTACTATCAGCCACAAAAGGAAATCCTTTTGATTCACACTCTGTGCGTAAATCATTCATTCCAATTATGTCGAAACAAAGGTGAATAAATCCTAGGTCGCCCCAAAACCTATCTTTGAAAATCTTTTCTCCTTTTTTGTCAATTAGCTGAACAAGCTCAATTTGGGTTGGTCCATATAATTTACTGAAAGGCCCTTTTCTTTCTTTACTATGTCTGAGTAAAACACGACGAAATTTCTCATTTCCACCCGAAATAGACGAAAATTCTTCAAATTTATCTTCAACATCATAAACCACTTTATCATAGCCTAAAATATACTGATAAACTGTTAATGATTTTTCAATGTCGGAAACACCAATTACGCAACCCGAAACTCCAGCCGTAAGTTTGTTGTCATCCATGAATTTGTAATCATCATGAACAATTTCAAAGATATTATTATAAGGGTCTTTCACATAAAAATGGTCTTCACCATTTGGTGTTTTTGTAAGTTCACCTAAGATTTCGATATTTCGAGTTTTATAGTCATCATAAACAGCTTTTACGTTTTGGCTTTTTATTTTTGTTATAAAAATTCCGTAATCGCCAAGTTTGACTTCAAACTTAGGAGCAAGAGGGGTTCTTTGTGTGTGAAGCCAAACTTCAAATCCACCGCCACTTTGCATATTAAAAGCAAGTATTGCTCTTCTATTCCAGGCTTGACCTCCTGTGTATGGCAGCATCAATCCAGCGACAGCTTCGTCATCAAATATCTTAATATCCATCCCGAACTTATCAATATACCATTTTAGAGCTTCGTCAGGCTTACTTACTCCAACACCTATTTGCTGGATTCCGGTAATCATCTTGTGCATGTAGAAAAATTTAGGTGTGAAAGTACAAAAAAAACTAAAAGTGGTAGTAAAAAAAATCAATTTTAGGAAGAATTGTTAATTAAAAAGATTAGAAAAGCGTGCTTATATCTTTATAGTTGACTACTATCGCTGCTGCGTGAAGAATTCTAGTAAATTTTTTTTTGAAATTTATTAACAATCAGATGTTAATGCACAGTCTGAGGAAAATAATAAACAAAGGTGTGCT
>JAIPBB010000005.1 GCA_021739805.1 Saprospiraceae bacterium | reverse complement strand
TACTGAATTCTCCACTTTCATATTCCTTTATCCGCGCTCTTTTGAACTCCTCACTATAGACTTTCTTTCTCTGTAATCTTATCTTCTTCATAATGTTTCCCTTTCCTTTTTCGGTCAACACTATTCAGGGATTGTCAAACATTCGTCATTCGTCATTCGTCATTCTTCATTCTTCATTCAAAACATTCATCATTCCATTCACATTCCATAATAAACAGCAAGCGTAAGTTCGGTGATCGATTTGTCTGTGAAACTTCCTGAAACCTGTTCTTCTGAAATAGTTCGATAAAGATAATTGGCTTCAGCAAATATATCATGCATAAACTCATACTTAATATTGAACCCGAAATATGAATGGTTCTTTCTTAGTCCGAATAAAAACGGCTGCGAGGGACGCGTATACTGCTGATCCACAATCCCGTCTCCCCCCTTTCTGATATACTGCCCCCAAAGCTCGGCTCTTAATCCACGCATAAACCAATATTTTATTGAACCGTAAATTAAATCGGAATTGTGACCCATCCAATGCCCTAATACATAACCCTGATTCTCATATGTCTGAGTAGGAATGTAATGCCTGTAAACAAATGGATAAATTTTAGTAAACTCTACTGTCAGTTGTAGGTCATCAACCGGTAAATCGACAACAGAACCACCAAGAGTGAACCCAAATTGATTCCGCTCCCTCTCGGCATCGAATAAATCTGAGACGGCAATTTCATCTATGAAAAGTGTACCGTACAAATGAGTATTCGGGATATGATTTCTTGAACTTATCATACCAAAAAATTGTGAATTATCCCCGGCATTGTTATTGGTATTGCTGAGATAATGATCAGCGAGTCTGAAAAACATTAACGGCATTAAATAAGATATCTCTAATCTGTCTGAATAAACTATTGACTCACCCAACGAAATAGACAATCCATCGTAGGGATAAAGGGTTAATGTATGTGATGCTAAATATTTTTGCCGGTACTGAATGCGGTTATATCCATTCCTGAAACTTGAGTATATCTCTGTTGAATCAATAACATCAGAATGCAGCCATGCATGAATATAATTAAATCTCAGCCAGTTTGTGGGATAGACATCCAGCCTAATAAACGGAAACGAAGGCGCTTTTGAAGAGAGTACCAACTTACCGCTCTCACCGTAACCCCAATTGATAAAATCCTTGCCAACAGAAAAACTACCCCAATCCCAAGAAATTCCTAGAGTTGTATGAATTTCAGAATAATCGACAGTAGAACCAAATTTGTATTTACCGGTTACCCCAGAATTCGATGAAAAACTTTTTAATTTAACTGCATCCAATGATTCATGATTATCTCTAAAATCAAAACTGAAGCCAAGCCAATCGGATAGATACCCTTGAATTTTAATCCCGTTCCACCAATGTGTGTAGGATTTATTGTCGAGAACGCCCTTTCGAATTCCAAAAATAGGATCCGAGTTCAACTTTAAAAATTCCGAGGAATAATAAAATGCGCGAAATCTATCGTATGGATCATACTCAAATATTCTTGCAGTTCCATCTTCATCAATTTCCTTATTACTTAACTGCAATTCCAACCCATATTCTTTCTTCCAGAATGCCAGTTCCTCTGATTCAATATTTGTAACTATCTTAGGATTATTTTTCGAAACCTGCTCTACCTCAATAATTTTTTCTAAAATGTACTTGCGGGATAAAGGCAGTATCTCATCATTAAGTTCAATAATTCCTTTTGACGATAATTTTGATAGGAATGGATAAATATCTCTATAAATTGGCTCAAACACAGTTTGAGAATTATTAGTTGATAATGCAATAAAAATGAATAGCAATATTGATTTGAGGGAAAAACTATATTTTAGATTACTGATAAACAAAATCACTCCTTTATTGTTCATAAAAATTAATGATTATTATAAGGATTAACTACTTGTCTGCCAATACTGTAATATGAGAAACCTAGTTCACTTATCTTTTTAATATCGTAAACATTTCTTCCATCAAAAATAATTTTATTCTTAAGTTTAGTGAACATCTTATCAAAATCCGGATTCCTAAATTCATTCCACTCAGTGAGTATCAAAAGTGCATCTGCATTATCTAACGAAGAGTACATATCATCCGCATAATCAATAGTATCACCAAAATAAAATTTTGCGGATTCATGAGCAGCCGGGTCAAATGCAATTATACCTGCTCCAAGTTTTAGTAATTCCTTAATTATATATATTGAGGGAGCTTCCCGCATATCATCAGTATTAGGCTTAAAAGCTAGGCCCCAAACAGCAAAATGTATTCCTTTTAAATCACCACCAAAGACTTCTACTACTTTTTCAACAATTTTCAATTTCTGATTCTTATTAACCTCATCAACCTTCTGAAGAATTGAAATAGGCATACCGCTGTTTTCAGAAGTCTTTATTAGGGCATTTACGTCTTTGGGAAAACACGACCCACCATATCCGATTCCGGGAAACAAGAATCTTTTACCAATTCTGTTATCTGTACCCATCCCTTTTCTAACAAGGTCAACATCTGCTCCAACTTTCTCACAGAAATTTGCTAATTCATTCATGTAAGTTATCCGCATTGCCAAATAACTATTTGCAGCATATTTTGTTACTTCTGCGCTCTCCGTATCCATCAATAAAATCGGATTACCTTGCTTAACAAATGGAAAATAAATTTCTTCAAGTTTTTCCAATGCCTTTTTACTTTTCGAACCTATTACAATTCTATCCGGTTTCATAAAATCTTCTACAGCAAATCCTTCTCTTAAGAACTCCGGGTTAGAAGCAACATCTACATTTTCCGCACCAATATCATCAAGTATTTTTTTAATCCTTACTGCAGTACCAACAGGTACTGTACTTTTATTGATTACTATTTTGTAATTTCTGTTTTCAACAAGTAATGAACCTATCTTTTCAGTCATATTTAAGACATAAGTCAGATCGGCTGACCCGTCTTCATCTTGCGGAGTAGGTAGACACAGAAATATAAAATCATTTTCTTGAATTGCCTTTTCTAAATTTTCAGTAAAATGTAACCTGCCCTCTCTGATGTTTCTCTCAAATAGTACTTCGAGACCCGGTTCATAAATTGGCACAATACCATTTTCTAATTTTTCCAATTTTTCTTTATTATTATCAACACACAGAACTTGATTCCCCATCTCGGCGAAACAAGTACCTGTTACAAGTCCAACATACCCGGTACCTATTATTGTTATACGCATATTACCTTTTTTTTTATTGTTTAATTCTACGATTACAGATTTGTGTTATTTGATTATTAGATATGATTCATGGTGGGTAAATTTATTGTGTCATCTCACCTTCGGTGAGTAAATCTGAAGGAGTGTCTTTCGCGTTTTTTGCGTCCCGATGCAATCTAGCGGGATAACGACTGAAGAATTTTAAGGACTTCCAAAGATTCTTCATTCCACTTCGTTGCATTCAGAATGACAGTTCTATTATGTCATTCTGAGTCTCACCGGGTTCGCGATGTTTGCGTCCCGCTGTTTTTACGCTTTTTGTATCCCGATGCAGTCTATCGGGGTTAGCGGGATAGGTGAGACGAAGAATCTTAATAGACAAATAGATTCTTCGTTCCACTTCGTTGCACTCAGAATGACGGGTTCTACTGTATCGGGTCTATAAAGAAAAGGTTTCATTGTGTCATTCTGAGTCCCGGCGGGTTTTGACGGGGCGAAGAATCTAAAAGCCCACCTACGCTAAAATCCAGCTTCCACCTACGCTGAAAACCAGCTACGGTGGACAGGTCGGTGGACAGGCCTTCCAAAGATTCTTCTCTCCACTTCGTTTCTTTCAGAATGACATGTCCGATTGTGTCATCCCACCTTCGCTAAAATGTGTGTATGATATTTTGTTTTATTCTAGCTACGGTGGACAGGCCCACCTTCGGTGAGTAAATCTGAGGGTATGCCTTTCGCGTTTTTTGCATCCCGAGGCAGTATATCGGGATAATGACTGAAGAATCTGATTGATTCCATAGATTCTTCATTCCACTTCGTTACATTCAGAATGACCAATTCTATTATGTCATTCTGAGTCCCGGCGGGTTCGCGATGTTTGCGTCCCGCTGTTTTTAGCGGGATAGACGGGGCGAAGAATCTAAAAGCCCACCTACGCTAAAAGTCAGCTTCCACCTACGTTAAAAACCAGCTTCGGTGGACAAGCCTACCATAGATTCTTCTCTCCGCTTCGCTTCGATCAGAATGACATGTCCGATTGTGTCATTCTGAAGGAGTGTGGTTTTTACACGACTGAAGAATCTGAAAGCCTTCCACAGATTCTTCGCTTCGCTGCATTCAGAATGACATTTTCTATTATTTTCGGGGTCAATTATTGTGTCAATCTTAGACTCGACGGGTTAAATCGGCACGAAGAATCTTATTTCAATACCATCCTTCACTCAAATCCCGCCATTCAGGATTCTCTTTTTCAATTAATGCAATCTTCTTATTTCTTGTCCAGCCTTTTATCTGTTTCTCTCTTGCTATTGCAGCTCTAACATCATCAAAGATTTCATAATAGACTAGTTTTGTTATGTTGTATCTGGAAGTGAATCCCGGTATTAATTTATTTTTGTGTTGATAGACTCTTTTTTTTAAGTCATTAGTCATACCGGTATATAACGTTTTTGAAAAGTTTGTCATTATATAAACGTAGTACTGATTCATCCGCTATTAAAAAATGATATGAAAGATTCTTCTCTCCGCTTCGCTTCGATCAGAATGACATGTCCGATTGTGTCCTTCTGAAGGAGTGTGTAGTTTGCACGACTGAAGAATCTGAAAGCCTTCCACAGATTCTTCACTTCACTGCGTTCCGTTCAGAATGACCAGTTCTATTGTGTCATTCTGAGTCCCGACGGTCTTTGGCGGGACGAAGAATCTAAAAGTCCACCTTCGCTGAAATGTGTGTATGAAATTTTGATTTATTCGAGCTTCGGTGGACAAGCCTTCCAAAGATTCTTCACTTCGCTTCGCTGCATTCAGAATGACAGGTTCTATTGTATCGGGTCTATAAAGAAAAGGTCTCATTGTGTCATTCTGAAAGAGTGTGTAGTTTGCACGACTGAAGAATCTAAAGGACTTCCTTAGATTCTTCGCTCCATTTCATTTCACTCAGAATGACAGTCCATCTGATTCTGCTCTCTGCTCTCTGCTCTATGCCCTTTGCTTCACTACCAGCACAATGTACTCCGCTCACAAAAACTAGTACGCATTCGGGTCGCCCTTCAACATTTGCCAAACAGTAAGGAAAATTATTTGTATATCGGAAAGAAACGACCAATTCTCAATGTACCAAACATCATGCTCAATCCTTTTTTGCATTAACATATGATTATGGTTAGTCTCACCTCGAAAACCATTAACCTGTGCCCATCCCGTTATACCTGGTTTAACAAGGTGTCTAATCATGTACTGCTTAATATTTTTCTTGGATTCTAAATTAAGCGGACCCGGATGCGGACGCGGACCAACTAAACTCATATCCCCTTTTAGAACATTCCAAAACTGCGGGAGCTCATCAATATTAGTCTTTCTTAATATTGCACCCAATTTTGTGATTCGCGGATCATCTTTGGTTGCTTGAAGAAACTTTCCATTTTCATCCACTAATAAACTATCAGATTTCATCGACCTGAATTTGAAAGCCGTAAATCTTTTGTTATCTCTCCCCCACCTCTCTTGTTTATAAAATACTGGTCCTTTAGAATCCAGCTTAATCAGCAATCCTATTATCGGCCATAGCCACCAAAAAAACAAAATAAACAAAACTGAGGTGAACATGATATCGAAAATTCTCTTAGCAATTCTCCAATGAAGAGCATTTACCTTATCTTCTCTTACAGAAATTACCGGGAAAGGACCAAACATAGTAATACTATACTTTGGAGAGACTACTTTAAAATAGTCAGGTATAATTTTTACCCTTGTTGTATGCTGCTCACAAGTCCGCACTACTTCCTCAACTTTATCCGAAGCATTATTCGGTAATGCAACTAATACATTATCCACTCTGTTTTTTTCTAATATTAAATCCAGTTTATCCAGTGAACCCAGGTACTGACCATTGAGGTAGGATTTGGTTTGATCATCCAGAAATCCCATTACCCGGTAACCGAAATGCGGATTATCCTTAATTGCTTCATAAAAATTCTTTCCAACTTCTCCAGCACCAACTATTAATAAGTTTCTTTGATTTCTTCCTTTTTTTCTTAAGTAGTTAAGAGTTCTTCTTAGTATATATTTCTGGACAAACATCAGTCCAAAAACGAATGCAAAAAATATAAGTACAAATGAACGGGAAAGTGATATCTCTTTAATAAAAAAGACACCAATGATTGTTGCGATAGCAATTACATATACGACTTTTATTAATGAGATTAATTCAAAAGAAAAGTCTTTCGATCTGAATTCATCATATAAGCCAATTGATCTGGAATAGAAAAGCCAAACAATAAAGACTACAGCAAATAAAACAAGATGGCTGTTTGAGAATATCTCTTTGGCAGAATCATTAATAATTATAGATAGAATGAAGGCTGTACCGAGACATAAAAAATCGAGTACGGTTCTTAATAGTATTATTGAGGTGCGTTGAACTTGCATTATAATAAAAACCCTGCCATATCAGTTTGCCCTTTATATCTCATAAACTGAAAAGGGAATATACAAATCTTTTTCATATTATACATAGTTTCTTTCATTACTGAAATAATTGATTCTTATGCTGAGAAAATACAGTGACTATTTTAGGAACTGAAGGGAATATTTTTGAACCAAGCAGTGGGTTATTTTGACCTGTATTGTTACCTATAATTGAGTTTTTAGTATCAAGTATCGAGTATCAAGATATGAGATTTGATTATCAAGATATTATTGTGTCGTCCTAACTGTGATACGAAAAACAAGCATGAATAAGAAGTAATCAGTAAGAGTATGAAGTAAGAAGCTTGCAAGATTTTGTTATTCTAATTTTTGATACAGAAGTTGACGCGAGAGGCACTGCTATAAAGCCGTGCCGACAACCATTATAAAATTCACTACCTTATTCTTCTTTTGTTTACCCATCGCTTAAAAAACGGGTCATCAATTTCGTAACCAAGTTCAGTTTTAATTACCAGACCACTCTGCGCTAATCGTTTTAAGCTGCTGAATATAGTACTCGATGCCCCTGCAAAATATTTTTTGGAAAATTCTGAAGATAGCGGAGTAAGTTCAGATAATGACATACCTATAAGAATTTTCATATCCGTTCTGTTTATCGTATTCCACAACCGCTCATAATCCATATCGTGATGCCGGATAATTTCATCGACAGCTTCCTCAACCGGATTTTTCATTCTCCCGGTATTATTCAAAGAATCCCAAACAGTAAATGCTAATTGTTGTGTGTAATACGGATGCAATCTTGTTATTTCCAATATCTTTTTTGCTATTTCTTCCGATTTAACAATTACTGTTTCTAATCCGGAAGCGAGATATGCCATAAACTCTTGATGAGGTATTTTATCTAATGGCAGCAAATAACCGAAATGATAAAAGGGAGATTTTTTCTTTTCAAAAATATCCCTCATTAAAGATTCCTGACTTCCTAAAAATACGTAATTAATATTTTGATGATGTTGGATTGTAGAGCGAATCTGACGATCTAACCCCATTTCAATATTTTTTATTTCTTGAAATTCATCAAAGATGACTATTAGTTTTTTCTTTTTATCACTAACTCTTTCTATTAGATTTAGTACATCTTCAATTAATATAGAAACGGATGTGACAGACTGAAATGAAATATCAACTTCATTATTCATCGGATTAAGAGAAATATTGGGTATTATACGGAAACTTTTAATTATCTGCTTTATCTTTTCAAAAGGGTAAACGCGGTAAACCCTTTTAAGTAGTTGAGCAGCAAAATCTTCAGTATTGGTTATTAATTGTAGATCTAAAAAGATAGCCGGTCGATCAATTTCTTTTATCACTTTACTTATCAGACTAGTTTTCCCAAACCGGCGGGGGCTGATAATAATAAGATGATTATCGCTTGATAGAATTGACTTTACCTTTTTTATTTCCTCAGAGCGGTTTGTAAAGTAAGGCTCATCAACTATACTGCCGAATTTAAATGGATTCTTTTTCATCTATTGCGATTATTTTCGTTGCGATATTTTTCGCAGTTAATATAAATATTTTTTAGAATTATACCAAAAACTGAGTGACGCAGTGAATGAGAGACTTAGAGACTGAGTGATTTGGTGAATACTGAAAATAGAGAAATATGGTGACCAACTTTTAGTATTCTCTCAATCTAATTGGAAGAATCTCTCATAATCTTTTTAAATAATTTAATCATGCATGAGAACAAATTCTAAGTTAATTGTGATCTTCTAGATTGAAGTAGATCATTTCCGTATTTTCAATAAAATCAAAACTATGTATTACTTTTGCCCGGATGTAAAAACTATCACCTTCTTTTGCAATATAAGATTTATCTCCTTCAACTACCTTTACAGTTCCGGATGCAATATAAAAGACTTCCGCCATTGATACATGATTGTGAGCCTTTAACGACTGCCCTTTTCTGAAGTAGGACTTAGCAAATTGCAATAGATGAGGTAAATGTGTTTCATCTAAAATCACGTTCTTAATTTTACCAGTACCGTGATAGGAAGATTTTATTTCATATTTTGATTTTGGAATGTGCATGTTACTATAAATAATTAGCAATAATTAAACAATGTTCAGAAAGTAGAATACAGTAAAAAAATAATACCGAAACTTTACTTTTTTCATGTATATCAATATTTTTACGGAATAAAATACTTTTTGGGGTTTTTGATAAAAAACGCGTTATTTTCAGTGATATTGACATTATTATTAATAATTTTTTTATTTTTTTAATACCAAATTTTAACTTTTTCTATAAAATTTCACTGATTTCCGTTACCATGATTTGACTTTTTCTTTACCATAATACTTCTTTTTATTAACCATAAAACTAAGAGGATATTACTAGACCAATGAAAAAACATTTACTGAAAAACAAGTTTATAGAACTACGTGTCAAAGAAAATACTTTCGATGAAATAGCAAAAGAATTAAAGATTTCAAAACCGACAGCAATTAAATGGGCAAAAGAATTCAAGAAAGAGATAGAACTAGAGCGGTTAAACAACTACAGTAAAAAATTAATAGGAATAATTATTGAAAACGAACATACAATTGAAGTCCATACTGAAATCATGAAAAGAGATCGCATAGAATTAAAAAACATCCTCGGCATGGAAAACCATAATCAACAAGTATTAAAATCATTTTCAAACATATTTCACAAAAGGCTTTCGAGCATTGAATTGAGATTTGATAAAAGAACTAATAAAATAAGTAAAGCTGTTCTCAAATTTCATAGAAATGAGAAAGAATTTTAAGACTCATCAAGCAAGTTGAAGTAAATCATTTCCGTATCTTCAATAAAATCAAAACTATGTATTACTTTTGCCCGTATGTAAAAACTATCACCTTCCTTTGCAATAAAACTTTCATCACCTGCAACTACCTTAACAGATCCTTTTAAAATATAAAAAACCTCGTTCATTGAAATATGAGAATGAGGTTTTAGTCTTTGACCTTTTTTGAAATACGATTTTGCAAACTGGAGCAGACAGGGTAAATGAGTATTATCTAATATTATATCCTTCACTGTATCTTCACCATGAGAAGTTGGTTTTTGCTCATATTTTGATTTAGGAATATGCATGTCTTTTAAGTAATTAGTATTGACCAGATGTCGGGAATCAGATATCAAGTAAATCAATTACTTTTTGATGAATGGTTTTGGGTTGTTAATCATTGCTCCTAGCATTTTGCCTATATCTCTTACTTCTGAAGTGAGATATAGATGCTGTTCATTTGAGATATAACCGCAATCTCGAGCAAAATCTAAAGAAGAATCTGTCTCGCTATTTTCCCCATCACAATCAGTTAATTTGCTAACAAAATGAGCTTCATAACGACGTTTCGCCCATGCCTCGCGAAGATTTAAGCATACCGATCTTGATGATCTCCTAATTTGGTCAGTTAATGAATATCTTTCTTCTTTTGGAAAACTTTTACTTATGTCAAAAATCTTCATCGCCAAAGAATAAGCTTTTTTATAAACCTCTAACTCTTTAGCAGTATTTATCCTCATTTATCTGACCTCCGACTTCCGATATCTGGTTTCTGTGACCTTTTGATCTCCGATTTTTGACTTCCGATCTCTGATTTCTGTGACCTTCTGATCTCCGATTTCTGACTTCTGATCTCTGCCCTTCTCCTACTTCCTACTACTTACCGCTTTTCTCCACTTGTTCCGCAGTGATAGTGCCCATCCAAGTTTTTCTTTTATTAATGTATTAGCAGAATTTAGGGTTATTGGTGATCTTCTGGATTGAAGTATATAATTTCTGTAGCCTATGTTGAGTAAAGTGAAGAATCAATTTTGATTGAGCTATGGTTCAATTAATCATCAAACTTTTTTATATGCAGAAATTCTAAAAACAGATACCACAGAAATAGTGAATTTGTTATTAGATATCTTTTCCATAAACGTTTTGGTTCTTGGATTAAGCGATACAACCATTCTAAGGAGGCATTCTTCATCCATTCGGGAGCGTGTTTTGTTTTGCCGGCTAGGTAGTCGAAGCCCGCACCGATGCCAATCATTACTCCCCTATTTAATTTTTTATAATTTTCATACATCCAAATTTCCTGTTTGGGAGCGCCGAGACCAATCCAAAAAATATTAGCATTGCTGTTGTTCATTTGTTCGATAAATTTGTTGTTTTCTGATTCAGAAAATTTTTCTCTATATGGTGGTGAGTAATAACCTGCTATTATAGCTTCCGGGGATTTTTGTTCTATTTTATTCAGCATTTCTTTGAGTGTTGATTCGGAACCGCCAAAGAAGTAATGTTTTAAGCCATCACTCTGACCCCATTCAAGAGTCTTTTCCATAAATGTCGGACCGAATATTCTGTTTATATTTTTATCACCTTTGAGTTTAGCAATAATAGAAAGCGGTTTACCGTCCGGCAAAGATAAAGCGGAATTGTTAATTGCTTCTTTATATATTTTGCTGCGCGAACCCACTACAACAGTGTGGACATTGTTCACGGTTATATAGCAACGGGAGCTTATAATCAGTTTTATATGCTTATATACTCCTTGATAACTTTCTATAACAGAAATATTTACATTAAGAATTTTTATTTTTTTCATTTATTTATTGTCTGTGTTAGTACGAGCTATTTGCCATATCATCGGCATGGTCAGGGAAAGTTTAACCACAGATTCTCGCAGATATTTCAAATAATAAACGAGATTATAATGTAAGTATAATTGACATTTTGATGAAATCATGGAGGAGTTTTTACTTATTCAAATACTTACTGTTGTACAAGCTAATATGCTTTTCTAAATCATCTTTATTGACAAATCGATCCTTTAACTTTTTTGCTGGTACACCGCCATAAATTGAATACGGTTCTACATCTTTAGTTACAACTGAACCCGCGGCTATAATGCTGCCTCTTTTTATTCTTACACCGCTCATTATTATGGAGCCATAACCAATCCAAACATCATCTTCAACAATTGTAGTTTCATTCAATCCATGCCAATTATAATCATCATCACGAATTTGTGAGGATAGCCTTACAGGAACACCAATCTGTTGATAATTATGATCATATCTCCCCACAAACGCAACTCTATTACCACATATTACATTATTACCGATTATTGCATTACATTCAATTTGAGAATCTCTGCCGATATAAAAGTTTTTACCTATCGTAATATTTTTTTTACCCCAGATTCTGACCCTAATACCAGAGTGAAATCCCATATCGATACTATACTTACGCCACTTGAAATTAACCAGATACAGATCTCTTATTTTTTTAAGTGCAATAATTAAATTGCCAAACATCTTTTGACCCCATCAGTAAAATTATTAACCATATTTTCTAAAGTATATTTTTTAGCTGTTTCAATACATCCCTTCTTTAGTGCATCCATTTTATTTTTATCTTCTAACAATGAAATAATATTTTGGCTAAAAACTTCCAACGTATTTTCTGTCATTATTCCGTTAATTCCATTTTCTAGATATTCAATTTCTGGACTATGGTAAGGGAAATTGGTTGTAATAATTGGTGTTTTCATAGCAAATGAGTCTAGAATTGCCAGCCCAACCAAACCGGGCATTAAAAAAACATCGGCCAATTTAAAAAATGGTATTCTCTCAATTCCAAATTTTGGCCCCACGTAATGAATCCATTCATAAGTTTCTGATATGATTTTTACTTTATAATCTTCTGGGCCAGCACCAATAAGTATCATCTCAAAATTGTGGATACTTTCTTTAATCCTTAAGCATGTTTCTATTAAAAAATCAATTCTTTTCTCTTTATAGATACCCCCACAAAATAAACCAATAGGGCCAGCTCCAATATTATAGAGGGTTTTATGTGCTCTCAGTTCCTTGGGACTAATTTCATTATAAATTATCATTAGGGATCTAGTATCTATTGCATTTTGAACTATGGTGATTTGATTACCAGAAAATCCATTAGATTCCATCTGTTCTTTGACTTTTGAAGTATATGCAAACCACCAATTAGCATTGTTGCTATAAAGTTTTTTGAATTTGTTTGAAATACTATTTGGATTATCTTGCAAATTTAAACCATGCCCCCAGAAAGCAAATTTTATTTTACCAATTTTTTTTAATATGATTAATATATAATTTATTAAAAGTTTATTCGCCTGTTCAACTATAACAAAATCAGCATTTCTAATTTCCTTAAAAACAGGTTGCCATAAAAGTTCAATTTTACCTAATTTCAATACCTTATTAGGAATATATTCACCCCACTCTAAAGTCACTTCATCATTTTTTTTTGTTACTTCGCCCTGAAGTTTTCCATATACTAGTTTTAATTCTATTCCTTCTTCATTTAATTTCAACTTAAGCTTATTAAAAAAGTCAACTCGCCACTGAGGAAGAAATTTGTATATTATTAAGACTTTTTTATTTCTTACCATAATAAATCTTTTTCATATCCATATTTAATCAAAAGATCACCAGAACTTTGTTTAAATAGATTCTTTAATTCATCATTAAATTCATATTTCCATTGCCCAATCAACGATTTATTAAACGTTTTACTTCTAGTATAAAAAACTTTTGTACTAATTCCAGCAAAAGAAATATCTGAAATATTAATTTCCAAATAGTCATAAATAGATTTTATAGTTTTCGTCTGAATTTCAACTGATCCACCGCCATTTTCACCAATTAGATCTTCATATTTTACGGATAAACAATTATTAGCATCTATCCATGCTTGATATTTTATAAGATCATCCTTAATTGAAGAGGCTCCTATATTTACATCACCAATTATTGCTATTCGCAATCTTTCGTAATCACTTTTTTTATTAAGATAGAAACGATGTAATCTATGATCTGTATTTTTATATGTAATATATTTATATTTTGAAACTACAATATCTCTAGGATCTCTATACATAAAAAGTGTTTTAATTTTATTTTCAAAGAGAAAGTTTTCTAGTTCTGAGGTCCAAGGTATATGAGCAACAAGGAATTGAGATTTTTTTAATTCTAATATTTTTTTTCGTAATTTAGTAATTTCGTTATATAAAATAGTTTTCCCCAATTGTCTAGAAACTCCTGGTGTTAAATAGAGTAATCTTTCTAATAAATGAGTTCCAGATTTAGGTAGACTATTAGCAAAGATTCTGGGAAAACAACTACTGTAATATTTATTATAAAAATCAGTAGGTGTTATACCCCACAATTTCATATTATCATTGATAAATTCAAAGATACTTTTTTTCACTAAATTTATCCTTTTAAGTCTAAGTTTAAAATAAATCGCATTGCATTTCGAATTATATTTATCAAATAAAAATATATCGCACCAAAACTTGATTTATTTATACTTTTACTTAAATACCATCTTGAAATTATATTTGCATTTGAATATTTATTAAAAAAATATTTTTTAAAATCACCTAATTTGTACTTAGATTTTTTAATAAGTACATCTGAATTTATTTCATCCGGAAAAGAATTTACAACTAGACTATAATGGACTATTTTTTTATATCCTTTTTTCCCCGCGCGATAAGGCAATTCAAAATCACCGTAATGTGGAAAATGTTTTTGATCAAACAAACCAACTTCTCTAAAAACGCTTATAGGGTATAGAGTGCCTCTTCCAGTTAATGTCGAAACTTTTTCAAAATGATCTTTTGGATATTGGTCAATATTTTTCCCTTGATTTAGAGTAAACATTTTGGCTTTGAATTTATTAACAACAACCCCACCGCTTTTTATTTCCTTTGAATTTGTAGTTAACACTTCAACAGAGCCGATTATAAAATTTGGGAAATAATCTATTATTTCTAATAATCTATCAAAATAATCAGTATCTAAAATTAAATCATTATTTAATAATAATACATAATCATCATTGTTGCAACTATCTAAAATATAATTAATACCTAAATTCACCCCACCAGTCCACCATAAATTACCGTTACCCTTCAAAATAATTACTTCTGGAAAATTATTTTTAATCATATCTTCGCTGTTATCAGTAGAACCATCATCAACTACAATAACCTTAAATTCTTTATAAGTTTGTTGATATAATGAAAAAAGGCACTTTCTGGTAAATTCTTTACGATTATATATAGGGATAATTATATTTATCATATCTAACTGTTCTTCTTCAAAATAAGGAATAAAATTTGATTTCCAAACTGTGGACATATTACGTTTAAAATTATATTTATCCCTTTCAAGATAATGAACTCAACTTTACTTTTTGCGACTCTATGGGTAGCAAAGTATCTTTCTACTTTATATTCATAAAAAAGAGAATTTGCTATTTTTTGAATTTCTCTACGAGAATACCTATATACATAATTTCCACTTTTCTCAACCTCTTGTGCAAAACCAAACTTGGTAGCTAATCTAGTCAACCAAGAATCATTTGGTTCCTTAACTATTATTCCATATTTAGAAACTCTCAATAATTCATATAAACCAACATTTGGTCTTGGTAAATGATGTAAAGCAGCTGCTATGTAAGTATAATCAAAATAATTATCGCTAAATGAAAGTTTCTCATTATCTTCCACTTTACCATGAATATCAGGAAATATATGTATTGTTTGCTCAACTGCTTTCTCAGCAAAATCTGAGACAGTAATATCACCCTTAAAATTTAACAACTTTTTCAAATAATAAACATCAATACCGGTCCCGCAGCTTGCAATGTGTAAAGTAGCCCCATTTAAATGTATATTATTAATTTCAAGTAAGTATTTTATCCTAATGAAGGGAATCCTTCTAAAATAATCATGATATTCATTACCGCAATATATTTCCTCCGCAGTTTTATAATTGTTTTCGGATATAATATTAATTTTCTGTCTGTTTTTAAATTTTGTAAAAGTGTCATGCATTATTTATTTCCTATTTTTTATTTTTATTAAAATAAATCATAAAATGTTATCTTTTTTTGAAAAAATAATATTGTATGGAAAACAAAAGTGGAGATTCTAATAAAGGTTCTGAAAAACCAATAGCAATAATTCCCATAAGAATTATGAAGTAGTACTTTTTATCATACTCAATAGATAATTTCTTAATTGACTTTGATAAAAAATAAAAATATAGTAAAAAACCTATTATTCCAAATTTTACTAAAAGATTACTTAAACCATTGGCAAAATTTACATTTTCTGATTCACTGCTAAACCTAGTTTCCTTATTCAACCCTCTCCCTAGTATTGGATCTTTAACAAAATCCCTATAATCAATAATAAGTGAAGCAAACCGACTGGGAGTATACATTTCACCCTGGGAAGATGAAAAATTTCTCATTCTAGTAACTTGTAAATCATTGGTTTCAATATCATAAGTATTTTCAATTTTGTCATATACAAAAGGTTGATTTATAATTATGATAAATGCTGGTACATAAACAATGAAATAAATAATATTTTTTTTTGTATTATTTAAATTGAAGTAATAATAAATCATTGATATCATTAAACCAATGTAAGCAGTTGTCGATAGAGTAGTTATTATTGCTATAACCAATACAACAATTGTTTTGTCTATTTTTTTGTCTTTCTTTATAGTTAGATATATTAATAAAGAAAGAGTTAATAGAAATCCAAAAGCACCAGGTTCCCATGAAAATCCACAATTTCTTAAAATATGTCTTTTATAAATAGTAAATACTATTGAATTGGAATAACTATCCCCACCAATACTAAAAAATGATGGGGAAATCTTATAAAGGATATTATTAATATCAAATAGTATGTTTGGTATTAATAACTGCAATACATACAAGGGTAAACTTATCAAAGATAATATATAGATAACCTTGACGAGTTTATTGAAAAAATCATCAACAGTCATTATTATAAAGTAACTAGCTAGTATAACAGTATAAAATCCAGAATATGTTATAAATTGATCTGGAGAAAGTATAGACGTATTAAATTTAAACAAGACTGCTGATAACCAGAAAAAATAATAGATTAAAATATATCTAATTCTTATAGGTCCCTTTTTATATTTAGTATACAAATACATAGATATAACTAAGAGGGATATCAAAAAAACTTTATTGGCAAATAAAACGGAAGCTCTTGCAGAGATTAAAACTAATGAGGTTACTAAAAAATATTGAGTCTTTTGACTTGGGGAAATGAACATTATTTTTTTTTCTCAATAAATTTATCTATATCTTCAAAATATTGAATATTCTTTAATATCCAATCTAATTCTTTTTGCCACCATCTAAACTTTAATAGAAATTCTATTTTATCATTTGAAAAACGGTACCTGATAAGTTTAGCCGGTACACCTCCAATTATAGAATATGGTTCCACATCTTTTGTAACGACTGAGCCAGCGGCTATAACGGCACCATCACCAATAGTAATTCCATCTAAAATAATTACATTATTACCTATCCAAACATCGTTGCCTATTTTAACTACAAACTTTTTCTCTTTATCTATATACTTATGCTCTTTAAATTTTTGTTTCTCTACTAAAAGTAATCCATTAGGTGGATTTAATGAAAAAAAAGAAGGGCTAGTAGACACAAAGTCTATCGTTGGATGTAATCCTAACATTGTTCTTACATTATCCCCAATAGAACAAAATCTTCCAATTTTCGTATGCCATATAATAGAGTTATTAGCTATATAGGAAGCATAACCCAAGTAAGAATTGATAAACTCGGTATTTTTTCCTAAATAATTTTTTCCCTCATAATAAGATTTTAAATTAACCTTTACTTTTTGAGAAAAAATAACATCAAATTTACTTTTTAAAATTGATCTGGAATATAATGATTTTAGTATCTTTGGTATATATTTTTTATATTTTAACATTATCTATCATATTTATAAATTCTTTAATTGATTTTGGAAAATAAATTCTATTATCTGATTTAATTTGTAAATCATTTTTCACTTGTTCAAACATCATGTTCTCGGGATCCTTTACTATATCAAGTAATGAAATAGCTTTGATATTGGGATATTTTGATGCCAAAATCAATGAGGAAGAGCCCACAGAAACAACACATTTGTTCACACTGCCCAAAATAAATTCTACTGGTAAGTATGTAGGATATTTATAACATTCAGAAAACTTAGATTCATTCTTACCATGGTTGGGATGTAATTTAATACAAAAATTTTTTTTTACTAAAAACGATTCTATCTCCGCCAGTCTATCAATAATTTGTTTATTATCTTTAAATATTTGCTCTATATATAGATAATCACATCTCTTCTCTATATTTATATTTTTCGCGTTAGCCAGTTCTGAAATATCATTGAAATAAGATTCTCCTATTTTACGTGTTACTATTCCTCTTTTTTCAAATATATTTTTATCAATACTCAATATATAATTATTGCTGTGTTCTTTTAATATGATTTCGGCAGAATATATTCTATTTAATAACGTTTTTATAACAAATTTTTTAAGATATTTTTTTGTTAAGGTGATTTTTTTTACTCTGTTATACTCATACTCAAAATCAAAAAAAATGATTTCATTTTTTTTGACTAATTTCTCGATTAATAAAAATAAGAATACCGAATGTTGAGTATGAGTAAAACAAAACGAATCTTTATTAATCAACTCTTCAATTCTATTTAATTCAGTTCTTACAGTTTTCCTCTCACTAATGTATTGCAAGGAAGAGAATTTCCTGTTTTGTATCGCAGGAATACTAAATGCGTTACTTGCTTCAATAATATCATTACTTGGAGAAATAATTATTATTTGGTCGTTCTTATGATGTAGACTTAAAGCATATAAAAGTGCTTGATAGGATTCACAGTAAAAATATTTTTTCATTTCTTTATAAAGACTGTAGATATTTGAGAAGAATATTTAAGATAAACAAAAAACGATATAGTCAACGCAACCGCTATTTTCAATGAAAGGCTTAGCAAGACACTATTTATTTGGAGTAATTCAAAGAATCCATATATTGTTACTAAAACAATGATAGTAGGTATAATAATTTGCCATTTAAATGGAATGAAATAACATTTCCTGGCGTACCAATATTTAGATATAAACAAAACTGAAAAAGAAATAATTGTGGCTATAGCCGACCCCATCATTCCATAAAATGGAATTAAGATTATATTACTTATCACATTAATAAGAGATGCAAAAAACGTTAAATACATATTTTGTAATGATTTTTTTTCTTGATAAATCATTAAATTTAATAATGCTGTTGTTTGAGAGAAAAAAAAGGCAACTGATAAAATAGGAATAAGATTTATCGATTCATAATATTTAAATGATATAAAAAGTTTCATAAATTCCTTTGAAAAAAACGATATAAAAAAGCAAATGATTAAGATGATTATTACTAAAAAATCATTATATTTTTCAATTTTAGTTTTAAAATTAAAATGCTTTTCATTAGCTAATTTATAAAAAAAAGGTGTATAAGCTTGAAAAATACCACCAGCAATCACTGTTATAATGCTTGCTATCTTATATCCTAATGAATAAATTCCCACTTCATTTAATGTTAAATAATGTTCAAGAAATATTCTATCTGAAAGATTTAATATCCAAGCAAATATAAAACTAGGAAGTATGGGTAGAGAAAACTTTAATGATTCGACAAAATACTTTAATTTGAATTTTAATATAAACGAATTGTAAGTAAATATATAGAAAATTGGTGTCATAATAGCATTAGCAAATAATGTTCCTTTTAACATTCCGACTGCCCCCTCTTTATAATAAATTACAAAAAGAAGATTAAAAGAAGCTGTTAATATAAATGAGGTAAGGCTTAGCAAAACATACTTGCCTGCTTGTTCACTTATACGGAGATAAATACTTGGAATAATTATTATCCTTGATAATAAAGTAAAAGACAACATTAAAAAATAATATGGGTAAAATGGAATCGATTGAAATATACAAGATAACAAAGAGGGGAATACCAATACTAAACAAGAAATAGTTAATGAAAAAAACGCCAGTCCAATTAATATTGTTCCTAAATATACTCTGCGTTCATTTTCATCGTAATCATAATATAATCTATAAATACCACGATCAATTCCAAGAGTAAGCAAAACGCCTACTACAGCGCTTAAAACTGTCATGGAATTAACAATGCCATATTGCGAAGGTTCTAAAAATGCAGTATAGATGGGAAGTAAAATAAACCCAACTGCTTGCGGTAGAATATTGCCAATACTATAAAAAATACTATGCTTTGCGAATTTATTAATTCTCATATTAACTTTAATTCACAACAATATATGGTTATTCATTTTTTTGATAGCCGAATTTGTTTATAAAACTATTCGATAGTTTATTATTTATATAAACTATATCTTGATTTGATAATTTTTGAATACCATTCCCAATTCTACTTTTATCATAAGAAGTAAATTTAATATTTAGAGATGAATTTCCATGAAAGTTATTTCCTTTTCCATTTTGAATTTTAGTGTATTCTATATTCTTATAGTTCATATCAATATTTAATAATTCTGATATATCGGATATTGTTTGATGTGTGTTCAGTATCAGATCTTCATATTTTATAATTTTTATTCGGTTCGGATATTTTTTCGAAAGTTGAAGGGCAGACATGTTTCCAGAATTCCAATAATCAATAATCCTTTTGGGGTGCCTTATAAAATAATTTCTCACAATATCATTACCAACAATATATTTTTTTTTAATTGTTGACGGTAACAAACTAATTATAATTCTATCTTTAACATTATTAATCATTTTTAATTGGGTAGTTATTTTGTTTGTTTTCCTTACTTTCATTAGCTGTGAGTAATATACATCATATGGATCTCTGACCATATGTATTATTTTCCCATTAGGAAATTTTTCTATAAATCGTTCATAAACGTTTATTGAGTGAGTAGACTTATCTCCAATAATTTCTGATGTCCTATTAGACAGAGAAAAGTGGAGTTCATTGTAAAGAATCTCTTCATTAATATATTTATATTTGGATAAATTCTTGATTAAATTTATTTGAAAATCAACATAATCCATATTTAGATAATCCAATATTAATTTGATAAAATATTTTTGCTCGAAGAATGCTTGTTCTAAAGAGTAAATATTATCAAGTATATAAAAAGGAAAAATACGATTCCAAAACCAGTTTAATTTATCGGATAAGAAAGCTATATTAGGTTGAGCATTTAATACATGACTCATTAAAGTGGTACCAGAACGCATTGTCCCAGATAACAATAAAACGTTTTTATTCATTTTTAATTTTATTTTATGATCAATTTGTTAATTATAGTATTGAGATAACATGAAAATTTTATTGTATACTAAGTGACCTTATTACTTTAGCAGGATTTCCAGCGGCGAGAACTTTTTCAGGTATATTTTTGCTTACAATACTTCCAGCACCAATTACTGAGTTTTCACCAATTGTAACGCCGGGTAAAACAATAACATTTGCACCTAACCAACATCCTTTTTTTAAAATTACCGGTTTTGAGTCATAATGCCCTTGATCTATAATAGGGATTTCAGGATTATCAAACTTATGGTTAACTACATAAATTTGAACACCTGATCCCATCAAAACACCATCTTCAATAACTATTTCTGCTCCGTTTTCGCGATTATCTGCAAATAGCATAGATGTTGGACGAACAACTACTCTATTACCGATATGAATTTTTGAACAACCATATGCGTAAGCTCCAGGTCTGAATTCTGCTCCCTCACCAAAATATTTAAACTTATTATTACACAGTTTATAGGCGGATTTTTTAAAATATAACTTATAATGAGTTCCTAAAATATCTGGACCAAGCCTATCTGTTGTTTTCCAGAATTTCATTCTTGAAAAAAACTCAGTAATTACCATATAGAGAATCCTCCATCCACAACTAAATTATGACCGGTAACATAGGTAGAATCATCGGAAGCAAGAAATATCAATGCACCATTAATTTCATCCGGATTGGCTTTTCTCCCTAACGGTGTTCTTTCACCATATTTTTTAAGAAAAGTTTCATTTTCACCTTCATAATAAATCCCCCCAGGTGTAAGGGTATTTACTCTAATATTATATTTACCATAATATGCGGCAAGATAACGTGTGAAACTATTTAGGCCCCCTTTGGCAGCATTATAAACTCCATGCGAATATATTTGTTTAATATTCGGAGAATTCTTAACATAAATTTCATGCAGATTAGACCCCTCATATAAGCGTTGGTCGTTACCAACAATGCTGTATATAGAAGATATATTTATAATCGAACCATGTTGTTGTTCTTTCATAAGAGGAATAAAATTTTTAATAGTTAAAAAAGGTATTGTCAAGTTCCCTAAGAGACCTATGTTCCAACCTTCCAAAGAAACATCTTCAAAAGGAAGATAAAAATCATTTCCTTTCATAGTGGTAGAATTTATTAATATATCTACTTTTCCAAAATCTTTTATAATTTTTTCTCTATTTTTTTTTAGTTCGTTTTCATCCGTTGCATTTACTTTTAGTGAATGAAATTTTTCACTTTCATCAGGAGTACAATCCAATAATTCTGTTTTAGCAAATAGTTTTTGGTCAAGATTAACCACAACCGCACCTTGTTTAAGCAAAGCTGAACAAAACTGCTTGCCTAAATAACCACTGCCTCCAAATATTACAGCCACTTTACTGTCTAATCTAAACATATAACTTTTCCGTTATTATTTGAAAGCTCACATAAGCTAATAATTTCATCAACAGATAAACCTTCCTTAATCTTACATATATCGTTACTATTATTCGCAATAAAAGCATCCATCTGTCTTATATATTGTTTATCATAATCCTCACCAGATTCATATATCATTTGTTTTTCTCTCGACTCATATGATGTAAAAAACACTTTTTGAGCAAAGTAATCATATTCCAATAAACCTTTTTTAAATAGTATTTTCCCTTGTCTTAAAGGAGTTGGATTAAGGAAATCCATTTCAAGGACAACACTTCTGCAACCTTCTGTAACCAAGCTAACCATACAATAATCATCTACATCAATTTCGAGGTCACTTATTTTTTGAATATTTGCAAAGACTCTTATTATTTTATCAAAAAAATAAAGGGCTAAGTCTATTTCGTGTGATAATGTTTTTAATGTACCTCCTCCTAGTTCTTTCTTTGCAGCATATGAGAATCTGTAATCTTCATAAGGATGCCAAAATGGAAGGTAATGCCCAACGATTAAATTAGCTTTTAATACATTCCCGTAATCATTATTCTTTATTTTATTCTTGATAAAATTAAATATAGAATGGAATCTGAGATTATAACCTACAACTATACTTGAATTCATTATTTTATTTTTAACCATTATATCGATTTTATCATAATCATCAAGAACAGGCTTTTCAACAAAAATATAGGCGCCGGTATTAATAGATTTCAAGATATATTCCAAATGTAGGCTTGTAGGATTACTTATAATAATGTGGGTCGGTTCCCATTCAAATGCCTTATTCAAATCATAAAAAATAATTATATTTTCAGATATTACTGTGGGTGGCTGTTTAATTGTCCCTTTATTAGTCTTATAAATTGCAATTTCTTTTATTCCCAACATCTTTAATGCTTTTATATGACGTTGACCAATTGATCCGCTTCCGATAACTAAAACTTTAATATTCATTAAAGATCAATTTTATTCTGTGAATCCCATCGCTGTTTATACAAACCCCGGCAGTTCTGATTAATATCAACTATACTCTTATTGTTATCCAAAAAGTAAAGTAAATCAGCTATACCTATTTTGTATGATTCTTTTCCGAAAAATTCAAAGATTCTTTTAAACACTTCATAGTCTTCGGGATAATCTAAAGTCAGTCTATAATCTGGCCTCATTAAATAAGCCGGAATATTCATCTCATTAACATTTAATTTAGGATCATCGGTAAAATACTTTGCCCAGACCTCAGTATTTTTGCCGGTTTTATTTTTGCAAATGTAATTCAATGCTTCCGGTTTTATACCGTAGGAAAATAAGCCGTGCGGAAGGTCCAAAGTTCGAATTAAATCAGCATTAGTTCTTTTATATTCGTTAATAATGAGAGGAATATACTCATAAGATACAAGCGGGCAATCTGCAGTTATATTTAATGCATAATCTAAATTATACTTTATGATGGCATCATTTAATCTAAATAGAACATCTTCTTCATCACCTCTAAAACATTTTATTCCTTCTTCCTCGGCAATTATTTCTAAGGGACTATCTTGTGGATTTGTAGATGTACATAAAATTATTTCATCCAGAGCTATTGTAATTTTTAATCTTCGAATCATCCACCTGATAAACTCGCCATCTTGAACTTTTAAAAGCAACTTTTCCGGCAGCCTTGTGGATTTCAATCTTGCAGTAATTAAATATCCAATTTTCATTATGACAACATTTCCTTTATTAGTATGGTATTGCTACTAATGTCGGTATTAAATTTTTTGCCGATGTTATCTAAAATATCAATTTGAGTTAGATTTGCAGTTTTTGATGTACGTTTAAAGTAGATCATTTCTTCCGTCAAAACATCATCCTTATTAACGTCTCTATTTAGAAAAGCTGCCTTTTTAATCGGCCCAAATTGTGAATATTTTTTCTCCCCTTCATTCATTTCAAGCAATCCATTACCATGACATCTTGCTAGAATCTCAAGCTTATCTTTGAGTTTATCAAACATTTCAAAAGATATCGCTGCTGAGCTATCAATTCTATCTTGGCCATAATTTGTTGTCACATGTTTTTCAACATACTGCATACCTAAAGCAGCACCAAACAAAGTTATTAAAATATTATTTGGTTCATCCCATGCAGTATGATCAGCATAACCATGTTCATAATTTGGATACAACTGCATTATCTTTTTAATTTTCCCAAAATTTACATCACTATATTTTGTAGGATAATTTTGAAATCCATGCATTAAAATGACATTATCAGGTTCAAGCCTATTAATTGCTTTTTCTATTTCATATAAAGTTGAACCGCCGACACCAAGCATAACTTTTATTGTATTTCCTAAATTCGATTTTAATGAGTCAAGAAGATGTATGTCATTTAAACATGCTGAATGGATTTCAACAATCTCGGGAATGTATTTCATTCCTAATTCAATTGCCTTTGTGTCATTGCATAAAAATATTTTTTCTTTATTTGAATTTGCGATCAAATCTAATATTTGTTCCCATTGTTCTTTTTTGAACATCATGTTTTTCAAATCGGAGTATGCGTTATGATCAAAATGCATATACTCATCAAAATCAATTGTTAGATGTAGTTTAATAATGTCTACATTTTCATTTTTAACAATTTTTGAAACAAGGTTTTTAAAAAACTCAAAATCTCCTTGATGATGCCATGCCGTTTCTGCAATAAGTTTCATAAACTCTCCATTTCAATTTTAATTACTACCTTTTTTACATAACTAGGTTGTGTTTCTGCTATTCCTGTATAATGCAAATCGCTCGGGAAAAATAATGCAAATAAGCCTTTTTCAAGTCTTAACTTACTCGGTGTTCGACAACTAAATAAACAATAGTCTTCTACATCATTATATTCTGTAACAATTCGCTGATTTATTAAAGGCTCATAATCAATAACTTCACTACCCTCAAGTAAAAAATGAAAGTCAATATATTTTTTATGACCCTCTAAAATGGAATTTATATTCTGTTTAGTTTCATAGCTATTTACAATAACGTATATTTCACTCTCTTTGATTGAATGTTTACCATTATCAAGTATAGAAAAATCAATTGCCGCTGCAGAATTAATAGCATCTTTTATATTGGGACTCAACTTCTTATAAAAGGATATATTTGATAATAGATCTAGAATCATAATCTTAACTTCTCCACTGCCTTCTTGTACTCAACCCACTCTCCCGTATCAATCCAAGAGTTTTCGCTAATTGGATAAATTCCGATTTTGTGAGTTGATTTTATTTTTTCAATCAAATGTGTTATATGAAATAATTCTTCTTTTGGAATATACTTTAAAACTTCCGGTTTGAGAACATACATACCTGTATTCACTAAAAGATCATATTCCGGTTTTTCATTTATGCTTACTAGTCGTCCGCCGTTCTCAATTTCGCAAATACCATAAGGAATATTGTAATGTTTCATTGAGGCAATTATCGTTATGTCATTATTTTTTGCTTTGTGGTGTTCAAGTAAATCGGCATAATCGGCTTCAATTATATTATCACAGTTTGTTAGAATAATATCCTTTTTTACTTGCCCATCTAAAGTTTTTAATGCACCTACAGTACCCAGTGGTTTTTCTTCATAAATGTATTTTAAGTAATACTCTGGTTGTATTTCTTCAAAATATGATTTTATTATTTTTGCTTTATGGTTTACCGAAATATAAAATTCTTCATTTCCGTAATCCGTAAATTTTTCAATTATTATTTCAAGAATTGTTTTATCTCCGATTGGAATTAATGGTTTAGGAAGAATCCTTGTAAAAGGATCTAATCGAGATCCCTTACCACCTGCCATTATAACAACTTCAGCATTAAGTTTTTCCTTTGATTTTCTGATAATTTTGTCATCAAACAATTTGTCCCAAATCAAAAACTCAACAATTTCTTTATTTTCATTTACGACAGGAACGTAGACAATTTTTCTCTTAAGAATCTCAGTCTTGACTTGCTCCAAATCATATTTTGTTTCAATAGAATATGTTCCTTTAAAGCATACATCCATTACGGCAGAATTAAGATCACCGTCTTTAAGAATCCATCGCCTTATATCACCGTCCGTTAAAGAGCCAATAAGCTTATTATTATCCTCTACAACAAAAAGTATTTTTTCGGCAGTTTTATCTAACTGCTTCATTGCATCTTTTGCAGAGGCTGATTTATCTATTAATATTTTAGAAAACTCTTTTAGCATAAAAATGTACTATGTTAAATGACTTTTAGAATTCTTTTTGATAATAGAAATAATTTTATCAGAGGTATTACCCTCACCGTAGTTGTTTTTCTTGTTTAACTCAGGCATTTCTTTTGCTTGTTCAATTTTGCTTTTTATTGCAGTAGCATCAATTGGAGTATCAATTATGTTTTCCCCTCGGTCACGACCTTTCTGACGGTCTCCGATATTGATTACGTACTTTCCAAAAGAAGCTGCTTCAATAATCCCACTTGAAGAATTCCCTATCACTGCATAACAGTGTTTCATACAAGAGTAATATTTTAAGGGCCCTAGAGCATCGAATGCAAAAATATTTTTATGAGTTTTACTAAATTTTATCAATTCTTTTCTTAAAAATTCATTTGCAGTGTCATTATTTGGTAGTGTAATTAAAGTTTGGTATTCAGACAATTCAATTGCTCTAATAAATTCTTCTACCAACTTTGAGTTTACCTTTAAATTAACGGTTTCCGGATGAATTGTTGCAAGAAGTGTTGGTTTAGTAAAATCTATCTCTAGTTCTTTTTTTAATTCATCTATGGATAATAATTGCATATCCTTAATATTATCTAATGCAAGTGCACCAACGTTATAAACAAATTCATCCGAATCAATTAATCTGGTTACTTTTCTGGCGTGGTTTTTAGTTGAAGTAAAATGATATTTTGACATTAATGTGATAGCATGCCTAAACTTATCATCAATAGCACCCAATGTACTTTCACCTCCGTGTAGATGTGCTATAGGGATGTTAAATGGGACTGAAGCTGAAACAGCCGCAAACATTTCAAATCTATCACCAAGAGCAAAAATAAAATCGTAACGTTCTTTATTATAAATATGAGCAAACTCTTTTAAAGTATTACCCATACTTACAGCTATAGATTCCGGTGAAAAATCTGTGTTCAGGGCTTTAACTATGTAACTTACTGTAAAACCATCTTTTTCAATAAATTTAATTGTATTACCAAACTCTTCATAAGGATGGGAGCCAAAAGCAATAATATGAAGATTGAAATGCTTTTCAGAAATTAACTTTTTTATAAGCGGCAGATAAATACTGTAATCAGATCTTCCCGCAGTTAACAATGCAATTTTTATTTTAGATTCTTTCTTTGTCAAAGTAGTTCTATACTTTTTTATAATTCAATCAAATCATCTAGTCCAAATTCTCTTCGGGCAGTTTTTCCAATCACTTCATTCCATCTCATCGGCGATATTCCATTGCCCGGTCTTTTTATTCCAACATTCTTTTCAGTAAATATTTCACCTTGTTTAATATCATTAAGAGCTATAAGACTTTTTCTAGCAATGGGTTTATTTTTCAACTCAGATAGAGAAGGTTTTTTTATATAATTACCTAAAGCTTTTTCAATGTTGCGTATTGCAGTCACCATCTGTTTTAACTCACTAGGTTCAAGTGAAGCTTTATGATCCGGCCCTTCCATATTTTTATCTAAAGTAAAATGCTTTTCAATTACTTCGGCACCAAGCGCCACTGCTGCAATCGGAACCTCAATTCCGTTTGTATGATCCGAATATCCTACTTTTACATTAAAGGCATTTTTAATTGTCAACATTGCTTTGAGGTTTACATCTTCAAACGATGTGGGATATTCAGTATTACAATGAAGAACTGTAATATTTTTTAGGTCTGTTCCTCCCTCACAAAGAACATCGAGTGCATCTTCAATTTCACCCAGATCTGCCATACCGGTTGATAGAATAATATTTTTATTAAGTTTTCCAATTTTTTTCAAATAAGGTAAGTTTGTAATCTCACCGGACGGAATCTTAAAAATACCTAAACCAAGTTCAATTAATAAATCGATACTTTCAAGATCGAAAGGAGAAGATAAAAATTGAATATTTATTTTATTGCAGTAATTAATCAGCTTTTTATGATCATCAACCGATAATTCCAACTTTTTTATCATTTCATATTGTGATTCAGATGCGTCTGTTGTCTGTTTTTGATATTCTGCTTTATCAGCCTTTGTAGATACTAGCTTATCAGCTTTAAATGACTGAAACTTCACAGCATCGGCACCTGCTTTTTTAGCTGCATCGATTAACTTAAGTGCTAGTTCAATGGAACCATTATGATTGACACCGGCTTCCGCTATTATAAATGTTTTACTCATATTTAAATCTCTTTTATTAAACAAGCAGGGTTGCCCTTGTAAATTCCCGTTTTATTAATAGATTTTAATACGGTACTGCCGGCAGAAATAATTGTATTATCCGGAATATTTATTTGTTGAATTATGTTTGAACCCGTTCCAATTAAAACATCGTTACCGATATTTACTTCACCAGATAAGGTAACTCCGGGAGCGATATGAGTGAAATCACCAATCGAACAATCGTGATCAATTGAGGCATTCGTATTTACAATTGAACATTCACCAATTGATGATCCGCTGTTTATTGTTACTCCATCCATAACTACAGTCCCACTTCCAATGCTTACATCTTCATTTATTATTGCATTTGGCGATACAATTGTCGGTAAGTTAAAACCAATACGTTTGCATATGTCTACAATTTTCCTACGAAGAGCCGCGGATTTAATTTGTCCCAAACCAATTACTGCATTATAAACATCATCTTTGAAAAGAGAATTTAGACTATCATCATTTCCTAAATATGAAATACCTAAAATTTCACCTTTATTCTCCGGATCAGTATAGCCCACGATATCGTATTGATTCAATTTCTTGAGAATCGAAATAATAACTTTTGCGTGTCCACCACCGCCGATAACAACAATTTGATCATTCATTGATTTCTGTAACCACTCGGGATATTAACAATCCTATCTTCAAGCCATTCGGAATTATCAAGATTACCTTTTTGACAATCTTTATACATATCCAATTTATTCATTAACCGCCAAATTGGTCGTGTGATCACTCCGTTTGAGTTTGTAGCTTCGAGGAATTTATCGCGGGATTCTCGGTTTTCTAGTTTTATGCAATTGAGCCAATAGTTTGAAATAGAACCAGCTTGTTCCGAAATGAATTCGATGATTGAATGATTGAATGATTGATTTGATTGAAAAAACTTTTTGTATTTTCCTGCGGTTTGGCGTTTGTTTTCAATTATTTTATCTAAATTTTCCATTTGTGCTACGCCGATTGCTGCCGTTACGTTTGTCATACGATAATTATAACCCACTTCATCGTGAATGTATTCCCATTTATGAGGTACTTTGGCAGTGGTTGTAATATGCTTTGCTTTCTTTGCAAACTCCTCATTACCCGTAATTATCATTCCCCCGCCGCCGGTTGTTATGGTTTTATTACCGTTATAGCTTAGAACTCCGGCTAAACCAAACGTACCAGTGTGTTTGCCCCGTAAAATAATATCATTTTTTGCTGCATTATTTTTTGCATTTGCCATTTCACGCGACAGGTAATACGAGCCAAGAGATTCAGCAGAGTCTTCGATAACTGGAATATGGTATTTATTTGCAACTTCGACTATTTCATCAATTTTACAAGGAAATCCGAAAGTGTGCATGGGGACAATAGCGCTAACGCGCTGCATGGTTGCATTGTTGCATGGCTGCATTGTTGTAAAACCAGAGACTTTTTTAAATACAATATTTTTGGATAGCCAATCATCTAATTTTTCTGGTGCCATTCCCATTGTATCCTTATCAACGTCAACAAATACTGGTTTTGCTCCGCAATGTGAAATTGCATTTGCGGTTGCAACGAAAGTTAAGGATTGTGTTATTACTTCATCGCCAGGTTTAACTCCAGCAACTTGTAAGGCAATTTGTAGAGCTGCCGTTCCATTTACAACTGCCACTGAGTATTTAGATCCGGTATATTTAGCAGTCATTTCTTCAAATTGTGTTACATATTTCCCTACATAAGAAACAAAAGTAGAATCGATACAATTATTCATATACTTTTTTTCATTACCAAAGAAAACAGGTTCATGCAGAGGAACGGGATTCTTGTCAGGATATAAAATTTTAATAAATTCTATTACTTCGTTATACATTATAGATATCGTGTTTATAACTTGTCAAATTATTTTTTAACCAATCAATTGTCTCGCTTAAACCTTTATCCAAGTCATAATCAGGTTTCCAATTGGTATTTTCGATTAGTTTTTTGTTGCTGCAATATAATCTTTCTACTTCACTTTTATCAGGTCTAATTCTTTCTTCTTCGGTAATAATTTCAACTTGTTTTCCAAGTAAAGTTGCAATTTTATTTACTAAGTCACCAATAGATATTTCGCTGCTCATACCAATATTTGTTATTTCACCAAATAGTTTGTCGGATTTAAATATCTCCAGAAAACCTTTACAAGTATCTTTGACAAAGGTTAGGTCACGAGTCGGGGAGAGATTACCGAGTTTAATTTGATCACTGCCTTTTAGTAATTGTGTTATCACTGTTGGTATAATAGCTCTAGCGGATTGACGTGGACCATAAGTATTGAAAGGGCGAACAATTTTAACCGGCAATTCGAAAGAACGAAAATAACTTATAGCAAGTTGGTCAGCAGCAATTTTGGAAGCAGAATAAGGTGACTGGCCGACCATTGGATGATCTTCATCAATTGGCACATATTGAGCGGTACCGTAAGTCTCACTTGTGGAAGTAGTTAATAATTGCTGTACGTTTAATTCTCTACACGCCTGCAAGATATTGTAAGTACCGGTTATATTCGTCTCGATATATGCTTTAGGTGAAATGTAAGAATATGGTATGCCAATTAATGCTGCTAAATGAAAAACTACATCAGTTCCTTTAACAGCGTTATGGACAGAATCGTAATCCCGGATATCACCGGTTACAACTTCAATCTCATTTTTAACATTTGATTGCTCTAGCCACCCCCAATTGTTTTGAGAATTGTAGTGTACAAAAGCTTTTACATCGAAACCTTTAGAGACAAGATATTCGGTTAAATGTGAGCCGATGAAGCCGGCAGCACCAGTTATTAATACTTTTTTCATATTACTATTTTTTCTCTTCAAAATAAAATTCTTTAAACCATTTTATAAAATCTTTCATGCCATCTTCAATTTTTGTGCGAGGTTTGTAATTTATTTGTTCCTCCAAATCCTTTACATCAGAATGGGTATCTTTAGCATCACCTGGCTGTAAAGGCAAAAAGTTTATCTTGGCATCTTTACCGAGCGCTCTTTCAAGTATCTTAATAAAATCGTTTAATAAAATCGGTGAAGAATTACCAATGTTGTAAATTTTACAAGCTGCAACAGAAACACAACTAACTTCAATTTTTTCTTTTCCGCTAGGTACATTTTTTATCACTCTTTTCACACCTTCAACAATATCGTCAATAAAAGTAAAATCACGCAGCATATTACCGTTGTTATAAACATCAATCGGCTCATCGTTTAAAATTGCTTTTGTAAACTTGAAGTAAGCCATATCGGGTCTTCCCCATGGGCCATAAACCGTAAAAAATCTTAACCCGGTTGCTGGTAAATTATAAAGGTGGCTGTATGTATATGCCATCAATTCATTTGACTTTTTAGTCGCTGCATAAAGACTAATGGGGTGGTCAACTCTATCACTTTCGGAAAACGGAGTTTTCTTATTATTGCCGTAAACCGAGCTTGAAGAAGCATAGACTAAATGTTTCACCGGGTAAAGTCTGCATCCTTCCAAAATATTGAAGAATCCATTTATATTACTGTCAATGTATGCTTGTGGGTTTTCTAACGAGTAACGCACACCGGCTTGTGCAGCTAAGTTTACGCCATAATCAAAGTTCTCTTGTTCAAAAAGTTTTAGAAGGTTTTCTTTGTCTGTTAAATCGAGTTTGATAAATCGATAGAATGGATGATTGGATGATTGGATGATTGTATTGTACTGAATTTTATCTTTTTCGATACCGGTTTCTTTTAGTCTGGCGTATTTTAGGTTTACGTCGTAGTAGTCGTTGATGTTGTCAAGTCCAACGATTTGCCAGTCGGTTTCTTTTAGTAATTTATTTACGAGGTGAAAGCCGATGAAGCCGGCGGTGCCTGTAACTAATATTTTATTCAAAAGTAAACCTCAGTTTTTTGAATGACTGCATTAGTGCATGTTCGCATGTCTCTAATATCACCATTTATAAAGGTGAAATTTGGGTTATCGAGGTTGTGCTCTATGTTCTTTTTGAATCCGGTGCTCAGGTCATCTAGGCAGACTACTTCGTGACCCATCTCTAGGAAATGGTCGCATAAATTTGAGCCTATGAAGCCTGCACCTCCTGTAATTAAGATACGCAAAGGAAACTCCTCAATGGAATTGTGGAATAATAAACAGGAATAAAGGAATAAAGGAATATTGGAATAATGGAATATTGCCCCGATATAAAAAATCGGGATTTCGCTTAGAAACGCTCAAGAATAATTACAGCTATTTGTTGAAATCTGTTTCCCATTCCTTTGATTTCTGTTTTCGTTGTAGTGATTTTATCAGTTGTATTAGTTCGTTTTCAACTTGGTAATGTAGTTCATCAAATCTTTCAAAATTATTATCTGATATTTTTTCTATTTCTTTAAGACCAAACATTCCGGAGAATAGCTCCCCTGTTGAACCAAGAGCTATATTTAGAAAATTAAGATACTCTTTTAAGTTTTTTCTACAATATCCTTCAGATAGATTTCTGTTAATACTATGTGCGGCATCGATCAAATTACTTTTTGTTTTTGATAATTCGTATGGTAGATCTTTTAGTAATTCGTAAACCAGTTTAAATAATGTTATCGAGTTTTGCCATACTCTTAACTGCGTGTAACCTCTGTTGATATTTTTTCTTTTTAGTTCCACTTTAGCATTCTTCTATTATTCTAACTTTCCATCTTTTCAACATTCCTCTTTTCCTCCTTTCCATCCTTCCAGCATTCCAACTTTCCCAAAAACTAACTTTCATCCTTTAATTCTTCTATCATTCCAAATTATTATTGCGGTTTATACTTTCTTCATTCATTTCATTCTTCGAAGCAGTCCTTTTTCCACTCATTTTTAACTCCCGTAGCTAGATTAATAATTATATTTTCATATAATAATATTTAGCGAAGGGAGTCATCCATTCAAAAATTTTATTTAGTAATGTATTTCCTTCGTGTCCGCTTACTAGGAAGTGATCTACAAGATTAGAACCTATAAAACCGTCGCCGCCTGTTACTAGTATTTTCATTTAGTTATTCAGTTATTGAGTTATTCAGTTATTGAGTTAGTTGTTTATTAGTATCAAGCTTGCTCACCTTTGGTGGGTATTGAGAAGTAAGTATCAAGTAGCAAGACACGAGTATCAAGATGAATTTAGCGCCACGCCATATGCAGGCGGGCAAGTACGACAGATTTCATAATATTTCTTATTTGATATTTACTTTTAAGAAAGTCACTATTTCTCCGATGGAAATTTTAATCTAACTCAGTAATTATCACTGTTATACTTGTTGCCCATTGGTTTTGGAATTATACAATTAAGTCCTCTCTTTTTAAGAGAGGATTTAGGTGAGTTCTAAATTAACATAAAATTCCAAAATCAATTTGGCAATTGAGCCTGCCTCGTCGCAGTTGTTTTATAACGTAGACGGGCAATGCAACCATTCTTTTAAGTTTCAAGTATCGAGTAATGAGAATCGAGATAAATGCTAAACCGATTTATGTTTTTTATCTAGCATCAAATCATGCTGCATATTGAAGAATTTCAACTTCTGCATTGTTTTGAGCAGCGTTTTCAGCTTTACATAAAATATTGTAAGTTGTTTCCTCATCAAGGTAAAATTCACCACAGTTATCGCAAATATCCGCTGGTACATTTTTAATCAACACGACTGTATTTCCTCTTTCAAGAGTTACGGTTACTCTTCCCTTTTCTGTTTTTCCATTTTTGCATAGTTGACATTTCATTCTTTTATCCTCCTTGTAAAGTCATCTTCCCAAAGTTTTGGATCGGGTTCGTAAACTGTAACAATTATACAAATATATTCTGATTTATTAAATGCAATTACAATATGAAGTGGTCGGTTTTCATTAAAACCCAGCAATAGAAAACTTGGGAATGGTGAATCCTCCGGATATTCTTTTATCACTTTGCCGGAATTAATTATGTTATCGATTTCAGATTTAGTGATCTTCCTTTGAAACATTTTTTGAATTGCATGTCGGGAAAACTTTTTAATTTTACAATTCAGTTTTTTCATATACATCATTAAATATTCTTAAAATACCATTCTGCAGCAAGATCAAAACCTTTACTTAGCGTTCTACGTCCAGTCTTCAGTCATCCCCGCAAGCGGGATTTCGCTGTAAAACGCTCAACAGTCTGCAATCTTTCCCGCAAGCGGGATTTCGCTCTAAAACGCTCAACAGTCGACAGTCTTGGACTGTGTACTGCCAACTGCGGACTTGAGTTCAGTCTTCAGTTTCCAGTCGCCAGTTAACAGTCTTCAGTTGACAGTCGTGGATTGTGGATTGATACACTTAAGTCATTACTAATTCGACAGGAAAAGATTTTTCCGAATCTAAAGTTTTAGTTGTATATATTTTTTCGATACCGATTACTTTTCCATCCTTATCTTTTTTCAGGACAAGTCCTTCGCCTATTTCTTCAGAAATCATTTCAAGTTCAGGATTTCCAAACCAGATATCGATAGTATCTTTATCTTTGCTATAATAAATTTTTACTTTGTCCATATTAATTCACCTTCTTTTGTCCCGTAGAGAGGGATGTCGCACATTTCACTTTATCAGTAACATATACTGTTATTAAATACCTTTCTGTTTCCTTCCTTATTAGTCAAATGGGCGGACAAATCTAACTTCTAAATTAATCTGGCTAATTAAGTTTTTTACTAGCATTTAATATTGTAATTCCAATTATCTCATTATTTTGATAACGAATAACAATGTTATCATCGGTTAGTTCGCTATCATCAGCAATCGCCGGCTTCTTAAAACTCAAATATAGCACATCAGCTTCTTTGTCATAGTTTGACCACACGTTCTCGAATGGGATACTTAATAATCCCGATGCCAAATTTAAATAATTTCCCACATTTATTTCTTCCATATCAATTCTCTCCTTTCTAAACTTTTCTTTCTTTTTGTAAAGAAAGCAGTAATAATAAAACCATCATTTGTCTTAATAAATTCACGATATATAACAACAAGAAACTTGCCCTCAGTAATTTCTGTTACGGCTAATAGTTCATCTTCGATACCTTTATAAATATAATCGGGATCAGTAATTGTTTCAAGTACATCTCCCGTAGGGATGACTGCGTCAAAAATAATAACCGGCTAACTCCGAATGTTCCTCGGTTATATGTCGCCACCTTTCATCAGTTAACCTTATCTCGATATTATTTTTAGATTTTATTGATATCATTATATGCTAAATTTCATCTCAAAGTTACTTAAAATAAAACGGATTGGTTGATTTAATTAAAACAGATTGGATGACTCCCTACGCTGAATATTATTGTAATTAGATATAATCTGATATAGCTCTACCTCCGGTAAACAAGTTCGGGAGTTAAAATTGGTTGATTGAGTGATTGGATCAATCTTTCAATCTTTTTTCAATCATTCAATCTTTTCTATATCAGTCCCCACAGGGGCAGGCCCGACTTCACTGAAAAACAGTTACGCCGAGGCACACAATCTCTTTCCTGCCCGCCGTGTTTTTTGGCGGGTCAATCATTTTTAACTGCCGAAGCTTGTAGTTAGCGTAGGCAGTCATTCTCTTTTCAATACCCTTTTTCAAGCACCTTCTTAAAATCTGATTCCACCATTAATTTCACTAATTCTTCTAAATTTGTTTTTGCTTTCCAACCAAGCTTCGTTTTTGCTTTAGAAGGATCACCGATTAGGAGATCGACTTCGGTGGGACGGTAGTAGCCCGGGTCTACTGCAATGACTGTATCACCGACAGAAACGGACGGATGCACAACAGCATGGTCCGTCTCCGCTCCGCTTCGCCGAGACAGGTTGGATGATCCGTCTCCGTCAAAATTCGACTGCCCACCTTCGTCTGAAAGTCGACTTCGGTGGACAGGCGCCGAGACAGGTTGAATGACTGAATGTAGTTTTTCTTTCTTAAATGACTTTACTATACCTATTTCGTTTTCGGCCCCGTTGAGAACCACGGGATGCGGAAAACGCACTTTGCCGCGCCATTCTATTTCTATTCCGAGTTGGGCGAAGGATTGCACATTAGTTATTTGAAACATTTTGTATGAGAGTAGAGATTTATTTATTTCTCTTATAAGGTTCAACTATTTCATTAATTGTTACGTTTTTTAATAATTTTTTACGCTCCACACTGTAATTTCCACTTCCCTTTTGGTATTGGAGCAAGAACCTAGTCGCTTCAGCGAGACCTAGAGAATCTATTAAAGCTTTCCAGCCGTCTACTTTTAATTCCTCAATTGTTTTGAGCATAATTTATAATCTCCGTTACTAATTTTGAAACAGAAGTAACTTTTATTTTAACTCTTTTTTTTAATTTTTCGGATAACTTAATAATATCATCATCGCAAGTAACAAAATAATCTACTTCAGCAAATTCTGCAACAGCAATATGTACAGAATCCATAGCAGAAAAGCCTAACTTCTTCAACTCATTAGCTCGATTCTCAATTTTTTTATTATACTCAACATAAGTAGAAGCAGCTTTTAAATACTCTCTAATCTTAGATTCTCTTTCGGTTTCTGAAATAGCTGAAATTTCATATTCTATTGCAAAAGAATTTAGAAAATTTATTTTACCGGAATCAATTTGCTTTAACAAGATCAAAAATGCTTGTGTTTCAAAATAAATTCTTTCTTGTGACTGATCATCAAAAGGTCTATTTAGAACACAATTGTCAATGTAGATTAGCATTTTTAATTAATATCCCTTTTCAACTACCTTCTTGTAATCTGATTCAACCATTAATTTCACTAATTCTTCTAACTTTGTCTCTGCTTCGCAACCCAGAGTTTCTCTCTTATTTTAGTATGCTCACCGATTAAGAGATCAACTTCGGATCCGTCCCCGCCTTAAAAATTGGCGGGCAAGATTCGTTAAAAAAACAACTACGCCGAGACCACCGCCGGTGGCGGGGCAAGCAGGCCCACCTTCATTAAAACTCAATTACGGTGGACAAGTTGTAAAGTATAAATCTTTGCTAGTCTCATAGCTTTATCCAAATCATCTTCTCTTAAAGCTTCTCTTACATCATCTAGTTTATAAGCATCTTGTAAAGATAAATACGGGCTCCAACTTTCACTAGTTTCCAGTATTTCTCCAATGGATCCTTCGGAAACGGTTACTTCTGCCAGATAATTACCTTCACGAATACTTTTAATTTGTTTTCGTTTGTTCATTTTCTCCTCCTAGAAAAATTATCATTCCATCTTTCCGGGTCAGGTCTATAAGCTGTTACTAGTACAACCGGTGAATTTGAATTTTTTGGAATACCCCATACTACATGAACCGGTTTATTTGACTTATCTTTTTGTAAAACCAAAACACAAGGTCCTTTCGAGTAATCAGGATACTCATTCATAACTTTTGCTTCATCAATTGTTTCTATTATTTCTTATACAAATATATTATCATCAGCTAACTCATCATAACCATGAGAAGATATTAAAATATCTCCTTTTTTGATCAAAGTAATAATTTCAGAAAATAATTTACTCATTTATTTTCATTCACTAAATTAGTTACTGAATTCATATTTCTCTCTTATTGCTATTCCCCATACTTGATTTTCCTTTTTGGAAAGATTTCTATCAGCGTATTGTGAAAATACTCCGGCAAGGTTTTTCTTTTCCGCAAAATCACTTTCGTTAATCTCATTTATATTAAGTTTTATTTCCACTCTTCTAACTTTAAGCTTTTCTAGTTCTTTAATTCCCAGATACTGGTCACTATGTGATTAGAAGTGAAAAACTAATTTTCCCGCTTTGTTTTTATGGTTTTCATAAGAATTTCCTATGGTTTTCTACTGGCCAAAATTTAAAGAAATTCAATAACCTTTTTCAACAACTTTCTGAAAATCTGACTCTACCATTAATTTCACCAATTCTTCTATCATTGTTTTTGATTCCCAACCAAGCTTCGTTTTTGCTTTAGAAGGATCACCAATAAGTAGATCGACTTCGGTGGGACGGTAGTAGCCCGGGTCTACTGCGATTACGGTATCGCCGACTGAAACGGACGGATGCACAACAGCATGGTTGGATGTCTGCATGGTTGCATGATCCGCCTTCGTCTGGGAAACGACTTCCTCCTTCGTTTGAAAAGCAACTACGGAGGACAGGTCGGAAAACATGTTGGATGAATGACTGAATGACTGAATGACTGAATGTAGTTTTTCTTGCTTAAATGACTTTACTATACCTATTTCGTTTTCGGCTTCGCCGCGCCATTCTAGCTCGATGCCGAGTTGGGCGAAGGTTAGTTCAACGAATTTGCGGACGGTGTTTGTTTCGCCGGTTGCGAGGACGAAGTCTTCGGGTTCCGGGTGCTGGAGCATTTTCCACATACCTTCAGTGTATTCGGGAGCGTAACCCCAGTCGCGTTTTGCATCCATGTTTCCGAGTCTAATAACTTTTTGTTTACCGAGGGCAATTCTACATGCTGCTCTTGTAATTTTGCGGGTAACAAACGTCTCTCCCCTTCGTGGTGATTCGTGGTTAAAGAGAATTCCGTTTACTGCAAAAAGATTATATGCTTCGCGGTAGTTTTTAACTATCCAAAATCCGTATAGTTTTGCTACACCGTAAGGCGAACGAGGATAGAAGGGAGTTTCTTCATTCTGCGGTACTTCTCTAACTTTGCCGTAAAGTTCTGATGTAGAAGCTTGATAAAATTTTGTTTCTCTTCCGAGACCGACTTCTCTGATTGCATCTAGAAATCTTAGTGTACCAAGAGCATCTACTTGAGCAGTGTAATCCGGGACTTCAAATGAAACCTTTACGTGTGACTGTGCTGCAAGGTTGTAAATTTCATCAGGTTCAATTTTCTCTAATAGTCTGTTCAGGTTGCTTGTGTCAACTAGATCACCGTGATGAAGGAATAGAGTTTTATCATGTACCTCAGGATCGTTAAACAAGTGATCTATTCGCTGAGTATTAAAGGAACTGCTGCGACGGATAACACCGTGAACTTCGTAACCTTTTTCGAGGAGCTGTTCGGCGAGGTAGCTGCCGTCTTGCCCGGTTATGCCGGTGATTAGCGCGACTTTTTTGTTCATATAATATAGGTATTTGTTATTCAGTTATTGGGTTATTCTGTTATTGAGTTAATTGTTTATTAGTATCAAGCTTGCCCACCTTTGGTGGGTATTGAGAAGTAAGTATCAAGTATCAAGACAAAATCTTAACCGATTTTGATGAGTATCAAGAATAACAAAGTGGTCTGCAGTCCGGGATTTATCATGCAAAATCAAGTTGTACTTTTTTTAGTTCCGGTAGAGAAACACGTTTGCTGATGTTAAGGATTTCTATTCCTACTACTTGTTCGTTCTGATTATAGTCAAGTACTATACCATCTTTAACCTCCTCAGACTCAATTATATTTGAATTATCAAGGCGTATATAAAGAGCATCTACTTTTTCATCATAATATAGTTTCATTTCAATTTTCCTTTCATTCTTCGGTCAAAAAAAGCAGTAACTATTAGTTGTGGTTTTTCCTTTTTATTTATCACAATTCTTAATATCCGGTTGCCATATTCATTTATCGATTTTAACCGGTGTTCTAATATATCATTTTTAGCATCGGATTCAATCTTAGCTGGAAATTCAAATACCTCCTCAATCCATTTCTTTTTGATATTCCTTTCAGTAATTACTTTTTTTGCATGGTTAGATAGTTTATAATTTTTCATTTTTTTACTTTCTTTTTGGCTGATTGCGAGGTTCGCTTTATAAAAATGCTACCTATTTTAAACTAATTACTTATTACCAGCTGCTGACTTCCGTTTTTAATCTCTGACTCTGACCTCCAACCTCTGTATCGAGTGTCAAGACACAAGTGTCGAGATAAAAAACAAAGTGAAAAACTCCCCCTAAGTACAAATAAAACTTCGCCTGGACAGGTCAGTCTTCGTTATAAAACAACTGCGCCGAGACAAATAATAGTCAAATTGCTGTCAAACCGTTTATCAAGCATTTAGCAGTGATTCTAAATCGGCGATGTCTTTCTTACGAGATGACGCCTTTTTATTTTTGATCAGATAATCTTTTGAAATAAAATCAGCGGTAGTAATCCCAAATTTATTAGAATATTTATACTTATATGCCTCATCAAAATCAACTCCGGAAATTGAAGTTAAAATATCAATCCGGACGGGTGATACACCTAATTGAATAACATTATCTTTTGTCATAAAATCTAACTTTGTTAAATCCAATCCTTCAAAACCAAAATCGGTTAATACTTTTAGCATATTATCCACATTTTCATCGGTTCTATTTATAAATATATCAATGTCACCCGTATTTCTTGGTTCAGCATAAAGAGCCAATGCGTAAGCGCCAACTATCAAGTATTCCACTTTATGATTGTTTAATAATTTTATAAAATCTTCGAAGTCTTTTTCGACTTTCATTGTACTCTGCTTGTTTATTAAATAAAGTAATGTATTGTTCTCTCAACTGCTGTACTGCATCAAGTTTTTCATCAAGAGTTTTGGAGTTCCAATATTTTAGATTATTCTCCGTCTCTTCCTTTCGATTTATTTTTTTTACAGTTTTTTGCATTGTTTTCTTTTAGATTTTATTCTTACCAGCTTAGTATACCGTAAACTTGGTACTAATTAGCGAAATGTTTTTGCTTTTATTATATCCTTACTTCTGGTACTGACTTCTTACTTCTGCCCTTCCACTATTCCAGTTTTCCATAATTCCATTAATTACCGTGTGCTAATTTGTTTTACTTAGAGTGGCTTTACAAAACGTCTTTATATTTATTCTTGCCCCTTACTTCTGCCTGACCGCCAACCTGCCCGCCGCTCTCTTTGACGGGTCTTTAAGGAGGGTCTGCCCGGCTCTGACGGGTATCAAAAAGTTAGTATCAAGTATCAAGACCACGCCAGTGGGCAGGCAAGAATGATAAATTAGAAAATACACTTACATGATTGGTTGATTGAAGAAAAGCTGATTGGTTGATTGAATCAATCAGTCCCCACAGGGGCAGTCAATCTCCTTCCTGCCCGCCGTGCTTTTTGGCGGGTCAATCATTCCCCATTGGGGCAGGCAATCTCTTCTCAATTATCAATTCTTCCACTTTACCACTTTTCCGCTATCCCATCTTTCAAACATTCCACCATTCCTGATCCGTGGAATGCTTCATCATTTACTCCATCGGATCCACCATTCCAATCTGTCCTCTTTCCAACATTCCATCTCTCCAACATTCCATATTTCCATATTTCCATCTTTCCAACATTCCATATTTCCATCTTTCAATCTCTCCTCTTCTCCTAATCTCCCTCTCTCCGAATCCAATGCTGTCAACTTAAGAATTGAACTGAGCAACTCGACTATGGTCGAAGTCTACAACAATATCATACTAATCCCAAAAAATTCATTGGAAATAAATTTTTTGCCGTTGGTCGCTCATAAAATGTTTTATTAAAACATTTTATGTTGCGGGATTAACCCCGACGATTTGTAAGAAAAATATTTTACTCAAATAACGAATTCCAGAATTTCTATATGGCTAAGTATTTGATATTTCTCAACTTACAAATTGTCGGCACGAAGGGCAGATTTTCCAATGGAAAATCTGGGCTAATAAAAAGCTTATTCGGTGATGAAACTTTTGGTTATTTAGCAAAACTTCTTCTCGACATACAATCCCGGAGGGATTGAACGTGAATAGATAATGTATATAAATTAATTTTAACAACCCCAGCGGGGTTGAACATGTTCTTTCATATTCAACCACTCCGTGGCTGATGGTTCCCTTTTCAATATAGGCTGTTCACATTTAACCCCTATCGGGATTCAAAAACATTTTAACCCAGCCTCTCTATGCCTTTGCTCTTTGCGCTATGCTCTATGCCCTTGCCTTTTACCCTTTACCCTGTGCCCTTTACCCCGTGCAAACGCCTAATTTCACTAAGTTGACAGCATTGCTCCACATCTCCCATTCAAAAACAATTTCTCTTGACTTTCTTACTTCGTTTACCTTCAAACACAGCTTCGCCACGTCAGTCACATGGCTGATAAAATTTATTGATGTAGATTAAAGTAAGATAAGTCCTGCCCCCACAAGCAGAACAATATATAAAAATGAGAATTTTAAAGTTACACAGTAATAATTAAGTTACAAATTGATTTTGTGTTAATTTTTCTTATAGAATATGATGTGTGATCTAAAATACGTTTTGATTCAATATCTGCGAAACTAAAAATAAATAATAGATATCAAAATTATCGACAGCACTGCAACAATTAATTGCAGCAGCATATTTATAACCAACCGAAGAGGATGATCCGTCTCCGCTTCGCTATGCCGAGAGAGGTCCGGCTTCGTCAGAAAACGACTACCCACCTTCATTAAAAAACAATTACGGTGGACAGGCGCCGAGACAGATTGGATGATTGGATTAAAACAGATTGGGTGATTGGATGATTGGGTGATTGAATCAATCAGTCCCCACAGGGGCAAGGCAATCTCCTTTCAATCACTCAATCTTTTCACAATCTTTCAATCTCTTTTCAATCAGTCAATCTAATTGTCGTTATACTTTTCAATCATTCTCCACAGGGGCAAGCCCGTCTTCACTGAAAAACAGTTACGCCGAGGCAGGCAATCTCCTTCCTGCCCGCCGTGTTTTTTGGCGGGTCAATCAGTCCCCACAGGGGCAAGCAATCTCTTTTCAATCATTCAATCTCCTCTAAATCAGTCAATCTCTTCTCAATCATTCAACCTCTTTTACATCATATTTTTCGACAATATCTCTGATGACATAGTCATTCTTCCAATCGACATTTTCTTTTAGTTGTTTTATCTGTGATTTATTGTAGTTAATCAGTTTGTTCTCAAGTTTATAGTGTATTGCATCATACTCATCGAACCATTTTCGGTCAATATCATCACCTTCTAATAGAGCGAATATCTGAGTATAGTTTTCAGCTAAAGATGCCAGTGCAACATTATTAAATTGAATGCTTTCTTTCAATCCTCTTCTTCCGTAACCCTCTGCTATATTTGATGGACATGAATACGCAGAATCCTCTACTTGTGCTCTAATTTTATAAGGAACTTCACTCAATTTTCTAACTTTTTTCTTAACCAAAACATAGAAATCTATAGCTTCTTGCCAGACTTCAAGTTTTCTATATCCTCGGTTGATGTTTTTGTTTCTATTTATCAAATCTGGTTTGATCATAAGAAATACAGATTGGTTGATTGAAGAAAAACAGATTGTATGAATTAATTAAAACAGATTGGTTGATTGTATGATTGGTTGATTGAATCAATCAGACAATCTCCTTTCAATCATGCAATCTTTTCACAATCTTTCAATCTCTCCTCAATCAGTCAATCGCCTTTCAATCATTCAATCTCTTTTCAATACCCTTTTTCAAGTACCTTATTAAAATCTGATTCAACCTTAAGAAACAATTATAAATTACACCCGCAAAAGGTCGGGCAAGAATGAAAAATTTGAAAATACACTTACATGATCCGTCTCCGCTTCGTTACGCCGAGACATGTTGGGTGATTGAATCAATCATACAATCTTCTTCCTGCCCGCCGTGTTTTTTGGTGGGTCAAACATTCCCCACAGGGGCAGGCAATCTCATTAGCTGCTTAAAAGTATGTTGAACCATACTCGGTTGGTAAATCTATTATATTATTTTTCCCTTTCTGCAGATAAAATACTTTCATAGAGAGAATCGTTAATTCTAAAACCTGCTTTACTAATTAAAATACCCATAACTTCTTTTACTGAGTTTATCTTTCCGTTTTTGAATGCTTTTAGTATAATGCCTTAGACTCCTGTTACTTTTAACCCCATGGTTTTGCACAATTTACGAGCTTCTCTTTCATCAATTAATACCAAATCCGCGTTTAATTGTAAAGCCAATGTAATCGCTTCTGCCTCTCCTTTATCCAATTCTCTATGGAGAAGTTGTATTTTATATTTATCTTCTGCTTCAACAACCTTTATCCATCCTTGTTCAAATGCATCTTTAATATTATTGGAACCAGGAAGTTGCTCGTTAATATGGAATTCGTCCCTTACTGCTTAAGGAATAAATATGGAATCGAATTGATCTTGGATTAAGGATAATTGATCAATAATAGCTAAATTCAGAATTGGAGATGTATTGCTAACTACTAGCATATGATTTATCATCCTCTAGTTCTTCATCGCCATAATGACGAACAATTTTACGTACTCCTAAAAGTTTTCCAAATTCATATTTCCCCATTTTTGTCAGTTCTCTTGCTTTTCCAAATGACAAAATCCCCTGTTTATATAAAGATAGAGCTAACTCTTTTAACAATTCATCTTCCATCCTGTCTTCAGGCAATCGTATTGCTTGAATTACGGATTCAGGGATAATCAATCTCGTTTCCATGCAAAACTCCTTACCTTAAATGCGATTACAATTTAGAAGAAGTTAAAATTAATTTAATAGTTTAACAACATTTTGTTATTAATTGTTGGGTGTTGCACTGCTTTTTTTAACATTTACCTATTTACTGCATTCTGCAAGCATTCGCTTTGAGTTTGTTTTGATTTAAATCCTTCGTTTAAACAACAGACTCAGAATGCCAGTGTGTCTTGTGTCTTGTGTCTTGTGTCTTGTGTCTTGTGTCTTGTGTCTTGTGTCTTGTGTCTTGTGTCTTGTGTCTAAATTCTCTCCATTAAAAACCAACTACTAACTCCCACTCCGTGCTACTTCGTACTTGTCCATCAATGGAGATTGACTTATTGAAACGCTTTTGCTTTTATTAGGGGTTTCATGGCTAATTTATTTTTGCCAAAATTGCACTAATATTTGGTTTACAGAGTACAAATTAATTTTTTCTTAAATGCACATCACAATTGTTTATTTGTAAAACTCCATTATTCAATCGTAAATGATAATTGTTTGATCGTAAATGAGCATTGAAGTGTATGTAAATCTATTTTGATCAAATGTAAATGGGCATTGTAACTGTTGTAAATGGATATTGTTTGAATGTAAATCCTTATTGCATCGTTGTAAATCTGCTTTGTAATGGATGTAAATGACCATTGTAATTCAGTTAATGGTCACTGCAACAATGTAAATGACCTTCGCATTCATGTAAATTGTCTTTGCAAAATTCCTAGGCAGTGTCCTGATTTTACTTTACACATTTTTAGATTACTGCTGATATTATTTTTGTTCGCGGCGTTGTTATTAGCGAATTAGGCTCAAGGCATTAGGTTTTAGCTGTTAGCAAACAAAGAATGTTTTTGAATTATCGGATTGCCGTCCGCTATTCCGATAGCATGCATCGGGATACAAAATGCGTAAAGACAGCCCCGCAAAAAGGCAGCGGGACAGGCGGGATGTCCCCACTTACTGCGTGGCAGGCGTAAAAAACGCTCCAAGTTAACGGATTGCCGAATTAACGAATTAGCGGATTAACGAATTAACGAATTAACGAATTAACGAATTAGCGGATTAACGAATTAGCGGATTTATAAATTGGCAATTTGGTAATTGAGCCTGCCTCGTCGCCTGTCCACCGACTTGTCCACCGACTTGTCCACCGTAGCTGTCCTATAGCGTAGGTGGAAGCT
>JAIPBB010000218.1 GCA_021739805.1 Saprospiraceae bacterium | reverse complement strand
AATTACAATGATACTTTATCAGTTAGTGGAATAAATATTGCACTTCCTAGCGGACCGTTTATAATAGGAAGTAGCCCTTCGGCAGATTATACTAGCTTTACATCAGCTATAAATGATTTAAATCAACATGGTATTTGTGGACCTACAGTTTTCAATGTAGAGGCAGGGACATATAATGAACAATTAGTGCTTAATCAGGTTTTAGGAGTTTCACCAAATAATACAATAACTTTTCAATCCGTTAGTGGAAATAATAGTGATGTTATTTTAACTTATAATTCATCATCATCAAGTAATTATGTAATTCAACTTGATGGCGGTGATTTCTTTATATTTAAAAATATGACAATCAAAGCCACTAATTACAATTATTCTCGTGTAATAGATGTCAATCAAAATTCAAATTTTAATGAATTTATAGGTAATAAAATTATTGGTGTGAATGGACCGGGTGTGAATCTTAATAATCCAAATATTTTTATAAATGAAGTAAACACAGATAATAATAGTTTCATTAATAATACTATTGAATATGGATCTGATGGATTCTATATAAATGGAGCTTCATCAAATTACATTTCTGGGATTCTAATTGAAGGAAATAGTATAATAAACTGTTCTCAAAGCATATATTTACGTTACATCGAAACTTCCAATATTCGTTCAAATACAATAATGCAGAGCTCATCTAGCAATTCTACTGTAATTTTTTCTTATAAATGTGGTGAAGGAATGAAGTATGAAAAGAATAAAATCACAATGACAACTTCAGGAAATTGCTTAGGAATTTGGCTAAATTTATGTACTAGTACAACACAATCACCTACATATATTACAAACAATTTTATTATTAAAACTGGAATATCAAATCAAGAAAACAAGGGAATTCGAATCGAACAAAGTAATAATATTAATGTTTATTATAATTCTGTTAATATAACATCAGGTTCAGTAAATTCAACTGCTTTTTATTATGTTAGTGGAAATAATATAAATGTAAAAAATAATATATTTTGCAATACAGGTATTGGCTATACTATGTATTATAACAGCCCACCAAATACAGCAAATTTTTCATCTGACAATAATAATTTATATACAGTTGGTAATAAGTTTATTTATTTATCTGGTGATAGATCTAATTTATTAGCTTACCAACAATATTCAAATATGGATGCAAATTCTGTGTCAGTTATTCCAGGCTTTATATCTCCATCTGATTTGCATATATTCAATACGACATTGAACGGTGTAGGGTATATAATAACTGAAATTACAGATGATTACGATGGAGATATTAGAAGTTCTACAAACCCTGATATTGGAGCAGATGAGTATAACATGTTTCTAAATGATGTTGGACCAATTTCTGTTGACCTTCCAATAAATCCTACTTTTGCAGGAACTAAAAATTTCAAAATTTCAATTCAAAATTTTGGATCTAACCAACTAACAACTACTACAATTAATTGGAAGGTTGATAATGTTTTGAAAACTCCATTTGTTTGGACAGGATCATTAACTCATCTTAGTAAAGATTCATTAATTAGTATTGGTTCTCATAATCTAACAATGGGTAATCATACTATAACTATATGGACATCCTTACCTAATAATGTAAGTGATCAGTACCCAAACAATGACACCATTACTTATCAGATATCAGTTATAGCATTACCAAATATTGATGTTAGTCTTAATGCATTAAATATAACTGTTACCAATTGTAATGATTCAATTATAGTTCCAATAGTTATTAAAAATACTGGACAATCCTGGTTGAACTTTAGTGTTGGTGATCAAAATCCAGATACTGTTGAAATACTAGCATTAATACATGGTTATCAAAGTACATACTTTAATAACCTTTTAAGCTCAGTAGATGCTTATTTCACAAAGTATAATATTACAACTACAACTTCAACAAACAACACAACAATGCAATCTTTACTTATTGGAAAAGATCTTGTAATAATTCCTTTTGTTGTTACTACTATTGGTGTTAGTCAAATACAGTCACTTTTCCCAATACTACAAACCTATGTTAATAATGGAGGAACTGTATTGTTTATGGGCCAATATTATGGAAGTCAGTTGGTGTTGGGATCCGGTATGTTTTCAGGCACATTATATGGAACAACTAACAGTAAAACAATGAATATAATGAATTCCAACCATCCTGTAACAAATAGTGTAGCAAGTTCGTTCGCTTCGGGTAATTATGATTTTTGGATGTACACCATAACAAATAGTAATGCTGTGAAACTTGTTGAAGCATCTTTCTTTGGTACTCCCTATGAAGTTATTACCTACAGAAGGATTGGAAATGGATATGCCATTATAAATGGTTTTGAATTCGATTATTTATCAACTAATAATAATATTAAGAAACTCATTGCAAATACATTTAAATGGTCTAAGACAAATACAAATCCTAAATGGCTTCAAAGATCTTTCATGCAAGATTCAATTTCTGGCTCAGATTCAAGCATCGTTAACATTGAGTTTAATTCTAATGGTCTATCAAATGGTACTTATATTACTTCATTTAAAATACTATCAAATGATGCTCAACAGCCTGTTACACATATTCCTTGCACGTTGAATGTTATTGGTTCTCCTGACATTAGTGTAGCAACAAATTTAGTGACATTTCCTTCAACACCAATTGGCTCAGTAGCTTCAGATTCTGTAGTTGTAACAAATAATGGTTGTGATAATCTGGTAATAACATCTATTACTAGTAATTCTAATCAGTTTACAGTAAATGGACTTGTAGGTAGTGACACAATATTACCAGGTGATTTTAAAGTCTATTATATTAATTTCAGTCCTACAACAGTTGGTGCAATAATAGGAGCTGTAACTATCCTTAGTAATGATACGAATGCATTAATCAGTTTGTCAGGTACAGGCGTTGGAGCCCCTAATATTAGTGTTTTACCATCTTTAAATGTTACAATTCCTTTTTGCAATGATTCAGTTAATGTTCCTTATACTATTAAAAATATTGGGCAATTAAGTCTCAATGTAAATGTGGAATCAGATACTATTGAAATATTAGCCCTAATTCATGGCTATTGGAGTAATTATTGGAATAATTATATTAACTCCATAAGCTCTTATGTTAATAAGTTCAATCTCGATACAACAACAACTACTGACACTGTAGTTTTAAAGAATTTACTTTTAGGGAAAGATATGGTCTTTATTCCAAATATTAATGATTTAAGTGGAGTAAATCAAATTCAAGCATTGTCGCCAATTCTTCAATATTATGTTAATAATGGAGGAACTGTGCTTTTTGCAGGTCAATATACTAATAACTCACAATTAGTATTTGGAACTGGATTTTTTACTGGAACATCAAGCGGGAGAGTTACTACTTCACAGACAATTAATGTTATTAATTCAAATCATCCAATAACAAACGGTGTATCAAGTTCATCACCAACAGGAAATGTCATTTTATACAAATATATTATTACTAATAATGATGCTGTTAAACTTGTGCAATCCACTATTATGGGAACAACATATGATATTGTTGCTTATCGAAAGATAGGTAATGGTTATGTAGTAGTTAATAGTCTTGATTATAATTATCCTCCTTCAAGTGATATACAGAAATTACTTGCTAACACAGTTCTATGGTCAAAAACAAATACAAATTCTGACTGGCTTGAAATAACAAATTCACAATATTTAATTCAACCTTCAGACTCAGTCATTATTAATATTGAATTTAATTCTAAAAATTTAGCTATTGGAACACACATGTCTTCTTTTAATATAAAATCTAATGATATTCAGACACCAAATCTAATTATACCATGCACATTAACTGCACAAAACTTACTTCAAAACTCGGTCAATCTTGGTAATGATACAACTGTTTGTGGGTCCTATACTTTGAATGCAGGATTATATAATAATTATTTATGGAACACTAATGATACATCAGCAACGATTAATGTTACCTCAACTGGCACATATTCTGTTACAGTATCTAATGGGCATTGTATTGATGCCGATACTATTTCATTTATGAATATTGCTCCTATAGTGACCATGTCAGGATTATCTCCATCTTATTGTGAAAATAATTCACCTGATACTTTATTTGTTTCACCTTTGGGTGGAACTTTTAGTGGCAATGGAGTTACAGGTAATATTTTCAATCCACCAGCGGCTGGATATGGCACTCATACTATTACTTATTCATATACTGATTCATTATCTGTATGCACATCAAAAGACAGCATGAATACAACAATAATTGGAGGTTTTATTGCTGAATTAGGAAGTGACACAACAATTTGTTATGGTGAAAGTCTAGTTATAAATACATCTGGTGGTCCAATTTATTTGTGGAGTACAGGAGACACAACTAATTCAATAATAGTTTCACCTTCTGTTGATTCAATATTCGCAGTAACAGTTAGTGATATTAACTCTATTTGCTCTTCTTCCGATACTGTTACTGTATTTGTTGACCATCCTATAGTTGACATTGGTTCTGATACTTCAATTAAAATGACTTATGAATCAGTATTACTTAATGCTGGAACAGGATTTTCTTCATATTTATGGGATGATAATTCAACAAATCAAACAAGGCAAATTGTTGGTTCAAATGTTGGTGCAGGAATTCACAATTACTATGTTGACGTTACTGATAACAATGGTTGTATGGCAAGTGATACAATTATTGTTGAAGTCATTGACGACACAGGAATTATCAATAACAACTTCGGTCCATCATTTAACTTCTATCCCAATCCCACATCCGGCAAAATAGCAGTTGATTTAGGAAAAACATATAAAAGTGTTGATTTGACTGTACGGAATTTAGTTGGGCAGATTGTTTTAAACAAAAATTATAAATCAACAAATCAGCTAAGTTTTGATATGAAGGGTTCAACCGGAGTTTATTTTGTTGAGATAAGGACTGATGAGGGGAAATCAGGGGTTTTTAAGGTAGTGAAGGAATAATACCGATGCGAAACTGATAACAGTCCGAATTTTGAATTAGATAAATATTCAATCGGCATTAAGCATTGTAAAATTAAAAAATGATTTTATCGGTTGGGGGTTGATGAGATTTTGAGCGTAAAGCACTTAAAAGGAGTGAATTAAATGATTTAATCCTTAATACAACGAACTGAGAATCCAATTTTCTTACTATAATCGCTTTTATTAACTTTGCTATTAATGTATTCCATACGGCAGTTCCAGGCATTGTAAAAATTGCTACTATCTTCAGTTGATGTCCACCAACCGCCTCTTATGCCAATGTCCAGGAATTGACCTGTAGTATCTCGGTATCCACCTGGAAGTGCGGTGAAACCGGATTCATTGGTTGAGATTATATTTGAAGGAATCCAATGAGTTGTACCTGATTCTTTTAGTTTTATAGCAGCTATGCTTTCACCTCCTAAATAATCTGTTAATATTGTCCATTCGGCATCTGTTGGAACATGCCAACCAGTGGGGCAAAGTTTTCCGCTGTTTACAGTGTGCCAGTTGTATAATGCTCCGTAAGGATTTTTGTATTTTGATTTATCATGATAATACCAACAATATCCGTCTGAGATTTGGTTGCTCCAAAATGTATTTCCTGTGACCAAAGGAATTGCGATGCCATCATTATATCTGGTTGTTTTCAGGTTTTCAATTAACCAAACTTGAGTCCCAATAGTGTCGCAATAATAAATATTGCTATCAATGTCATAAACTTTTGTGCCCTTTTCTTGCTTTGTTATAAATGAAATTACACTACCATAAGCAGTACCTAAAGTGTTAGTGGCATAAGCCCTAATATAATATATAGTATTAGGGTTTAGACCACTAATTGCACTTGAAAATTTTTCTGAACCTACACCATCGGTAGTTTTATTGTCAGTTATTAAAGGTGTTGAATCTGTACTCCAACAAACTCCTTTAGCTTGTATAGCCAATTCTCCATCGCTTGTAATAATTCCACCGCAATTAGCTAATGTAGGAGTGATTTCGCTTACTGCAATTGTTGTTACCGATGGAATTTCTTCGATTGGTCTGTAATTGATGTATCTACCTTTTTCAAATGTTTCATGCTTTTCACAGGCAGTAAAAAGCAAAATAAATAATCCTGTTAGAGATAAAAGGTAAAAGAAAATTCTATGTTTCATTTTCATATTAATGATTTATAGACCAAAACTACCAAACAAATTTCACTTATCCAAATGGTAAACAGGTATTTTGTGAGTTTGCTAGATTTAAGTTGAAATGATTGACTTATTTATTAGTATAATATTTTACTAATTCCAATTCTGTTGTAAATAAAGTGTCAGTATGGAAATTTATCTCCCAAAAAGTGTCATGTAGTGGTGAAATTACCTCCCAAAAAGTGTAAAAACAAAATTTTAAAGATATTTTTATTAGTAACTTTAGGAGATTTGAGATGATTTTTTTGGTGGGGTTCTTAACTATGCTATTTATTACGGCTTTTTTTTCTTAGTTGCCAAATCATACTTATTCCAACAACCAAAAGTAATATCATGAAAATTAGAGATTCATAATCCATGAACTTAAAACCATCGTCTATAAGAATATAACCGAAACATAAAGCACAAAGGAGAAAGAATGGTGCTGCATATTTCCACATTGATTTATCCTTTAAATAGTGAGGTATATTACCACCAGTGTAATGTCCCGGGTTATAAACATTATTGTTCCATTCTTTAACTCCATCCAAATAGCCTTCAGAATCAGGATCAACAATTGAATCATCTATGTCCATTTTTTTGATTTCTATCTCTGCTTTATATGAGTCTTCATCCTTTACCTTAACTTCAAATAGTATTGTATCTCCTGATTGAAGTTGATTTACAGACGCCTCTATTCCCAACTTTTTTAGATTATCAACTACGAAAATGGCATTGACTTCATATTTGTATTTTGCTACTGTTGTCATAAGGTGAGTTGGATAGTCATATTTATTCTCTAATTTGCTATCGACAAATCTAAAACAAATTCACATGTTGAAATAATAAAAAAATGTTTTGTGTAATAGAGTTTATGAAATATTACAATTCTTTAATCATTTCATATTGTTTACCCTGCAGTATTATATTATTTGATTCGAAAAAATCTGTTGAAGAGAAATCTTCAAGTTTGTAATTGATTGCTTTAACTGAATTGTGTTTATTGTAACTTAATACAGCTTTTAGCAGATTGCTTGCAATTCCCTTTCTTCTATAGTTTTTATCAACGGCAATTTGCGTGATATCGCCTGATGTGAACTCAAAAATACAATAGCCAATTAATGTTTTTTCTTTAAAAACTCCTACTATTTTAAAATCATCTATTTTGCTATTTATTGCTTCATAGCTATTTTGCCATGAAGGAGTAAAATCCCAAAAATCTGACATTAAATCTTTATTTAGCAAATCTATTTCATGTAATTTATAATCCTTAGGAAATTCTTTTGTTTTAAGTTTAATATTATCATTCTCTTGAATGAAATAGTTAAACTCTCTACTGATTTTAAAACCAAGCTTTTTATAAACTGAAACTGCAGCAGTATTATGTTGTAAAACTTCAAGCAAATATTGTTTAACACCTGCATCTTTTAGAAATGGTATAGAATGATTGAAAATTTCGGTAGCCAAGCCCTTTCCTCTATATTCTTTAAGAGTTCCAGTTCCGGTATCATAAGCGGTTTTTACTCCATTGAATTCTCCAATTCCGTTAAAAGTGAAAGCAATGATTTTTTCGTTATCAAATGCAGCGAAAGATAGATTAGCATTAAATCCTCTACGATTGAGCATTCTTCTTAACTCGACTTCATTTAATTGCATCTCATAATCTTGAAATGCCATAGAAAATGCAACAAATAGTAAATCGAAATTCATTTCCTTAAGAGATTTTATTATCATCTGTTCAAATAATTATAGTTGAATATTATTCAAAATTATTAATTTATGCTAACATCTCATAGTAATAAATAGATGATTTAAAAGAAGCTTATTTAATTTTTAAAAAAAATTCCTTAAGCAATAAAAAGATTGTTAAACAAAACAAAACACCAAACATATAAACCATTGCAAATTCACCTTTATTAAGATAATAGCCGGGGCTTACAATGAGGGTGTATGTTAGCATTCCAATGGAAAACAAAAATATCTTGTCAGAAAATTTACTTTTATTTAAGATTAATATTCCGGAAATAATAAGTGAGAGTGCAGTAATTATTTCAGCTGCAATATGCATTAAAATTCTTATTGGTTCAGTTCTAAATTCGGGTATTTTTCCGCTAAAAAAAAGCATACACCAAATACCAAGTATTGCTACGCCTACAATAAGGCTAAATAATATTTTAAAAGTTCTCATTTGAATAATTTTTTATTCAAAGTTAAAATAATTTTAAAATAGGATTAATATGTTTTTTTTAATGCTGGTAAGAAAAGTTCACACTCAATTGAATCCCACAATTCAATATTAGGATGATTTTTTCTCATGGCTTATAAGATTTGGAAGCATTACAAATGCTAGATTATTTCAAACGCACTTGAACGGATTTGAACAGGCAGAAAAAATAATACGGAATTAAAAAGTTTCATAAACACTTTGTATCCAGACGAAAACCTCGTATATTTGACCTATGAAATCATTTCGTTTTATTATTCTTTTCTTTTGCACCATTGCCTTTGCTGCTTGTAAAAAAGATAAGCTGGAAGGAGAAATGTCAGTTCTAATCGGTACATGGAACTGGACAGAAACGTATAAGGTTAGCAACTATTGCGACAACGATTCGCTCTGGATTTATCAGTTAATAGATTCGGCTAAACCAGACAATAAATTTACATTAAAATTTCTGGAAAAGGGTAAGGTGATCTTTTACATTAACAATGGGGTTCTTTGGAAAGAAAGGGTCGTCTTCGAATCTAAAAACGTGATTAAAAATAACCCCTATGAGTATCATTTTGTTATTCTACTAAACAACAATACCAATGATAAAATGGATGTTTGGGTAGGGCAGGATTCCTTAT
>JAIPBB010000217.1 GCA_021739805.1 Saprospiraceae bacterium | reverse complement strand
TCTTACTATCTTTTTTAAATCACCGAAATCAATCACCATACCCAGCTTAGCTGAATCAGTATTGTTGTCAGGAGAACCAATTACAGTTACATCAAGTCCATAAGAATGACCGTGAATATTTTTACAAGGTCCGTCATAACCTAAAAGGACATGAGCCATTTCAAATTTGAATTCCTTTGTTAGTCTTATGTTGCTCATTTTGGTAGTATTTATTGTACAATTAGTTTCTTTATAGTTTGGGTGTTATTTTCATTGTCTCTTATAAACAAAAGATATATTCCGCATGGTAAATTTTTTGTACTGATTTCCACTTCACTATTTCGAAAAGAGGTTTCAATATTGATTTGTTTTCCAATAGAATTATATAATAAAATATCAAAATTATTATTTGCATTTCCACCTATAATTTCAACTTTACAAAAGTCTTTTACGGGGTTTGGATACAAATTTATTGATAAAATTTCGTTTTTTGTTAAATTCACATTTGAAGGTGTTCCCCAAATTTGTCCGGCATATTCGGGATGGTCGATAAATGGATTTCTGTTTCCTTGAATTCCATATACAGCATTATTTCTATCAATTTCTTTAATGCTCACAGTATCGTCTAAATGCCATTGTAACAGCATAATTAAAGCCCAGGGTTTAATTTCTGCACCATTTACCATATCGTTATTTGCCCATCCGCTATCTTCATTATAATACCTTGTTGACATATAAAAATAAGTTCTGGCAAAATCGCCTTTATAGTCATCAATAGGCTCAAAAACAATTCCGGTATAACCAAGCTGGCTGTCGCAATTACCTTTTTTGCTGCCATTTAAAGATGTCCATGTTGGGCTTGAAGTTTCTCCAAACGGATAGTTTCCTCTTTGCCCGTTTACATAACCATCGGTTGGGTAAAGATGAAACATGTCAGTGTACATAGGAGAGCCATCATTAAACCAACTCTTAGGCCATGAGTGTTCTCTATTATAGCAATCGCCTTCCTGTGAATAATTTCCACATTGGTCGGTAACGAAAGTAAACTGATATGGTAGTGTTCCGCCGGGGATGTCAGAATACATATCCCAAACTTTATTATTTGGCTTTTTGTCTGTAACTTGCATATGTGTCCACAATGAGCTATAGGAAACCACAGTGTGGCTATCGATTACATTATGAAGAGCTGCTTTCAGTTGTACACCTGTTAATCCTTGTGCAGTGTTGTAATAACCCGGTGGTATTTGTCCAAATAACTGAACAAAAACAAGTAGAGCAAAAATGCCAGATAGAATTTTTTTCATTAAGATTACATTGTTTTAATAATCAAATAATAGTCTTTTGCCCATTTGTGACTTATCAAAATCACCATTATTATAAACTAAATTTCCGTTTACAAAAGTATGTGTTATTTTCGAATTAAAGGTCATTCCTTCGAAAGGTGACCAATTGCATTTGTATAAAATATTTGATTTGTCAGTTATCCATGGAGAGTTTAAATCAACAATTACAAGGTCGGCAAAATATCCTTCTTTAATAAAACCTCTTTCTTTAACTTTAAAACATTCGGCAGGAGCATGGCACATTTTTTCAACAATTCTTTCCAAACTAATTTTTTTCTGATGATAAAACTCCAGCATTAATGGCAGCGAATGTTGAACCAAAGGACCACCAGCAGACGCTTTGAAATAAGACTTTTGCTTTTCTTCAAGTAGGTGAGGGGCATGGTCAGTTGCTACGACATCAATTTTATTGTTTAACAAAGCATCAAATAAAGCTTCTTTATCTTTTTTTGTTTTTATCGAAGGATTCCATTTTATTAAAGCAGCTTTTTCTTCATAATCACTTTCGTCGAACCACAAATGATGAACACAAACTTCAGCAGTAATTCTTTTATCAACTAAATTTGTTGTATTGTCAAACAACTCCATTTCTTTTGCAGTTGTTAAATGAAGAATATGAAGCCTTGTATTATACTTTTTTGCTATTTCAACCGCCAAACTTGATGATTTATAACAAGCTTCTTCGCTTCTGATTAATGGATGGGCAGAAAAAGGAACATCATCGCCATATTTTTCTTTAAACTCTTTTATATTAGTTTGAATAGTGTCTTCATCTTCGCAATGAACTGCAATTAAGGATTTTGAATTTTTAAAAATTTCATCTAAAGTTTTTGGATTGTCAACAAGCATATTTCCGGTTGAAGACCCCATAAACACTTTTATACCACAAACATTTTTGGGATTTGTTTTAAGAACTTCGTCAATATTGTCATTTGATGCACCCATATAAAATGAAAAATTAGCAAGAGACTTTTTAGCGGCATTTTCATATTTTTCTTCAAGCAAATCCTGTGTTAAGGTGTTTGGAATGGTGTTAGGCATTTCCATGAATGAAGTAATTCCTCCGGCAATTGCTGCCTTACTTTCAGTATAAATATCCCCTTTATGAGTAAGCCCCGGGTCTCTAAAATGAACCTGATCATCAATAATTCCGGGAAAAAGATATTTGCCATTTGCATTAATTACTTTAGCATCACTAAGGCTTTCATCACAGCAATCGTTAAATATTCTTACAATCCTGTCGTCTTCAATTAAAACATTTGACAAGATTATTTCTCCTTCATTTACAATATTTGCATTTTTTATTAAAGTTCTGTTTGCCATAATAACAAATTTAAATAAAAAAGGTATAGAGTGACCTATACCTTTCAAAAAATCTTATAATCTTCTTTATTAATTTGTTTCTAGTCTTTTGTATTTTATAAACCAGCTTTTGATTTTTAGGCTGATAACGCCAAAAATCGCCTCCCTAAAAATACTTTTATTCATTTTTGATACGCCCAGAGTTCTGTCAGTAAATATGATAGGGACTTCTACAATATTAAAACCAAGTTTAAATGCAGTAAATTTCATTTCTATTTGGAAGGCATATCCGGTAAATCGTATTTTGTCGAACCTTATTGATTTTAGAACTTTTCTAGTATAGCATTTAAATCCAGCTGTGGTATCACGTATTTTTAAACCAGTTACCATTCTTACATATTTCGAGGCAAAATATGACATCAAAACTCTGCCCATAGGCCAGTTCACAACATTTACTCCGGTAATATATCTTGAGCCAATAGCTAAATCTGCTCCCTGATTTGCACATGCATCATACAGTTTCAGAAGATCTTCGGGATTATGGGAGAAATCTGCATCCATTTCAAAAACGTATTCATAATCTCTTTCTAATGCCCATTTGAATCCATGAATATATGCGGTTCCAAGTCCAAGTTTTCCTTTTCTTTCTTCAATAAATAAAGTATCTGGAAACTCCTTCATTAAAGACTTGACAATATCAGCTGTTCCGTCAGGGGAATTATCTTCAATAATCAAGATATGAAATTGCATTTCAAGAGAAAACACTTTTCTAATGATAGCTTCTATGTTTTCCTTTTCGTTAAAAGTCGGTATAATTACTAATCGATTTGACACAATAATATAGTTTTATGTTTGCGAAGATAGTTTATTGATTGAAATTAAAAAAATTTAGCAATAAAAAAGAAATTTCCACTTTTGAATAATAACTTACAAAATTATGCAATATTGCTAATTTTCACTTTTTTTATGATTTTCGTTTTTCCAGCTAAAAGAATTTATCATTCTTTCTAAGTCCTTTTTTATAAAAGAAATTACCGGTGCTAATGAATCATTATTTGGAACAATCCTGAAATATAATGCTCCCCTGACAAAATGATTTGTACTATCAGTTAGATAAAATTGATATGGTGATGCAGCTTTATTTCCTTCTATATCGTAAATCAATCCATAAACTTTTTTCTCCCTGTTAATAACCAGGCTTTGATTAATAGCATTGGCTTTTGGAATATGTTTGTTCGCAAATTCTCTTGCATTGTCAAGATAAATTTCAAGATTATTAGTAACAGGTTTATAACTCAAATGAAGTGTCCCTTTAAAATCCGGGTAAACAATATTTAACCAATAAGTTTCATTAATAACGCTATTGTCTGGATAGATTTTAGAATATGCCGGATAGTCAAAGGTATAAGGATATGTAGTATCAAATTTAATATACTCCTTTTTAGGTAAATCAAGCCGAAAATATCCTCTGGGTTTTGGTACATAATCACTTCCGCATGAGTAGATAAAAACAAATGCTGTAAAAACAAGTAGTAATTTATAATGCCTTTTGATATTAGCCATTTCTATTAATTGTAACCATTATTCGTTTTATTCTCCGGCTATCTACTGATAAAATTTCGAAAATAAGATTTCTGTAATTTATAATTTGATTTTTGTTAGGTATTTTTCCCTCTAACTCAAGAATTAAACCGGCAATAGTATCAGACTCGCCTTTGACCTCATCAAAAAAATAATCTTTAATCTTTACAATTTTAATAAAATCATTAAGAGATGTTTTTCCTTCAAAAACAAATTTATTCTCTGCTATTTTTGAGTAAATAAATTCATCTGTTTCTTTATCGAATTCGTCACTTATTTCACCTACAATTTCTTCAATTACATCTTCAAATGTTACTATTCCGGATGTTCCTCCATATTCGTCAACAACAATTGCCAAGTGAATTTTCTTTTCTTGAAACTCCTTAAGCAAATCATCAATTTTTTTGTTTTCAGGAATGAAATAAGCAGGCCTAATAACCATCTCCATATTAAACTTGTCTTTATCTTCTAAATACTGCAATAAATCTTTTATATGAATTATGCCTTTTATATTATCAAAGCTTTCGGAATAAACGGGTATTCTGGAATATCCTGAATCAAGAATAATTGCTATTAAGTCATTGATATTAGTTTCGATATCAACTGCAGTTACATCAATTCTAGCCTTCATTATTTCTTTAACATCCAGGTCTCCAAACTTAACAATTCCTTTAAGAATCCTTCTTTCTTTCAAATCTTCAGGAGTTTCTTTAGGATTTGCAGTTATATCGATTGCGGCAGATAACTCACCAATTGTAAGATTAGACGTCTTTTTAACCAATCTTTTATCAATAACGGATGTTGATTTAACAAGAATAACACTTAGAGGTTTTAGCATTGATTTTAGGAATTGTAAAGGGATAGCCATCAATTTTGAAAAAGAAACAGGATTTTGGGATGCATAAATTTTTGGCATAATTTCACCAAACAACAAAATAAAACCAGTAATTATAATTACTTCCACAATAAATCCAAGTATATAGTAATCCTTAAAATCAAAAGTGGACGAAATAATATATGTAGATATTATTACAATGGAAACATTTACGAAATTATTAGCAATTAAAATTGTGGCTAAAAGTCGTTTAGGCTGTTCTAATAAGCTCAAAATTGTTTTATTTCTTTTGTTATTAACACTTCCAATTTCATCAATTTGTGACGGTTTTAAAGAAAAAAAAGCAATCTCTGAGCCTGAGATTAAAGATGACAAAGCAATTAAAATTATAACTATAACTAATCCCGCTAATGAAGCAATCGAAAACTGTTTAAAAATTTCCAGAATTATATATTGAAATAATAAATGGTCAGCCAGGAAGGAGTTAATTTCCATTTTAATATGAATAAGATTTTTAATTCTATGCAAAAATAAACAAATTTATATAAATGACTATGTAAAGTATTTTGTAACAATAGTAAATTTGCAATATTTTAGTAATTTTACATTATGAAAGAACTCATCGACAAGCTTAACAAATATTTTTTATCTCCTTACAAAAGGCGATCTCTTGAGCAAAGAAACAAATCAAAGTATTTGCTTTATGTTAACATAATTAGCACAAGTTTTTTAGTAGTCTTTTTTGTTATTCATTTGTTTATTAAGGAAGGTTATTTTATTGTACTAGGTCAATTATTCGGCATATCATTACTAGCATTTTCATTCTATTTTTTAAGAATTAAAAAAATAAAAATAGCCGGTAATTTCACAAGCTTTTCGTTAATTGCCTTTTGCTTTTTTTCTTTTATTATCAATGATTATTACTTAGAATCAATACCCTATCAAAGAATTTATGAATCGCTAGCATTTATTTTAGTAGGATTATTTCTGTTAAGTTTATTTGCTATTTCCAGAAACCAAATCATATTATTTTCTGCCTTGGCATTAATAATTTTACTTGTGGATTTTTCAGTTATTTTTTCAAAACTTATGGTTTTCCCATCTTTAACAATGTGGATTTCAATGCTTTTATGTTTGATTATATTTATTTTATCGAATTATTTAGCTGTTTTAGTATTAAATAAATCCAAAGAACTAATTATCATTGCCGAACGCGAAAGCTTAAAAAGCAAGCTTAAATATAAAAACTTGTTTAAAAATATTGATGATGGATTTTTATATTCAAAATTAATATTTAATAATGAAGGAAAGGCAATTGATGCAGTATTCTCAGAAGCAAATTCGATTTTTGAAAAATTATGCGGGTATCAAAAAGTTGATATTATAGGCAAAAAATTATCGAAAATTTACCCTGAGGTTAAAGCCTATTTTGATAATTGGGAAACTCTTATTTCCAAAATGAATGAAGGTGTTCATCTAAAATACACAATTTACAATAAGTTTAATAAAGACTGGGCAAAAGTTCAAGCCTATTCTGCTGAAGATGGATATTTTGTTTTGCTTGTTGATAATATAACCGATTATATTGAAAAAGATAAATCTCTTCACGAAAAACATGAAAAGTTTAATAAAATAATAAATAATATTTCAGAGGGAGTTATTGTTTTTGACGACAATAAAATCATTGAAACTAATACTATTATTGAGAATCTTCTCGGCTATGATAAAGATGAATTGTTAGGTAAATCTATAGTGGATTTATTTGACAAAAACTGTATGGATTTATTTGACAAAAACAAAAATATTGGAGACCAAATATCTATTAAAGCAATGCTTAATACAAAAGATGGCTTGCCGATTTCAGTAAATATTTCGGGTTATATGTTATCAATCGAAGAAAAATCAATTTGCCTTGCAATTATTCGCTAATATTTTATATTTCCCTATTTTTCTTCATTCTGTAAATTGTCGATTTTCCTATATCCAGTTTTTTTGCAACAAGCAATATGTTGTTGTCATATTTATTCAAAAAGCTTTTTATAATTTTTCTGGTGTATTCCTGTAATGTGCTTTCATGTAACAATAAATCTGTCATTGAACTTGTTGAATAAAAGTTAATGTCTTTTGGTTCGATAATTTTATCGTTAGTCATAACGGAAGCCAACTCCATTACAGCTTTTAACTCCCTTACGTTTCCTGGAAAAGGATAATTCATGAGTTTTGCTTGACTTTCGGCAGAAATATGCAATTTCGGAAGTTTGTTTTCTGCACAAAATTCATCCACAAAATGCTTAGCTAACAATAATATATCATTACCTCTGTCCCTAAGAGGCGGTAAATCTATAGGCAAACCCAACAACCGATAATATAAATCTTCTCTAAAATTACCTTTTTGAACTTCTGCTAATAAATTTTTATGTGTAGCAACAATTATCCTTACTTCAATTTTAATAGTGCTGTTTCCTCCAACCCTAGTTAATTCTTTTTCCTGGATAACACGCAATAATTTTGATTGCATTGTTAAATCCATTTCCCCTATCTCATCCAGAAAAAGTGTTCCACCATTTGCTTCTTCAAATTTTCCAATTCTGCGATTACTTGCACCAGTGAATGCTCCTTTTTCATGGCCAAACATTTCACTTTCAATCAAATCATTAGGAATTGCCGAAACATTAACAACAACAAATGGCTTTTTTTTCCACGTTGAATTATAATGAATAGCTTTTGCAACAAGTTCTTTTCCTGTGCCGGTTTCACCAGAAACTGAAACAGTTATATTTGTTTTTGCTGCTTTGTCCATTAAAATAAAGACATTGTTTAGAGTAGGGCTTTTTCCTTTTAAAATACTATTGAATTCATACTTTTTTCCTATTTCTTCTCTTAATTCATGTATCTCTTTTTTTAAGTCAATTTTTTCTCTTATATTATTAAGACAATTCCATACTCTTTCTTTTGTATCTGTGTCTTTAACAATATAATCATAAACCCCTTCTTTCAATAGATTTACCGCAGTAGTAACATCTTCTTGACCCGAAATAATAACAACTGGTATTTCGTTATCGTATTTTTTTATCTTTTTTAAGACTTCCATTCCCGACATATCAGGAAGGGAATAATCGAGAGTAATTATTGAAGGATTCTTATATAAATTATTAACGCATTCTTTTCCTGTAGAATAACTTTCGATTTCATAATCTGGATTTTGGGAAAGATGGTATCCTAATATCTTTGAAAAAATGGGATCGTCTTCAACAATAAATATTTTTAATGTCTTCATATATGTCTAAATTTAAAAAATCTAAATTAGGGAATTTTTCTCAAATACAATTTATTTTTAAAATTATTTTCCCACATACAAAATTATATATCCAAATATTAGAAGAAGGGAATTTTATATGAATTATTAACACCCTGAACTGTTATGCTTTACAGACGTTTTTAAATTTGGCACTAAATCTGTGTGCGAAAAATCAAATCTTTGAATAATATGACCAAAACAAAACACAAACGATTGATTTTTATTGTAGATGATGACCCTATTTACCAAACAATCATAAAAAATATACTTTTTAATCAGGGTTACTCCAATGTAGTCACGCATTCCTCCGGACAAGAGTGTCTTGATAAAATTAATGATACTCCTTGGTTTGTGTTTCTGGATTATGACATGGATGGTCTCAATGGGATAGAAGTTTTAAAAAAAATAAAGCAAATTAATCCTAATATTAATGTTGTTATGGTTTCTTCCAGAGAAAAAGTTGATATTGCCTTAACAGCCTTAAATCTTGGAGCCCTTGATTATGTAATTAAAGACAATATGCTTTTTTCTCAAATTAATAAATTAATAGAAAGGATTGCATTTTCAAATCAAGAATATTATATACCATCTGCATAAAAAGTAAATTTTAATTAAATGTCTACTTCAAAAAATTAATATCTTCATAAACATGATGATATTTTGATTTCTTATCAAGAATAGAATCTATTCTTTAAATCTTTTCGTTT
>JAIPBB010000216.1 GCA_021739805.1 Saprospiraceae bacterium | reverse complement strand
GAATTTATAGTATGAATTGAATACCTTTTTTCGAAGGTTAAATATTGAATAAATTTATCTTTGGGCATTCTTTGGAATAAAAAAAGAAGATATATACTTCTTATTATTTAAGAGTAACTAAAAATACGAAAGAATCAGTAAAATAAAATATCCTTCGGATTTTTCAATATACTAAACTAGGCATCTAATTCTTCTCTTAGACCTTGTACGTATATGGCTTTTAGTTTTTGCTCTCTTTTCTTAACTGAAGGTTTGGTGAATTTTTGTCTTTCTCTTAGCTCTTTTACAACACCAGTTTTCTCAAACTTTCTTTTCAATTTCTTTAAGGCTCTATCAATGTTTTCGCCTTCTTTTAGGGGAACAATAATCATATGTTTACGTTCTATTTAATTAATGTATTATTTTAAAAAGGGCTGCAAAATTAAACATATTTATTTTAAAATCAAAATTTGATATTAAAATAATTTTCTTACATTTGCATTACCAAAATCTAATCCCCCATTTTTTAATAATTAGTTGTTAATAACTAATTATTAAAAAGGTATTTTTCCGTTTGAATAATCCTGCTATTTGGATATATTTGCTATAATCTTTTATTATTTAAAAAAATTATTGTAATTTAGATGCAAAATTAAATATAATTATGAACTTACGCACGAATTTACACTTTAAAGCTCTTCTCACATTAATAGCTTTGTTTAGCACCTACCATATAGCAAATGGGCAAAATAAAGATAGACCGGTTAAATATTATTGGTCAATTAACGGAAATTTTGGTTCAAATTTGTTTTATGGTGATTTGGGAGAAAAAGAAAACCAATGGGCTTATGGATTATCTATCTCTAAGAAGATTTCGCCAGTTTTTAGTTTAAATGCCCAAGGTTTGTATGGAAAACTAAAAGGCTCAGATAAAACAATTGGACAATACTTTGAAGCTGATTTTTATGAATATAACTTAAATCTAAAAGTTGACTTAAGTACTTTAATCAAAGGAGTTAATCCTGACAGAAAATTTGGATTTTATGGACTTGTTGGTATTGGTATGTCGAACTTTAATTCTGAAAGATATACCATTGTTGGTGACACATTAGTAGGTGGAAATGGTCATTTCACACAACCAGGAGGATTTGACATGAGCTTTGGATTAACCGATGGTAAATTCAAAACTGGTGAAGGAATAATTCCTGTTGGCTTAGGTTGTAATATCAGAATAAGCAAATCATGGGATTTCACAATAGAATCAACTGTAAGAGGAATAAACCCCGGCAGCGATAATCTTGACTCATACATTGATAAAGCAATGGCAGTGGAAGGTTATGGTTATACATCTGTTGGTCTGACTTACAAGTTTGGTCAGGCTACAAAACGAGTCCGACCTCCTAAATACAAACCGGAAAAACCAATTGAAACTCCAAAAGACATCATCGCTCAAGATACTTCTTCTGTTGAACCAGAGACTATTATCCCAATAAAAATTATTGCACAATTACCTGATAGCACACTTAATAATTCTGAATTTGAAATTAAAATTCAAATTAACAAAGGTGCAATTAAGGGAGAAGGTAGAATACAGCAAACATTACCAACCGGATTTTCAGCAACTGACACAGAAGATACAAATGGTGATTTTAACTTCAAGGATCAAATTGTAAGTCTTAGCTGGGATGAGCTTCCTGACCGACCAATAATAGTTTCGACAATAAAAATTACAGTTACTGATGCCAAAGTAAAAAATTATTCTATTCCTGGAATGTTCATTTATGAGGAAAACAATCAAAGCAAAATACATCAATTTAAAAACACGATTTATGTTGTTAAACCTGCTCCCGTGGAAATTGTTGAAAAAATTGACACTACTGTAACAGCAGATAAAACTGTTATAACTGAACCTAAAATCACAGATAACAATGTAGTACCAGACAAGACAACTCCCGACAAAACTACAACTACAACTACAACTACAACTACAACTACACCTACAACTATACCAATAGCTACTAATCAGGGAATTGAATATAGAGTACAGGTTCGTGCAATTTATGGTGGCAAAGAATCTCCGGGAAGAATTGCAAAACAATATAATTTATCAGGCCCGGTTTATGAAACATACCATAATGGATACACAAAATATTCAAGTGGTTCTTTCAAAACTTATAGCGATGCAAATGCATATAAAACTAAATTAAGAGCAAATCAGGTACCTGATGCTTTTGTTGTAGCTTTTAATGATGGAAAAAGATTAAACTCTTTACAGGATGTTGCTAAAGTTCAAGGAACTCCAAGTTCAAGTGTTAATAAATCATTTAAAGCCGGAGTTGAGTATAGAATTCAAGTTGGAGCATTTTCTCAAGGTAGAGCTAGTAGTGAATCTATTGCCAGCAGCAACAATTTAACCGATGAAGTTAGCGAAGAAATCCACAATGGTTTAAGTAAATTTACGGTAGGTTCGTTTACTGATATTAATGAAGCTAAGGCATTTCTAAATAAGATAAGGGAAAATGTTCAGGGAGCATTTATTATTAAATACATTGACGGAGTTCGTCAATAAATTTATGGAACTAATCAGGTCTGAAGTACTTAAAATACTTCAGGCACTTTAAATATTTTAGGTACTATTAAACATAAATTAAAATACTGAATAACAATAACACCTAATATAACAACTAAATATAACACCTAAAAAATAATTGAGTTGTAATTGTTTGATTAATGTTCCAATTGTCCATTTAAATAAATTTTGCATAATCCTCACATATTAATATATTTGCCCTTTCTAATAAAAGTCACAATTCAAATCTATTAATGAAAAAATATTTATTTTTAGTTTTTCTATTTTCCGGTCTAGGTTCCTTCTCGCAAATACAGCCAAAATCATTTAGTCTGGCCGCCGACTTCAGAAGCCGTTTTGAATATCGTGACGGATATAAAAGAATACTTTCGAATGATGAAGAATTTGCTGCATTTTTTGGTCAAAGAAGCAGGCTGATTTTAAATTTTACTTCTAACAAATTGCTAAGTAATTTCTCATTTCAGGAGGCAGGAATATGGGGCGAAAATGAATGGCTTGAAACTGCTCGTCCAATTGGAATTTATCAGGCATGGGTAGAATATATTTTCAGCTACAAAAGATTAAGTTTGAAAATAGGAAGGCAAGAACTGGAATATGATGACGGAAGACTACTAAGCAAACACGATTGGGAAGAAAGCGGAGCAACTCATGATATTGCTGTTTTAAAATATTGCATACCCGAAAAGGATTTCTGTATTCATAACGGAATGGGGATAAATGCCGCCAGAAAAAGTGAAGCGAAAATTTCATATAATGTTAAGAATTACAAATATTTAGCTTTCTTATGGGCAAATAAACAATTCTGGGATAAAAAGCTTGATATTTCAGCCACCGCAATTGCAGATGGAAATGAAAAACAGGACACTTTAAACATTATCTATACAAGAGGGACTTTTGGTAGTGCGGTGAAATTCATGAAAAATAAATTAAAATTAAAAGGATCATATTTTCACCAATTAGGCAAAAACAAAGAAGGTAAAAACGTTAATACATATTTTTATTCTGGGAGTGTAAATTATCAACCATTTAAAAGTTTGAATACGGGTATTGGATTAGACAACTATTCCGGAACCAATATGAGTAATCCAAATAGTCAAACCCAAACAGAAACTTTTGATATTTTATTTGGAGATCGTCATAACTTTCTAGGTAGCATGGATTATTTTCAAAGTCCTGCAGATTTTATCACAGGAATTAAAGACTTTCATTTCAAAATGAAACTTCAAATGAATTGGGTTAATCGTTTAGACCTCACTTATCACTATTTCACTTTAAATAATAGATATATTATTGAGAACCAAATTTTAACCAAGCTCAACAATATGGAACTTGGTCATGAATTTGATTTCTTTCTACACCACACTCACCTTAAAGAAGCTATTATTCAAGCTGGTTATTCTTTCATTATCCCTAGTGAAACTATGAATATTTTAAAGGCAAATAATCCAAATAAAAATAAATTCGCAAATTTCTTTTGGATAAGTGTTCAATTTACACCAACTTTTTTTGAGTCAACAAAAAACTGAATGTAACTCGTTTTTCGTGTCTAGTTTCTAGTTTCTCGTAAATAAATACCCGAATCCCAAAATACATTTCGACTCCGCTCAATGTCCATGCTATAGTCATTGAGCAAAGTCGAAACTTGAAACCTGAAACCAATTATGAAATCTTAAAATACCGAAATATGCAATTTGTTTGCTCCATGTTTAAAAACATCACCATTATTGTTTAAGGATTCTTCCTGTTTGCTTTCGTCTTTCAAGAAATCTTCCAGATATTTATTAACTTCATTCATAGTGATTGTTACTTTTGAACCATTTGATATAGCTTCTGTAATATATGAATGAAGAAGATTATTATAGGCATTCACAAAAATATCGTGGGTAGCAAAAATATCACATCCAATTACTTTATCGCCAGAAACAGCCACTATCCCAACCACAGATGGATCATTATTCCATGCGGATTTAAACACTTTCAAATAGCTTTGCATCTTATCATTATAAGTTTTTGATTTTTCCAAAGCGGTATAAGCTCCTGTACTCGAACTAATATTATTACTTGAATTAACCTGGCTAACATTTGACCAAACTTCAGATTGATTCTTGTCAACCACTGCGGCTTTTCTCACATTCTGGCTCACACCATTCGAATATCCATCGAATTTATCTCCTGAGCCTTGAGCACTCCATCTGCCACGTTCTACGCAAAAGGCTGAAATATTTTTCTTTTCACCGGGCAAAATTATAACATCAGAACCAATAATTCTGTCTTGTTTTCCACCCTTAATTACCTCTCCTGCCATCAAATATATGGTTTCTTTAGAAATGTTTTCAGCAAATAAAGTGTTAACTGTACCTGAAGAGCTTACTTCTGTAACAATTATTTTGTTTTGCTTTATGGCAGTTTCGAGATTTGTAAACTTACTGACATCCTTGTGAACGTCAGTAAAAACTTTATTGGCTTTAATCGGATATATCTTTATGAGATTATCCGTTGAAACTTTCAACTCCTGATATTTTGGTTGCAGATTTTGTAAATTATATTGAGCATGCAAGCCAATAACTGCAATAAGTCCGATAATTAATAAAATGATCTTTTTCATGATTTTGTGTTTTAATTAGTGAATAATTTATTTGAAATTTTATTTTTTCTTAAACCAGCCTTTTTTTGCCCTTTCCTCATCATCCTTTTTTCTTTTGTTTTTTACTTCCTGCATTTCATCCCATTTGGTTTGATTAGTAGAAGTATATCTTACTTTCAGTGTATAGTAAAACTGAATTCTTGGGTCAACAAAATCGGCATTAATAACATTATCGAATTGGTTGTAAGGAACTTTATTATAGTAAATAGTTTTTTTCTTTTCCTGATGTTTTACAATAAATTTTGTTTCATCTTCATCATTGTAATTATTAACATTAACAATTTGGTTTTTACCACTTACATAAACATTTTTTTCTTTTTCCTTTCTTTTCTTAGCAATTTTCACTTCTTCAATTGAACTACCTGTGTTAAATGCTGTATAACTAGCATATCTTTCAATGGGATAAGCCACATTAAAACCATCGGTCATATTTTGAACTTCAAGATGAAGTCCCATTTTTGCATAAAGTCTTTCTTTTCTATTTATAACACGACTTGCTGCTTCCATCAATGAATCATAAGCTGCTTGAATATCTGCCAAATTGTAGTCAACTTTCACAATATCATAGATTTCCGCTTTTGCAGCAAGGGAAACAATTTCAGAAAGTTCATTATGCTCGTAGAAAATAACATGAAGGTTTTTCTTCATTTGAAAACCTGTTGGGATTTCATTTGCTGTTCTGCTAAACCTTTTCTTTTCTAGCTTTATTGCATATGTTGGAACCAAAGAAATTACGTCAACATGAATATTCTTTTCTTTAATTTTCATTTGCTTTAATCCATCAGTCACCATTTTCAAACGAAGATTCATTAATGAATCCGCTTCTAGGGCAGTCTTACCGTTTTGTGTAACACTAAAAATTGCAACATAACTGGTAGCTTTCATATTTATCATAACATCTGCTTGCAATATTACATTTGTGCTATTTGGATTAGTCACATTAACAAAAACTCTTTGTGGCTTAATTGCTCCGGGATTATTGTAGATTACATTTCCGGCAGATTGTCCGAATGATGTATTTACTATTAAAATTCCCAGAACCGCTAAAATTATTTTTCTTTTCATTTTTTAAATTTTAAGATTTAAATTATTCTTTCTGTATTTTCGATTTTGAGCCAAAACTACTCTCCTATTTCGCCACAAAAAAGCTAGTTTTAGGAAACACATGATTAGAATTAGGGAAAGGGTGTTTTTCTTTAGGAAAGAGATTATTGAGTTGTGGAAGACAGAAGTCGGAAGACCGAAGTCGGAAGTTGGAAGACAGAAGTCGGAAGACAGAAGTCGGAAGACAGAAGTCGGAAGTCGGAAGACAGAAGTCGGAAGCCGGAAGTCGGAAGACAGAAGTCGGAAGACTCTTCTAAACAACTGAATGATGCAAAGCAAATGACCCGCCTACGCTAAAGCTACGGACGGGCAGGTGCGAAGCAAATGACTATTTAATGACAGCTGCAGCGAATGACGTCCGAAGGACAACTTATTCAAACTCCCAATCAATTTAGGCAAAGGTATCTTGTACTGAGGGAAAGCCACTTTTGATTGAGCCAAATACCCTAAAAATTAAGAAATGCTCTAAAGAATTTATTACTTTTACATTGTCAAATAAAAAACTCATGTTGAAAAAAATCTTACATACATTACTTTTTCTTGTGATAACTATTACAAATATTTATTCACAAAGTAATTCTATATCGCAAAAAAAATCTTTTCAGAAGGCTCAAAATTATTCTTATTCTGACATCGACAAATTTCTTGATTCGGTTAGTACTGTTCTTGAATCAAATCCTGAAGTGGCATTCGACTACATTGAAACGGCAATGATTCTTTCAATAGAAAAAAAAGACAAAATAAAGCAGGCAAAGACTTTTGCGGTTTTGGGAAATTATTATAAATATTATAAACAACATGACCTTGCCGCCATGAATTATGAAAAAAGTGCAGGGCTTTATGGAGAAAATAATTCTAACTATTTTGACAATTATTTATTGGCTGCTCAACAATACTACAAAGCCGGTAAACACCAAAAAAGTATTAATATTTACAATAGTTTTCTAAAAACTAAAATTGACAAGCACCAAAAACTGGTTATTCTCGAAGGTTTGGGAGACAATTACTTATCACTTAAAAATCATGAATTAGCACTTAAAAATTTTAAAGCAGCTGACAAACTTTCAAAAGAACTATCGGAGATTGATAAGAATACTGAGATTAAACTAAAGATTGCTAACATCTTAACCGGAAAAAAAGACAAAGATGCTTTAAGCTATTTAAATGAAGCAAACGTTCAGTCGAATACGACTGCAAATGGTAAGCTTCAATTAGAAGCTCAAAATCAGATTGCTGATTTTTATGCAAGCAATAAAATGTATAATAAGGAAATTGAATCACGAAGTATAATTAGCAACACTTTGGAAAAAAACAGTGATGTATTAAAAAAACAAGACATCAATGTAACTGAAGAAGCTTTTAGAAATAATACTTATATAGCCCAAACATTAAACTTTCAAAATCAACCAGATGTCGCTCTTGAATACATTAAAAAGAATGAGAAATTAAAACCGGAAGGTATAGGGATTGAATTTAAAATTGAAGCAGCAAAAACACAATCGGAAAGCTACGCAAATTTAGGTTTGGGAGATAAAGCAATTGAAAGCTATAAATCTTACATTGCCTTGGTTGATGAATTGTACAAGATTAAAGAAAATGAGATAAAAAAAGTAGTGGATATAACAAAAAAACTCACTGATAATCAAAACCGGATTGTAATGATGGAGCAGGACAAACAACTGTTTGATATACAATTGCAGTCAATGGAAAAAGATCATAAGTATCAAAGAAACTTTATTATCCTTCTCTTTGTTATTGTTTCATTATTGATTTTCGCTTTGTTCACTGCAATCCAAAGAATTAGAATACAGAAAAAACACAATCTTTTTCTTGACTTAAAATCTCTTAGAACGCAGATGAATCCGCATTTTATTTTTAATGCCTTGAATTCTGTAAATAGTTTCATTGCCAAAAACGATGAGCTAAATGCCAATAAATATATAAGCAGTTTCTCAAGGTTAATAAGAAGTACTCTGGAAAATTCAGAACATGACTTTATTCCTTTGTCAAAAGAAATTGAATTGTTGAAATCCTATTTAGAACTTGAGAACATCCGCTTCTCCGACAAATTCAGTTACACTTTCGATGTTGATAAAAATATAAATCCCGACACTTTCAGGATTCCACCTATGCTCATTCAACCTTACATTGAAAATGCTGTGTGGCACGGATTGAGATATAAAGAGAAAGATGGGTTTTTGAAAGTGGAGATTAAAAAAGAAAAATCTCATATTAAAGTTGAAGTAATCGACAATGGAATCGGTAGAACAAAATCGCAAGAACTAAAAACAGAAAACCAAAAAAAGAATAAATCTAAAGGAATTCTTAACACGAAAAAACGTTTAGAAATACTTAATAAATTGTATAAACAGAATATTGAACTAAATATTGAAGACTTAGGCAATAATAAGGAAGGAACAAAAGTGACATTGTTGATTCCGGAAATAAAAAACCAATAATAATGTCATTTACTTCGTGTCATTCGCTTCGCTGTCATTTGCTTTGCGTCATTTGCCCTGCGGGCGTCATTTGTGCTTCGCACGTCATTAGGACAACTCAAAGCATTTATACAATAGAATAACTACTTAATGACTACTTAATGACAACAGAATGACAACAGAATGACAACTGAATGACTACTGAATAACTACTGAATGATTACTGAATGACAACAGAATGACAACCTAATGACGCACGAAGTGCAAATAACAAACAACAAAAGAATTAAATAAGAATGGAAATAAAAGCAATTATAGTTGAAGATGAACTTCCGGCAAGAGAAACCCTTGAAGCATATTTAAAAAAATATTGTCCTGAAG
>JAIPBB010000215.1 GCA_021739805.1 Saprospiraceae bacterium | reverse complement strand
CTTCCTCACTACTTGCGTAGGCAGTTTCATTAGAGTCCCCAGCTTAACCTGATGGCAACTAATGATAGGGGTTGCGCTCGTTATGGGACTTAACCCGACACCTCACGGCACGAGCTGACGACAACCATGCAGCACCTTGTAAAGCGCTCCGAAGAGAGGCCCGGTTTCCCGGGTTGTCGCAATACATTTAAGCCTAGGTAAGGTTCCTCGCGTATCATCGAATTAAACCACATGCTCCTCCGCTTGTGCGGGCCCCCGTCAATTCCTTTGAGTTTCAACCTTGCGATCGTACTCCCCAGGTGGATTACTTAATACTTTCGTTCAGTCGCTGACTGTGTATCGCCAACAACGAGTAATCATCGTTTACGGCGTGGACTACCAGGGTATCTAATCCTGTTCGCTCCCCACGCTTTCGTGCCTGAGCGTCAGTAGTAGTTTAGTGAGCTGCCTTCGCGATTGGTGTTCTGTGTCATATCTATGCATTTCACCGCTACATGACACATTCCGCCCACTTCAACTATACTCAAGAACGACAGTATCAATGGCAGTTCTACGGTTGAGCCGTAGGATTTCACCACTGACTGATCGCTCCGCCTGCGCACCCTTTAAACCCAATAAATCCGGATAACGCTTGCACCCTCCGTATTACCGCGGCTGCTGGCACGGAGTTAGCCGGTGCTTATTCTTATGGTACCATCAGCCCCGAACACGTTCGGGGGTTTTTTCCCATATAAAAGAAGTTTACAACCCATAGGGCTGTCATCCTTCACGCGGCATGGCTGGGTCAGACTTGCGTCCATTGCCCAATATTCCTCACTGCTGCCTCCCGTAGGAGTCTGGTCCGTGTCTCAGTACCAGTGTGGGGGGTTTCCCTCTCAGGACCCCTAGACATCGCTGTCTTGGTGAGCCGTTACCTCACCAACTAACTAATGTCACGCATGCCCATCTTTAACCGCCGGAGCTTTAATCCATTCATGATGCCATGTTAGGATATTATGGGATATTAATCCCGATTTCTCGGGGCTATCTCCCAGTTAAAGGTAGGTTGCATACGCGTTACGCACCCGTTCGCCACTCGTGTATTCCCGAAGGAACCTTACCGTTCGACTTGCATGTGTTAAGCCTGCCGCTAGCGTTCATCCTGAGCCAGGATCAAACTCTTCATTGTAAAAAAGAATTTTAATATGTCTCAAGATTTACTAGACTTGGTTAATTAAATTAATCAAGGATATTTACTATTTTTCTAGACTATGTTTCAATATTTTCAATGAACTAATTTCTTTGTTTTTCTCTCATTTTTTCAACCCAATAAATTGTGTTTTGAAATGGGAGTGCAAAAATACAACTTAAAATTTAATCTGCAAGTTTTTTTGTATTTTTTTTTCACTTTTTTTTCTTTGTTTTAAAGAACTATTTTTCAAAAGCGGCTGCGAAGATACGCAATAATATTTTACTCAAACAAGCATTATTTTAAATATTTTTCAATTATTTTTTTATATATTGTTTTTCAGTTAATTAAAAGAATAATTCAATTGAAAATTGCATGATTTTAAGAATTTAACAATACAATAAAGCTTTTAATATTTGTTGTTTTTTTAAAAATAAGTACTAATTAATATTCTTTTGCCATAAGATTGTCATTCTTTAATATATTTGTATGTTGAAATCAAATTAAAAATGAACATCTTGAAGTTGAAATTATTTAAAAGCCTGATTTTTTTTATTGTTGTCTTTCTATTTAGTAATGTAGAAGCACAAGAAATTAACTCATCGAAGGCTTCAAAGGATAAGCCTACGATATTCCGTGATAGTTTTTTCACGGGTGGTGGTCTTGGATTTCAATTCGGAACTGTAACCATGTTAGATATTTCACCTTTATTAGGGTATAGAATTACTGAAAAATTATCTGTAGGTGTTGGATTTAAATACCAGTATTATAGATATAAGGATGATTTGTTTGAATTTTCAACATCTATTTATGGTGGCAGTATTTTTTCTCGTTACATTATTTATGATGATTTCTTTGCTCATGCTGAGTTTGAGTTGTTGAATTATGATGCCGAGCTACTGGGTTTTAGTAATATTACAACAACAGAAAAAAGAATTACTGTTGAAAGCTATTTGTTGGGAGCAGGTTACAGGCAACGAATTGGAAGGAATTCTTATGTTAATTTCTTGCTTTTATGGAATTTCAATGAAAATGTGTATTCACTATATGCTAATCCAATTGTCAGAATTGGAGTTGAATTTGGACTTTAATACACATTATTATATAGGGTAAATAAAATTCGTTTAATTTCCCTGGTATAAATAAATGAAAAAGCCCCGAATTTCGAGGCTTTGTTTTTATTTTGTTGGTATATTTTTCAGAACATCAATAGTCAGATCCCAAAACATTTTTACTGTGTCAATTTTTAAGCGTTCGTCAGGTGAGTGTGCTCCTTTAATAGTTGGACCAAAAGAAATCATATCCATTTTAGGATAAGTTTCACCAATAAGACCACATTCAAGCCCGGCATGAATTGCTAAAACCTTTGGCTGCTTATTAAATAATTTTTGATATGATGCTTTAGTAATTTCCATAATTTCGGAATCAGGATTTGGTTTCCATCCGGGGTATCCATCAGTATGAACAACTTTTGCTCCGGCAAGTATAAACACACTTGCAACCATATTGCAAATATCATATTTAGCAGATTCAACTGAACTTCTTTGGCTTGTAGTTATTTTAATTATTGAATCATTCATTTTCACTGATGCAAGATTTGTTGATGTTTCAACAAAATTTTCAATATCCGCTGACCAGGCAATTACTCCGTGAGGACAAGAATAAATCGCATTTAAAAGATTATTTTGTGTTTTCAAATCTATAACGTATTTATAATTATCAACTATGGAAATTGAAACTTTCAAATCAGGCTCTGTTTTATGCAATTCATCTGTAAAAGTTTTATAATAGTCATCAACCAATTTTTCAAATTTACTAGAAAATTCATTTGGAACTGCAACAACAGCAAATGCTTCACGAGCAATGGCATTTCTTAGGTTTCCACCATCGAAATTATTAAGTCTAATACTATATTTTTTACTTGCATCCCATAAAATGCGATTCAGTAGCTTATTAGCATTTCCTAATCGTTTCTGTATTTCATCACCTGAATGTCCACCTTTGAGTCCAGTAATACTAATCCTATAAAATGCATGTTCATTTGGAACTTCATCTTTAGTAAACTCAATATCAGCAAGAGTGTCTTTTCCTCCTGCACATCCAATAAAAAGTTCACCTTCATCTTCTGAATCAAGGTTTATTAAAATCTCACTATTTAACAAATCTGGCTTAAGACCAAAGGCTCCTGTCAGTCCTGTTTCTTCATCAACAGTGAATAAACACTCGATGGGCCCGTGGTTAAGAGTATTATCAGCAAGTATAGCCAACTGTGTTGCTACTCCAATACCGTCATCAGCACCTAAAGTTGTTCCTTTTGCTTTTACCCACCCATCTTCAACAAATGTTTGGATTGTATCATTTTCAAAATCAAAATCAGTATCACTATTTTTTTCACAAACCATATCAATATGACTCTGAAGTACAACGGATTTTAAATTTTCACAGCCTGCTGATGCAGGTTTTCGAATTAAAACATTCCCAATTTCATCTTGAATAGTTTCGAGATTTAGAGATTTACCAAAATTCAACAAATATTGTGCGATTTTCTCTTCTTTCTTAGATGGACGTGGTACTTCAAGGATTTCTGCAAAATAATGCCAAAGTCTTTCCGGATTAAATTTTCTTATTTCATCATTCATAACATTCAAAATATAAATTTTCACAAATCTATGAAATTTTAAATATTATTGAGGCATTATTTTATATTTGCCATAAATTAAATAAAATTATGCTAAATAAAACTATCCATCACAAAGAACTAAAATCGCTTGTCGAAAGTATATTTACACAAATAGGTTGTGAAGAAGCAAATGCTAAAATCATTAGCGAAATAATTACAAAAACAGAATTAAGAGGAATTAGCTCTCATGGAGTAATTCGCATAAAAGATTATCTTGAACTTTGGAAAAAAGGTCGGGTAAATATAAATCCTAAAATTAAAATTGTTCACGAATCACCTAGTACAGCAGTTATTGATGGAGATAAAGGATATGGGATGATTGTAGGTAAACAATCAATGCAGATTGCAATCGAAAAAGCAAAAATAGCTGGTACAGGTTGGATTTCGGTTAGAAATTCAAATCATTTTGGAATTGCCGGTTATTATACAATGATGGCTCTTGAACATGATATGATTGGAATTGCAATGACTAATGCAAATCCACTTGTTGCTCCGACATTTTCAAAAGAAAAGATGCTTGGAACAAATCCAATTTCAGTATCAATTCCTGCCGGAAAAGAAAATCCATTTGTTGCTGATTTTGCAACCACTCCTATAGCACGAGGCAAACTTGACATAATGCATAAAAAAGGAGAAACTGCTCCCGATGGTTATGTTCAGGATAAAGATGGCAATCCTTGTTTTGACCCAAATATTCTTACTGAAGGTGGTGCTATATTGCCCCTTGGAGGAGACAGACTTCATGGAAGTCACAAAGGTTTTTGCCTAGGTTCTATTGTAGATATATTTTCAGCAGTACTTTCGGGAGCAAACTTTGGTCCTTTTGTTCCACCACAAGTTAGTTATCTTCCACTAAAAGAAAATCTTACAGGATTGGGCTTAGGGCATTTTTTTGGTGCAATGAGAATTGATGCTTTTCAAGCTGCTAATGAATTTAAATCATATATGGACTCATGGATTCAAACATTTAAAAACGCTAAACCTGTAGCTGGTCAAAACCGGGTTTGGATTCCAGGAGAACCAGAAAGAGAAATGGAAGCCAGGCTTGCTGTTGATGGTATCACAATACTAGGAAAAGTTTTAGAAGAACTTAAAATGGTTTGTGATGAAATAGGAATTGAATGTAATATATAATGTGGATTATTTCGATTTTTCAGGGGGATTTAAATATTCAATAAATTCCAAATAACAAAACACAAATTTCAAATAAAAACCAAATTTCAATTAAAAAAAACTCAAACAACATTTAAAATTACTAGCCAATGAATTAGGATTTATTGCTTCAATTGATTTCTAATACCGAATAAGATTCAAGATGCACTTTTGTTTTAAACTTTCAAATTTTTCATTTTTGAAATTGTTTCAATCGGATTTTCTGATTTAAAAACTGCATTACCGGCAACAAATACATCTGCTCCGGCATCTACCAGTTTGGAAATATTATTTAATCCAACTCCTCCATCAACTTCAATTAAAGCTTTTGATTTTTTTTGAATAATTAATTCCCTGAGTTTTGCAATTTTGGTATAAGTGTTTTCGATAAATTTTTGTCCTCCATAGCCCGGATTTACTGACATAAGCAAAACAAGGTCAACATCATTAATTATATTTTCGATCAAATCAACACTTGTGTGTGGATTAAGAACAACTCCGGCTTTAATTCCTAAATCTTTTAATGCAGTGATTGAACGATGCAAATGAGTGCAAGCTTCATAATGAACAGTTACAATATCAGCTCCGGCATTTTTAAAATCTTCAAAATATCTATCAGGGTCAACAATCATTAAATGAACATCCAAAGGTTTTTTTGCATATTGCTTAACAACCTTAATAATAGGAAAACCAAAAGAAATATTGGGAACAAAAACACCATCCATAACATCAATATGAAACCAATCGGCTTCGCTTTTGTTAATCATTTCGATATCTTTGACTAAATTTCCGAAATCGGCTGAAAGTAAGGATGGAGCAATTAAGTGTTTGTTCATAATCAAATAAGGATTTTAATTAATGAACAAAGTTAAAATTAATTTTATTATAGAAACATCCACAAAAATAAAAGGCTAAATGATATTTTGATTTGTCGGGTACTAAGTGCCCAAAATGGTAATAATTTTTTTTAAGATTTAAGAACAAGAATTAATGATTAACGATTTTTGATTTTTATATACCTTTAAACTTTTTCACCATTTTTAATAGAACTAAAAAATTAATTATCTATGGATAAAGTAATTCTTTCATCAAAATGAAAATTAATTTGTCCCAGCATTTCAAAATATAAATTAGCCAATTGAAAAGGATGAATTTATTATTTAACAGGTATAGTAAAATAAAAAGTAGAACCTTTACCTAATATTGACTCAACCCAAATTGTACCTTTATTCCTATTGATAAATTCTTCGCAAAGTATAAGTCCAAGTCCTGTGCCTGTTTCCTTTGAAGTTCCCTGTTCGGTATATTGTTCTTTAATTTTAAAGAGTCTTTTTATATTTTCTTTACTTATACCTGTTCCACTATCTTTTATTCCAACCTTAACTAAATTGTTCATTATTTCACAACTTACAATAATTTCACTTTTGGAATAAGAAAATTTTATAGCATTTGAAATAAGGTTTCTGATTACTGTGACAATCATATTCTTATCAGCAAAAACAAACTTATTCGACAGGTTTTGAGTTTTAATTTTTATGTTTTTCATACTAGCTTGATGTTCAAGAAGAGCAATAGTATTATTTACACCATCTTCCAAATTAAATACTTCACGATTCAAACTTATGGAACCTGTTTGGATTCTTGACCAATCAAGTAGATTAATGAGTAAATCGTAAGCGTTATTTGAAGATTTATGTATCATATCGACCATACTTTTCCGTTCAGTATCATCCATATTATCATAATCAAGATCTAAAATTTCAGAGAAGCCAATAATAGCACCAAATGGATTTTTAAGGTCATGAGCAATAATTGAAAAGAACTTATCTTTAGTAGCAATGAGTTTAGCAAGCTCATCAGCTGTTTTCTTGATTTCAGTTTCAGCGGCAATTCTAACTTTGATTTCTTTATTAAGTTTCTTGTTTAATTCGGCTAACTCTTCAAGAGCAAGTTCACGTTCAGCAACTAATTCAGCTCCAAAAGCATTTGCAGAACTAAGTGATTTATTAAGTTCAGCAATTTTCTCTTCTTTTGTTTCGAGAATTGAAATAAGCTCGGCTGCATGAACATTTGCCTTTGCTACTTCTTTATTAGTTTGCCTTAAAGAATTATTTTTTTCTTCAAGTTCAACCATTAGCTCCGCCGCAATTGCATTTGAGTTTGCTAATTCCTGATTTAAAGCTTGAAGTGCAGAATTTTTCTCATCCATTTCAGCCATTAATTCAGCTGATATGGCATTTGCATTTGCCAATCGTTTATTCAAATCCTGAAGATCTTTATGGTCTTTGTCCATTAGAAATGTCCTTCAATTAAAACGTTAAACACTTAGTGTTTACTCCCATTTTTGCCACTATAGAGGCTAAACCGGTAATTTCTGCATCATCAATAAGGGTTGAGTCAATTGATGTTCGGTCAAATGCACAATAATACTCAGTACATGGTGCACAAACAAATAACTCACCACCAAGAGCAATAAACTGCTCTAAATAATCGGTTAATTGCTCAAAGCCTCCAACTTCAACACCTTTCATAGCACCTTTCACAGCCCAAACAGTTCCGTCCATGGACAGATAAATACATACAGTTTGACCCATAGCCAAAGCGGCACATCCCCAAGAAAAAGCCAAGGTTGCTCTGGAACCTCTATCTTGTTTTCCAGTAGTTATTGTTATTAGTAAATCTGGTTTCTTGCTCATCTTTTTTTCCTTTTTCTAATTAATTTTAAACAAATAATATCATTTGACTTTTAAATCCGTGGGATAAAAATGTTGTGGCACCACATATATTCATTTTATCACCATCAACTAACTCGCTACATTTTAGTCCAAACAGTTCAGTTGATGTATCACAAATATGGATTTTTGCTCCAAGTTCTTTCACATCTTTAAATAAAACATCAATATCATCAACGCCTTTTCTTTTCATAATTTTCTTCATAAAGAATTTCCCAAGGCCACATAAATTATACTTTGACAAAGGAGCTTTACCTATTCCGCATGGAAGTATTTTATTAAACATTTTTTGTGTTAAAGATTTATTTGAATCTTTTAGGTCGCCTGTACTTCTCAATGCACTAACAGACCAGAATGTGAAGAACATATGAACTTCTTTTCCAAGTGCTAAAGAACCACTTGCTAATGATAAAGCAGCAAAAAGCCTGTCCCATTCGCCACTAAAACAAATAATACAAACTTTATTATCAAGTTTTTGCTTATCAACTTGTTTTGTCAGGCTTTCTATTTTACTTTCCAATTCGTTTAAACGAGATTCAGAAGTAATTGGTTTTTCCATGGTTAAAGTCATTTCGTCTCTCATAATTACATTTTTATTGTATTTGAATTTTCACTGAGATTTGCCCATCTTCTTTAGAAATACTTAAAATAGTTGCACCAGTATTTTCTGCCCAAGCGTTAACATCGCTTTCAAAAGCGAGATCATCAGCTAAAATATTAATTATTGAACCGGAAGCTGATTTCCGGGCCGCCTTGGCAATTTCAATTATTGGTCTCGGGCATTTCATCCCTATGCAATTTATATCAATTTGATTTAACATTGTTTTTCCTCCCTTTTTGTTTTTTTTGTTTGGTTTTAAGAATGCTAAAATACCATGCTGAAAAAAAAATGTCAAGATATTGAAAAAAATAGATTGGGAAAGACAATCGCAAAACAAGTTAACACACTGGTTATCTAGACTAAAATACAAATATAGATTATAGATAAATTTAAGTTAAAATAGCATCGGAAGGTGTAAACAAAAAAAAAGCGGAGTAAAACTCCGCTTTTTCTAACCTAGATAGGTTTTTAATATTTTGCTTCTTGAAGTATGTTTCAATCTTCGAATAGCTTTTTCTTTAATTTGCCTGACTCTTTCACGGGTCAAGTCGAATTTTTCGCCAATTTCCTCAAGGGTCATTGGATGTGCACCATCAAGTCCAAAATATAAACGAATAACATCCGCCTCTCGAGGAGTTAGTGTTGAAATTGCCCTGCTGATTTCTTTACGAAGAGAATCATAAATCAAGCCTGTTTCAGGAGTTGGACCTTCATCATTACGAACCACATCATACATATTTGTGTCTTCATCTTGAATTAAAGGAGCATCCATTGAAACATGCCGACCTGCATTTTTCATTGACTCTTTTACTTCACTTTCAGAAATATCTAAAAGGTCAGCAATTTCATCAGGGTTTGGTTGACGTTCAAATTCTTGTTCCAATTGTGCAAAAGCTTTATTAATTTTATTAATAGAGCCAATTTTATTTAAAGGTAAACGAACAATTCTTGATT
>JAIPBB010000214.1 GCA_021739805.1 Saprospiraceae bacterium | reverse complement strand
ATTATTGTCAAGAGTTTTTGCCGTTGTTAATAGAAGTTCTCCTTATGTTGATACAATGAAATATGCAGCATGAGAAATGTTAATAACTTTAGCTAAATTTGATTTTTTTTATCATAGAATACGCTCAGTGCAAGGGTTTCAGGTTTCACACTTCGACTTCGCTCAGTGCAAGGGTTTCGGGTTGCGGGTTTCAGGTTGCAGGTTGTCAGACCGAGTGCCACGCATTGATAAAGAATTGTTTGGGGATAAATCCAGCAGCGTGGTGTATCGAGGGCTGAGACTAAATGTTTCCGAACAACTTGCTGAAGCAATTTAGTATAGGAGTTTGGATAGGGAATTTGGGGGAAGTGAGGAAATTTTGAATTAGAAATTTTAAATTAGGAATGATTTTGTGGTATTAGAATTTCAATTTAACATATAAAGAAATGGAATGCCCATCTACAAAAGTACACCAAATGAGATGATTGAATTTTGGGCATTCCATGTTAAGTACAGATTAAGCTTGAATACATATAAATTCAAATAATAGAAATTCAATTAGATAACTAAATTTAAACACATGAAAAAAATATACCTAATTATTATTGTTTTACTTTTCAATTGTTGTGCAATTGGACAAGTTTGGGTTGATAAAGGTGCTGTTTGGCACTATGATTATTCTAATATTGGTTATGGTGGATTTATAAAATACATTTACACACAAGATTCACTAATAAGTGGGAAGAATTGCCAAATGATATCTGGTATAAAGTATAAATTCTCCATGGATCAATTTGGAACCATTTATTACGTTGGTCAACAGGCTTTAAGTAATCAGTTCACTTATACTTCAGGTGATACTGTGTTTTATTGGAGTTCAAATGAGTTTTTTGTTTTGTATAATTTTGGTGCTTCTATTGGTGACAAGTGGCTAATATCAATAGACAATCCATCGCCGGGAATATGTGATGATTCTTCTTACATAGAAGTCATCGATACTGGTAAGATAACTATAAATTCTGTTCCGTACAGATTTATAACTGTTGAACCAACTCCTAATTCTTCAAAAGGTTTTAAAGGTACATATGTTGAGCGGTTCGGGAATTTAGACCAGAATATTGATGAGCATCAGGATTTATTTCCAACTATGAACCAGTGCGATTCATTAACTGGTGCATTCGAATTTGACAGATTAACATTCAAGTGTTTCGAAGATAGTTCTTTTAGTTTGTATAATCCATCATCTCAAGATTGTGAATATTTATTTCATATAGGAATCAATGAAATAAGTCTGCATAAATTATTATGTTATCCTAACCCAACTACAGGACTGATAAATTTGGATTTACCGAATGAAATACAAGATTTTGAAGTGGAAATCTATAATATTAATGGAAGTTTAGTTCTCTCAAATCATAATAAAAGAAATTTTTCCCTGGCTCACCTTCCAAAAGGTGTTTATATATTAAGACTTTTAACAAATGATTCATTGATAAATTATAAGATTATTCTTCAGTAATTATTAAAAACATAATGCTGAAGCAATTCAATATAGAAGTTTGGATAGGGAATTTGGGGGAGGTGAAATGGTTTCGGGTTTCATTAAGTCACACGAAAGCTTGCCTGCTGCAAGCAGGGATTCGAGCGACAGCAGGGAAATCTAAAAGACACTCATTTATCTGATTTTTATAAGAGAATAGCATTTAGAAAAGGACGACAAGCTGCTGTAAGTGCCACTGCTCGGAAACTTGGTGTAATAATTTGGACTATGGTTACAAAAAGAGTTCCCTATTCACAACCAACAGAATATCTATTCCTTGACCAAAAAAGAAAATTAAAAATGGTGTCACGAATAAAGAAAAATATAGTTATATTTGGTCTTAATATTGAAGATTTTAATATTGATAAAATGCAGTTAATCAGCAATATAATTTAACCTTAGTCTCAATTCAAATGAGAAATTCTGCTAAACATATAAATTACCTTCACTCTTATTAAGAATGCAAAAAACATAATATGAATTTAAGCTTCTATTCATTTTTCACAAAATACTCTTTAATGGATGATTATGGATTTAGTTCAGGATTTGTAAGCAGAGTATTTAAAAAAATCCTCCCATCCATTCCAGAGGAAGGAACTGTAGATTTTTTGTTATTTAAAAACAAGAAAAACATTAACCCTATAATCAGTTTAATTGATTTTAAAAATATTTACAGTAGTCAAATACCTAAAGAACTTGATTTAAGTATTAAAGCACTATGTTCAAAAATTGCCGCATTTGGACTCGACAATGACATCAGTCATAAATTCAAGTTACTTCAATTAGAAAGTAACTCTTTTGAAACGCTACTATCTCAAATGATTGAACTTGAGAGTAAAGATTCTCATAAAATTAAAGATTTAATTACCATTTTGGATGTGATTGAAAATAATATTCTTTCTTTAAGAAGATTCAAAAGTATAATAGGTGTTAACCTTCACTTAACTATTGTTACAAAAAGGATTTTGGAATATATACATAGGGTGAAAGAATTGCTTGATTTAAAGTTAAACCTTAATTCTGTTACCCATTGGGAAGAAATTTTAAACAAACAGATTAAATATTACAAAGAAAAAGACAGTTTAAGGAAATTTATCGTTCGACACTTCGATTTGTTAATACTGGAAGTAGTAGAACACACTTCTAATAAAGGAGAAAAGTATATTGCAGAAACCAGGCAAGAGTATTGGGGATTTTTATACAAATCGATGCTTGGTGGTGCGCTTATCGCATTTTTTGCACTTTTTAAAATATATATGGAAACATACAATTCGGGACCTGTTGGATATGCTTTAATCTCAAGTTTAAATTACGCCATATGCTTTATTTTGGTCAAACAATTAGGTGGTATAATTGCTACAAAACAGCCGGCTATGACTGCATCCACCATTGCAAAGTACATTGATAAAAATGACAATCTAAAGGTTGATTCTATTAATGAAATTATAACTGCAATTAAAAAAGCTTTGAGCAGTCAATTTATTTCCTTAGTAGGTAATTTTATAATGGCACTAATATTTGCTTGTATCATCTTTATGATTTTTCAATTGTTTGGGTTACAAAATTCTTTGGGCATTGAACCTGCATATCTAATGAAAGATGTTATGCCAACTATTCATTTAATAGGCTATGCAGCTACCGCAGGCCTCTTCCTTGCCCTTTCAGGTTTGATTTCCGGCTATATTGATAACAAAGTTGTAGCATCAAAAACTGCTTATCGGATAACAAATAGTAGGTTATTTCTTAAAAGCACTGTTTTAGCAAATTTTGTTAAAACCAAAGGAGGAAACCTCATTGGCAATTTAAGTCTCGGTATTTTTCTTGGTAGTGCTTTTCTTTTAAGTTATATAGCTCCGATATCAATAGATATTAGACATATTGCCTTTAGCACTTCTTATGTTGGCTATTCTGTTATGAGTCATCCATTTGATGTTGTGATATTATTCAAAGCACTAATAGGAATAATGCTAATTGGATTTACAAATCTCATAGTCAGTTTTTCAATTACCTTATTACTTGCATTAAAATCAAGAGGAGCAAAATTTTCATTAATTCCGCATTTATTTATTCATTCAATAAAAGATTTCATCAATAATCCTCTTGAATATTTTATTATCAGAAACAGTAATAGGCTTTTAAATAAGGAATAATGATAATTAAAAAACTGGCTGCAATCGAGTAGGCGGCCAGTGAACTAAAAGCCCACTGGAGCACATCTCACACCACTGAACGTACGTGTCTCCCTCGCTGGTGTACAACTCCCTGCACATAACAAGCAAGCTTTAGTGTTCCATTTAAAAAGTTTAATATAATTCATAATCAAAATAAGTTTTAAACTCAGCTTGCCAATTATAGGCATTCAACCAAAAAAACATTATTCTTGACTTAGATAATTGAAAAGAATTATGACAAAGGAAAATGCAATAAGATTATTTCAAGATAAAAATTTCGAGTGCTTTGGGATGATAATGAAGAGAAGTAGTATTTCTCAATTATTGATATTGTTGGGATTTTAACAGAAAGTCACAATTCAAGAAAGTATTGGAGTGTACTGAAAACAAGACTAAAAAAAGAAGGTAGTGAGTTGGCTACAGATTGTAGTCAACTGAAAATGCAATCTGTTGATGGAGCTTACCAAAACCAATAATCTAAACAAATGCCCCAGGAAATCGAAAGAAAATTCCTATTAAAAAATTCAAATTGTTGAAATTTGTTAAAAAATAGAATCTAAATAATTTTTAATCCCTTACATTGTTTTTTATATTTTTAGTTAAAAATCTATAGCAAAATATTAAACAGAGCATTGATAGGCATTAATCATTCTACATCAGCTAAATATTATTTTCTGGCACATCAAAATAACTCTTAGCAGTTTTATTTCAGTAATTTTCTTAACAACTCACTTTTTGCTATATTTGCGTACTAAACAACCTGATTTGAAAAATAGAATTATAGCTATATTATTTCTGTTTTTACTCATTGCTCCGGCATTGATAGTATTCAGTTGGCTCAACCATAAAAAGTCAGTAGTTAAACATCAGGTGAAGTTGATGATAATCGATGGAATTGATAAAGAAGAGCTTACTCTACTGAAATTCACTAAGCAAGAATCTGAGACAGAATTAGAATGGGAGCATTCCATGGAGTTTGAATACAAACAGCAAATGTACGATATAGTTGAAACCGAAGTTGTTAATGATACTATTTATTATTGGTGTTGGTTAGATAATAGAGAAACAAAATTAAATAAGCAACTTGCAAAGTTGTTAATTAATGCTCTAAATGCTGACCCACAAAGAAAAGAAAAGCAAGAATATTTAGTTTCTTATTTTAAATCACTTTATTGCTCAAATCATTTTATTTGGAATCATAGTATATTTGAAACCGAAGTTAAACCAAGTTTTAATTTCTTAAATTTTTATAAATCATTATCATCGCCACCTTCGAAACCTCCTCCTCGTTTAGTTTTAAGTTAATTATTTTATTAATATTTCTACTGCCAATAAATTTGAATTCAGTAGGAAAGTTGTGTCATTTTCCGACACTTATTCTTTAACTTAAAAATAATAACAATGAAGAAAATAATTTTGTTGTGGTTATTTTTGGGAGTTTGCATTTATATGAATTCTCAAACAATAACCATTAAAAATCAGGGTACAAATAAACCATTGGAATTGGTTACTCTGATAAGTGAAAGTCCCAGAGCATATACTACAACAAATGCAAAAGGGCAAGCCGATATTTCGGCTTTTAAAGGTGCTGAAAAAATAGAAATTCGTTCTTTAGGTTATAAAATAGTAATAGTAAGCTATGATGAGCTAAAGTTGGCTGGTTTTGTAGTGTTAATGGAAGTATCCAATCTAAATCTTGATGAAGTAGTAATTTCAGGAACTCGTTGGAAACAAAATTCGGGCAACATTCCATCAAAAATTATCTCAATTTCAACAAAGGATATCCAATTACAAAATCCGCAAACATCCGCTGACCTTTTAAATGTTTCGGGCAAGGTTTTCGTTCAGAAAAGTCAACAAGGCGGAGGTAGTCCTATGATTAGGGGATTTGCAACAAACAGATTGTTGTACACTATTGATGGAGTAAGAATGAACACAGCTATTTTTCGTGCCGGAAATATTCAGAATGTAATTAATCTTGACCCTTTTACAATTGAAAATGCCGAGGTTCTGTTTGGTCCGGGTTCGGTGATTTATGGAAGTGATGCTATTGGTGGAGTTATGAGTTTTCAAACACTTACGCCGCAGCTTTCGCTCACCGATAAACCATTTATTACCGCAAAAGCTGTAACACGATACTCATCGGCAAACAATGAAAAGACAAATCATTTTAACGTTAACATTGGTTGGAAAAAATGGGCTTTGGTAAGCAGTATTAGTTCATGGGACTTTGACGATTTGAAACAAGGAAGCGATGGTCCTGATGATTACTTAAAACCGTATTATGTACAACGCATTGATAGTGTTGACAAGGTGATTACTCAGGATGATCCTTTGTTACAAATTCCAACAGCCTATTCACAGATTAATATGATGCAAAAAATTCGGTTTAAACCTAATGAAAAGTGGGATTTTCAATATGGTTTTCATTATTCGGAAACTTCATCTTATGGGCGTTATGATAGGCATAACCGTATGAAAAATGGTACTGCGCGATATGCAGAATGGAATTATGGTCCACAAAAATGGATGATGAACAACTTAAGTGTTACTCAAACCGGCAACAATGCTGTTTATGACCTGATGACTTTGCGATTAGCTCTACAATCTTTTGAAGAAAGCAGGATTGACAGATCATTAAACAAGGATGAAAGAAATACTCAAACTGAGCAGGTAGAAGCATATTCTGCTAATCTTGATTTTACAAAATCACTTGGTAAAAAAAATACATTATTTTATGGTGTTGAGTACATAATTAATGATGTTACTTCCAAAGGACTCTTAACAGATATTTCAACAGGAACAGATGAAGTCGGACCTTCACGATATCCCCAATCTAAATGGAGCTCTGTAGCGGCATACGTAAATGATGAATTCAAAGTGTCTGATAAATTTTCACTGCAAACAGGATTGCGCTACAATCAATTTTCTTTAGATGCTGATTTTGCTAATAATATTGCATTCTATCCATTTCCTTTTACTAAAGCAAATATTAACAATGATGCCATAACCGGAAGCATAGGTTTTGTTTATCGTCCTGCTGAATCATGGGTCATCAATAGCAATTTTGGAACTGCTTTTCGCTCGCCAAATGTGGATGACATCGGCAAAGTGTTTGACTCTGAACCAGGTGCTGTTACCATTCCAAATCCTGATTTGAATGCTGAATATGCATACAATTTTGATTTAGGGATTGCAAAAGTATTTTATGGAGTTGTGAAAATTGATGTTACTGCTTATTACACAATATTGCAAAATGCAATGGTACGTAGAAATTATCAATTCAACGGACAAGACAGTATTATGTATGATGGTGAAATGAGTCAGGTTCAAGCCATTCAAAATGCTGCTGTAGCAAATATTTATGGTATTCAGGCTGGCTTAGAAGTGAAATTACCGGCAGGATTTAGCTTTTCATCTGATGTGAACTATCAGAAAGGAGAAGAAGAATTAGATGATGGAACAACCAGTGCATCACGTCATGCTGCCCCACTTTTTAGTGTAACCCGATTAAATTACAATGTTAATAATTTGAATTTGCAATTTTATGCAACTTATCAGGGGGAACGCAAATTTGAAGATTTAGCACAGGAAGAGCAAGCCAAAGATGAAATCTATGCCAAAGATGCAAACGCTAAAAATTATTCACCTTCATGGTACACACTAAACATAAAATCTATGTATGCTTTTTCAGAGACTTTTTCGATAAGTGCAGGAATTGAAAATCTGACCGACCAGCGATATCGTCCTTATAGTTCGGGTATTTCAGCTTCGGGAAGAAATTTTGTTCTTTCATTTATAGCTAATTTTTAATATGTTCATAAGCCTGCTATTTCGATTTGGAATAGTAGGCTGATTTTTACGACTTGCGATAAATCTTTATTGTATTATGCCTCGCTGGTGCACAACTCCCTGCACATAACAAGCAAGCTTTAGTATTCCATTTAAAAAGTTTTAAAATTCATAATCAAAAATAGAAGTTTAAATTTATTAACTTCTTGGTGGAAAAATGCTAGTATTCTATTTATTGGCTAAAAAATTTATAAAAATGTTTTTTCAATTATTATTTTAAATATATTTGAAGGACTTATAAAAAATACATACTCAACTAATAGTGGTTGATTTGCATAATTAAAGTTTAATGTTAACCAATTTACTGACAATTTAAAATTATAAAAGATGAAAAAAATAATTTTAATCATTATTCTGGCTTTCAGCTTAATACAGCTGAGAGCACAAACATCAAAGCTGCAACCAAAAGACACGCTTCCTTCAATATATCTTGGCATAAGCTCCGGTATTGACAATTACGCTGGTTTGGTGGCGATTGGAAGCGAAGTTAGATTGACAAATCAGCTATTTCTTAGAATTGGTGTCGGTCTTGGAGGATGGGGCAATAAGCTTTCGGGCGGGCTAAAATATGAAACAAAACAAACAAATAATTGGGGCTTAGGACTATATTACACATACTCCACAGGTATTCAGGATTTTAAAACAAATCTTGAAGTGTTTTCCGATTCCTTAGGTACAACTGAAAACAAAGAAGTTAATCTTGATTTATTAAATGCATCCAGTTTAAATTTTTCAATATCACATAACTGGATACTTCGTCGCCAGAATAAATTCTACTTTGAATTCGGTTATGCAGCTCCTATTTCAACTACTCCATATAAAGTAAAAGATGGTTCAAAATTGACTGATAATTCCAGAGGAGTTCTAAAAATTATGCAGCCCGGTGGTTTAATTATTAGTATGGGATTTTTGTTTGCTTTGGATTAATTTCTTAACAATTACCAGAAAAAATCTTTCTGAAGCGAGTCAATATAGAAGTTTGGATAGGGAAAGTTGGGGAGGTTGATTTTAATTATTAATTAGATTTTTAAAATTAGTAGATTTAGATTATTTTTGTTTACAAGCATGAATTTAACAGCAAAAAATTAATACACATGAAAAAAATAGTAATAATCATTTTGATATTAGCCTTAAACTGTCAAACAAAAATATTGGTTTCACAGGAAATTAATTCAAAATTACCAAATGCAAAAATCATTGAAGCTGTTGATGGATTTCTTGTTTACGGCAATACAAAAACTCAGCTATATGTAAAATTATATAATAATAATTTGAAAATAGTTGATTCAATTATCCAACCAATGCATAAAACTTCTAGTCGAAGTATACAAGTGGAAAAATTGTCCAATGGTTATTATTTCGAAATGAAAAATTGCAGATTAGTTATTGATAATAAATGCAAAAAAATCGATTTTAAGGAATGGACAAGAGAAACTATAGATTCCACAAAAAATGCAATTGGCAAGGAAAATATGCAAAATTACATATCTGAATCTGGAGCAGGTTTTAATAAGAATAGAATTTATTTGGAAGACATGTATATTGAAATTATCAAAGAATATAAATATATGCATCCATTTTATGGATATGTCATTACGGAAAGTAGCTATAAAGGTAATCCAAAAATTAGGTGTTTTACTCCAAACAATATTGATGTTGTTTGTACTTATAAATTCAAATGGGAGATAGAACTTAAAGACAAAAAAATTGATGATTATAAATGGTATTATTTTGGTGAAAATCAATTGTTTTTGTATTTCTCAGAAAGTAATTATTACCAAGCTTATATATATAAGATTAATTATAACACTGGTAAAATAGAGTTTATAT
>JAIPBB010000213.1 GCA_021739805.1 Saprospiraceae bacterium | reverse complement strand
GTAATTGTGATTGTGGCATTATGGGTTAATCGATTTTTAATTGTTGTGCCAACCTTAGAATCTCCTTACCTCCCTATTCAAGATAGTAGAATGGATTGGGCATTTTATTCATCAACATGGGTGGAATGGTTGCTTTCTCTCGGAGGTATAGCAGCATTCTGCTTATTATTTACATTAGCCGCTAAATTTGTGCCTATTATCCCCATTTCTGCTATCGAGGAAATCAAGGAGGAAGAATTAAAAAATCAAATTTCTGAGAAAAATAAAAAATAAGAACTTATGAATACTACAATATTTAAAATGCTTTTTCTTCATTTTCTGTTCTTAAATTCATTTGTGCTATTTTCTCAGGAAGTTGAAAAACTTGATCCAAATTTACAATTTTCATATTACAAATACACTGATAATTCCAAAGCTTTGAAGGCTAAACTTATGGCCAGAGATGATGCTGGTTGGTATCCAATTGTTGGACTTAATGTTCAATTTTATTCTGTGACTGATAGTTCGGAAATTTTATTGGCTGAGATGGAAACTAACAAAGATGGTAAAGCTCAACTTATTATTCATCAGGACTATAAATTACCAATGGACACAGCCGGAATTTTTAAATTTATTGCTCGAACGCCAGAAACCGATTTATATGAAAGTGCTGAAGAGGAAATTGAAAAGAAAGATTTGTTTCTTACTCTAACATTATCAGATATTGATTCTGTCAGGACTATGGTTGTTGAAGCCGAAAGAATGAAATGTGATGGAACGAAAGCAATTGTTACTGAAGAAGATATATCGATATTCGTACCCAGAATGTTTACTGATTTAAAAATTGCAGAAGGATTTATTGAGGATGGTAGAGCGGAAATCGAATTTGTAGTTTCAATTCCAGGCGATTCATTAGGGAATATTGAATTAATTGCCAGAATTGTTGATCATGATGATTATGGTACTGTTGAGTCAAGGGTGATGTCAAATTGGGCTATACCTGTTCATAAACATTTAAGAGAGCATCCAACGACGGGTGAATTATGGACTCCAATAGCACCATTATGGATGATTATTACTTTAATACTAATGTTAGCTGGTGTATGGGGGCATTATATTTATGCAATGATTCAGCTAGTATTAATTAAAAAAGAAATTAAAAAAGACAAATAGGTAATTATGTAAATATTTGTATCTTTGGACTAGTTTTTGTTAAATCAAATTAATTATTAATTTAAATACGGAGGTCTTATGAAATCTATTAAATCAAAACTCTTAATTATTGGAGTTCTTTTTTCGGCAAGTATAATATTATTTGCTTTTACATCAAACAAGCAAGATCCATGGGTTGTTCCTGCAAAATACAAAAGCATGAAAAATCCTACTAAACCTAATGAAGCAGATTTAGCAGTTGGTAAAACTCTTTACAACAAACATTGCAAATCATGTCATGGCAGTAAAGGTAAAGGCGATGGTCCAAAGGCTATGAATCTTAAAGCAAAGATTCGTTCATTCGCTTCTGCTGATTACAAAAAGCAAACTGACGGTGAAAAGTATTACAAATCTTTTATTGGCAGAGACGAAATGCCTAATTATGAAAAGAAGATTCCTGATGTAGAGGACAGATGGTTTGTTATTAACTATATGGAAACTTTTAAATAATTGTTTGCTGGAAAATTTCTGTAAATTTAAAGCAATTGAAACTCAGTAATCCTAATAAACTTGGATTACTGAGTTTTTTCATAAAAGAAGCAGTTTTTCACGCATTCATCATCAACTTAATATAAAGATTGGCAATTGGCTTCTAATATTAATCTAAGAAATCAATTTTGATTCAGGAAATATATATTAATATTGTAAAATATCTTAAAGCTTAATTTTAAATAATTTACTAATTAACACTAAAACAGAAGAACTATGAAAACAACTATTAAAAGAAATCTATTAATTATTGGAGTGATTTTTTCAGCGAGTTTAGTTTTATTTGCATTTACAACTACAAAGCAAAATCCATGGGTTGTTCCTGCCAAATACAAAAGCATGAAAAATCCAACGAAAGCGGATAAAGGAAATTTAGCAATAGGCAAAACTCTTTTTAATAAGCATTGCAAATCTTGTCATGGAACTGCCGGTAAAGGCGATGGTCCAAAAGCTATGAGCATTGAAGAAAAAATTCGGTCTTTTGCTTCTGCAGAGTTCAAAGCCCAAACACCTGGTGAAATTTATTATAAATCTTTTATAGGTAGGGACAATATGCCTAATTTCGAAAAGAAATTACCGGATGTTGAAGATAGGTGGTTTATTGTAAACTATATGGCTACTTTTAAATAATATTTATTATTAAGAATTTTTCTAATTGATTAGTATAAAGAATTTTCTTTCTACTAATCAATTTTTATTTCTTATTTTCACATCGAAATCTTTATTAGTCAAAAAACTTTTTAAATTCTAACTTATGAAAGGGAAATCAAATTGGATTTTTTCCATGGCAGTATCAGGAATGTTGATGTTGTTTATGGCTTTTGCAATAGGATATGCTACAATAATTGAAAATAATGCAGGCACTGATACCGCCAAAATTCTTATCTATGGTGCCAAATGGTTTGATATATTATGGTTATTGCTTAGTGTAAATATGATTGGAAGTATTTTTAAATACCAACTAATAAAAAAGCGGAAATGGAGTATATTAATTTTTCATATTGCATTTGTGATTATGGTTGTAGGTGCAGGAATAACCAGGTATATAGGTTTCGAAGGCTCGATGCATATTAGAGAAGGCGAAAGTTCAAATATTTTACAATCATCTGATTCATACATTACTATTGAAGCTGTTGATGGAAATGAAAGCATGATAAAGGAAAACAAAATTATTTTCACCGGAGGGGTTCATACAAAATTTAGTGAGAAAATAAATTTTAAAGGACATAAAATTAAAGTGAAAAATAAAGGATATTTCCCTTCTGCAATTCAAGTTGCATCTCCTGGTCCGGATGGAGTTCCTATTCTAACACTTTTTGTTTCAGGTATGAAAGGTGGAAAACAAGATATCTTTATTGAAAAAGGAGAAATAATTAGTTTTGAAAATTCAACTTTTGGTTTTGAAAACGATGCAGCCCAGGTAAATTTTAAAATTATAAATAATAGATTAGGATTTACGGCTAAGGATTCAATATATAAATCCAGTATGAAATCAAAAGAGCCTGAAGTTTTATCTCCTGATAGTTTTTATACAAACCAACAATTGGATATATTTAAAATTGGATTTACTAATTTTATTGTAAAAGAATATTCCGAAAGTGCAGTAATTAAACTTGTTAACGTGCCGGATCACCAAAATATACAAACAACAGAAGCTTTTATTGCTGAAGTTAGTGTTGATGGTACTAAGGAAGAAATTCCTGTTTATGGAAGTAAAAGAGTAGAAGGTACTCCAACGGAAGTTACGATTAACAACATAAAAATTAAAGTAACTTATGGTGCAAAAAAAATGCTGTTACCATTTAGCCTTAAGTTAAATGATTTTATTTTGGAAAGATACCCGGGTTCACATAGTCCATCGTCATTTTTAAGTGAAGTTGTTGTTATCGACAAAGAAAAAAATTCAGAAGTTGAACACAGTATATTTATGAATAATGTGCTTAATTATCGCTCCTACAGATTTTTCCAATCATCTTATGATAATGATGAAAAAGGAACTATACTTTCTGTGAATCATGATGCCTGGGGTACATCAGTTACTTATTTTGGCTATTTTTTAATGATTTTAGGTATTATTATGGCTCTTTTTAGCCGAAAAAGCAGATTTCATCAATTGATAAGAGAAAGTACAAAACTTAAAGCCAGTCGCACATTAATTGTTTTGATAATAGCAGTTTTGGGTTTATCACTGAGTCCTAAAAGGACTTTAGCTTTTAAAACAGATAGTATAACTTCAAACTATAAAATTGATAAAGAGCATGCTGAAAATTTTGGAAAATTGCTAATTCTTGATACAAAAGGAAGAGTAAAACCTGTTCACACAGTAGCATCTGAAGTTCTCCGCAAGTTGGCTCGTAAAAACTCATTTAATGGCTTAAAACCAGTTGAAGTTTTTCTTGGAATGCTCACTCAACCAAATAGTTGGCAAAACGAAAAAATTATTAAAGTTTCGCATTCTGAACTTAGTAATTATCTCAATATTAGTGGGAAATACGCATCTTATTCCGATTTTATAAATTATAATGGAGGTGGCGTAACATATAAAATTCAAAAATTAGTTGAAGAAGCAAATGCAAAGAAAAATTCTGAAAAAACTAAGTTTGACAAGGAAGTAATAAAAGCTGATGAAAAAATGAATCTTTGCTATATGATTTTTTCTGGTACTATTTTAAATATTTATCCTGTTAAATCAGACAACAAAGTAAAATGGCTAACAATTAATGAACTTGAGTCAAATCTTGGAGTAAATGAGTTTCAGCAAATACAAAATTCATTCGGAGATTATTTTAATGCTGTTAACAAAGCTATTGTTACAAACAATTGGGATGAAGCAAATATTAAATTGCTGAAGTTAAAAGATTATCAAATTAAGAACGGAGGAAATTCAATTCCATCTCCATTTAAAATTAAGCTTGAAATTCTTTATAATAAATATGATGTGTTTAAAAAGCTAGCACGTTATTATGGAATTTTAGGACTTATTTTACTTGTCCTGAATTTTATTTTGATTTTTAAACCAAAACTAAATTTAAATACGACTTTAAGAATTTCGTTTTATGTTGTTATTCTTTTATTTATAATTCATACACTTGGACTAGCTGCACGATGGTATATTTCAGGGCATGCTCCATGGAGTAATGGCTATGAATCTATGCTTTATGTTGCTTGGGCTACTGCTTTATCTGGTTTGATTTTCGTGCGGAAATCAAAAATAACATTAGCTGTTACAACAGTTCTTTCAGCATTAATTCTTTTAATTGCAGGTTTAAGCTGGATGGATCCAACAATAACTAATCTTGTCCCGGTTCTGAAATCTTTCTGGTTAATTATTCATGTTGCAGTTATAACTGCCAGTTATGGTTTTCTTGCTTTAAGTGCTTTACTTGGAGGATTGAATTTGATAATCATGATATTTAGAACAGAAAAGAATAATATAAGATTGAAATTTACAATAGAAGAGATTGCTCTCATCATTCAAATGAATTTAATAATCGGTTTATACCTTTTAACAATTGGAACTTTCCTTGGAGCGATTTGGGCAAACGAAAGTTGGGGAAGATATTGGGGATGGGATCCTAAGGAAACATGGGCTTTGGTTTCTGTTATTGTTTATGCTTTTGTTGGGCATATGCGAAAAATACCCGGTTTCATCGGTAACTATGCTATTAGTTTAGGTGCTTTGCTGGCTTTCAGTTCTATATTGATGACCTATTTCGGTGTAAATTATATTTTGTCAGGATTGCACTCTTATGCCGGAGGTGAACCTGTTTCAATACCAATTGGAGTATATTATGGAGTTGCAATAGTTGCAATAATTAGCATTGTATCTTATATTTCTGAATTGAAGATATTGAACCTGAAAAAAGCGAAAAATAATTCTTAATTTAATTAGATTTTTATTGGTGAATTCTATTTGCAATATTTATAAATATTAGAAAGAACTTCTGTATTTCCTAATTCATATGCTTTGTTCCAATCGGAACAGGCCTCCTTAGTTTTATTCATTTTAAAATATAAAATTCCTCGATTTTGATAAGCAATACAATGATTAGAATCAAGCTCAATAATTTTATTAAAGTCAATTAACGCAGCTTGAAAGTTATTTGATTGTGCAAATAGATTGCCCCTATTTAAATATGCATCAATAAAATTAGGATTAATTTCTATAACTTTGTCAAAATCAGATATGGCTGCTTTAAAGTCGTTATTGCGTAAATTTTCAATACCTCTATTGTAATAAGCCTGGTGATGATTAGGATATTTGTCAATTACATCGGAAAATAAAGTGTAGGAGTCTTTCCATACTTTTGTACGCTGCCATGATTTAATCGAAAATAATCCTAAGTAAATAATAAATAAAATTGCCAGGAAAGGTTTAAGTTTTACTAAATATTTGTATTTATTGTCAATAATATTTATGCTGAAATGACTGATAATAAAGAATAATCCAATGTAAGGAATATATGTATTCCGCTCAGAAGTAATTTCAATTCCAAGAGGAATAATTTTAATAACCAGTGAAATACTAATCAGGAAAAAAAGAAAGCCAAAAATAAAATATTTTCGATTTTTTTTTGATTTGATAATTATTAAAATCACTAAAAGAATCAACAAAACTGAAAGGTAATATTCAATTGGGAGATACCCATTTATTTTTTCAGGATAATAATGTATTATTGATTGGTGAATTGGCAAAATAAGCATAAAAATATAAAATGCTATTGAATAAATAATAATAAAAATGTGATCGGTTAATGTGTAAATCCCTTCAAAATCTGTTAAAGCTCCTGATGATTTTTGTGAATAGATTGCTAATAATCCAAAAAATATGGATAGAACAATTAATGGGATTTTTTCAAGAATGAGTTTTATTGAATATTTGCGTTTTAAAAAGAAATCAAAAAGGAATAATAAAACCGGTAAGGTAACAGCTGCAGATTTTGACAGTAATGAAAAAATAAATAGAATTGCTGTGTAAATCAAGTATTTGGTCTTGTTTTTCGTGATGTAATTAATGTATGAAATTAAGGAACCTAAATAAAAAAATGCATACATAACATCTTTTCGTTCAGCTATCCATACAACCGATTCAACATGCATCGGATGAATAGCAAATAAAATAGCACTAATAAATGCTGCTTCAATTCTATAGCTTAACTTATAGATTAGAAAAAAAACAAGAATTATATTTAACAAATGAAAAATCAAATTTGTAATATGAAAGCCTTTTGGGTTTAAACCAAAAAGACTATAATCAATTGAGTAAGACAAAATTGATATTGGTTGATAATGCCCAACATAGAATGAAGTGAAAATCGTTTTAATATTTTGAGCAGAGAGTCCTTTAATTGCAATATTCTCAATAACATAAGCATTGTCATCCCAACTTGCAATAAATTTGCTGTTAAGCGAATTAACAAATACAAGAAAGCTCAAAATTAAGATTAAGCTTAAAGCCAATAAAATATGTACTATCCTCATCTTTTCTTCTTTCCTTGAAACTAGATAAGGTTTATTTTTAACTGGCATACCGTAATAATAAAATAATTTTATTAATATTTTGGTTTATATGATTTTATACCTAAAAAAATAATTTTCCATTAATTTCCAGCTAGGGCTTTTCGTGGTTTTAAACTTGCTTTCGATTTTATTTCTTTGCTTGCAATCTGCACTTGTAAAGGAGAATCTAATGCAGGGAAAATTCCTTTCCAAACATTGTCAGGTGCATCACCTTCAAAACCTAAATAACTGTATTTGCCATAATGTGGAAGTTTTCTGGTTAATCCGGGAATTGCTTTTACATTATTACTCCCGATAAAACCAATTGCAAATGATTCATTTTTAGGGTTTGGCAATGAATAAACTAGCGAACCATTTGTTTTTAAATTGGCTATCGTGCTTTTATCTTTATCCGAAAAATATGCCATATGGCTTTTAGAAAAATCTACTTGTTTGGCATAAAGGTTTTCAAAACCTAAAATCCATATTGTTTTATCTGAAGGAAGGATTTTAAGCTCTGTATCGTAAACAATTTTAATTTTCATATTTTGTTTTTCCTGGGAAACTTTCCAGGTTTCTGCTAACTGCTTATATGCATCAGAATAGGGACAATTTTTTGGCAGAATAATTAAACCATCAGTGCTGCCAAAAATTTGTGAGAAAGTCACAGGAACTTCTTTTTTATCCAGTCTTCTGAAAACATTGAATTGTGGGTCAACTTCCATTTTTACTATTAAACTGTCATTTTCGAAAGAATAATTTTGTTCTCTTTCCTTTAAATTTAGTCTCCTAATTATTACCCCATCCATTAAATAAAAGGCTACAGGGATATTCAAGTTAAAAACTTCTTCTTTTTGTGTCTGGGATAAGGTGAAAGTTATACCTTTTTCAGTTTTTACAACTTTTGAAAGTTTAATTTCAGGAGCTCCTTTTCGTGATAGCCATTGTTCGAAAAACAGAGTGAAATCTTTTCCTGTAACTTCATTAAAACAATTTAGAATATCATTGAATCCTGCCTTTTTAAATTTGAAATCATTATAGAGTTTTGAATAAGCTTTTAGAAATAATTCATCTCCAACTTCTTGCCGTAGCATATCGTTGAACATCAGGCATTTTCCATAGCCTATTGCTTCAGTTGCCGGATTGCTTCTGGATGTAAATTCTTTAACCGGAAAATCATTATCATCATTCACATAATCAGTAAATTTTTGAATAGTTGACATTCTATATTCATCTCCTTGCCCTTGTTGTTCTTTAATCAAATGGTCAGCCATATATGCTGTAATTCCTTCACACCAATTTCCTTGCTCGTAATCAACATAAACACTATTTCCCCAGTAATTATGTAATAATTCATGTGGGTAAGATGAATGAAGTATCCATGGGAAGCGAATTATTTGATCACCCAAAAGGGTAAAGGATGGCATTCCATAACCGGTTTGCCAAAAGTTTTCTACAAGAGCAAATTTTGTAAACGGATATTTTCCAATTAAGCTTTCGTAAAGTTTAATATAATGACTTGTAACCCCAAGGTATTTATTAGCTAATTCCTCATCAGGAGTTCTTAGAAATGCCTGAACCAGAATATTATCAGCCATAATTGAGTATTCAGTCCATTTTGCAGCAATTAAATAAATCTCATCCATTGGCTCAGGAGATTCATAACGAATGATTTTAGTTTTATTAATTATTTTATTGAGGGTTCTTTTTCCCTGAGACACAACACTCCATGCAGAGTCAATTTTAACATTCATAGAGAAACTAATGAATTCCTGATTTTCAAAGTAGGGAATCCAATATGTAGAACCTGCAAGATGAATTCCAATAGGTGAGATTTTACCCTTAGTTTCTGTAAAGCTTCTGGCGTATTCAACTGACTCTTTAACTTCTTCATCTTTGATGAATCCTTCATAGGAAATTGGAATTATTAAATCTGATTTAGCAGTTTTAGTAATTTCAATTTTGTATTTAGTTGTATAAATTTCATATTGTGAGTCTTTTGGATCGGGGATTTTATTTATCGAAAAACCATCACCTGATGACTTTATATTGAGTTCCTTATTTAATTGAAAATAAAAAACCTTATTTTCTTTGCAAAAATCTTTTTGTAAAACAATTGTATCTATTACTGAAATTAAGCCTTTATCAGGAAATAATTCAATATTTAGTTTGTGATTAAGATTTTGCGAGTAGGTGTTTGAAAACAGAAAGGTTAAAGTAATTACAAAA
>JAIPBB010000212.1 GCA_021739805.1 Saprospiraceae bacterium | reverse complement strand
AGATATAGATTAAAAACTTTTTCTGAAAATTCATCATTAATTTCGGCTGCCTGATAATGTCCATAATCTAGCGATTTAATGATTATATCAATTAATACTTTTTCTTTGTCTTCATCACTATTTATATGTAAAGTGTAAGATGCAATTAGAGCAAAAACACCAAATACTATTAAAATTTTCACAAATTTACTTTTCATAAGTTCTAAATTTAATCTACAAAAATAGCTTATTTAGCAGAAATGAAGCCAAAATTAACAATATTTAACGGTCAGGGTTGACTTTATTTATCGTAATAATAATATTTGTGTGTTTTGGCAGGAAATAACAAATAACAAGCACCAAATAACAAAACTTGTCCGTATGGATAAAACCCAAACTACAATGTATAAAATTCCAAACCAGACTTACCTACGCATTCTATTTCGATATACTCAGGATGATTGTTCTTAACATCATTTTGGCTATCTTTGTGCGAGAAAATACTCCACTTCTGTTTCAATTTAGCACTAATTCCCAACACTTATTATCACTTAAAAATTACACTAAAACCCGCATTCCTTATAGGTTTTATTGTGCTTCGTTTTTTCTTATTGTTATATCTTTAGTTTTCATTGTAGCATCGGATATAAATAGAAGGTTCAGATAGGCTCACAAAGTTAATTATAGAACCACCATAAGGAGCGTCACAAAATCCAAAAATTATGGGCGGTTTATTTTTAAATATTTCACCAGTCCATTGAGCAAAGAAATAATTATCTACTATTTCTGTAAGTGGAACAAGTGGCGTGAGTTCTGTATCATAATAGACCTTGTTATAAATAGTTATACCAGTTGAATCAACAACATTGAGATGTCTTGCTGATATTCTTCCTTTATAAATTAAGTTTTGAAGAAAGTAGTCGAAGCCATTATAAGAGCAAATATATGATTCGCCAGATGTGTATTGCTTGTACCAATGTGCATTTTCAATACCATTTGTGTCTGCTGGGAAAAGCTGACTTTCAATTTTTTCCCAGAGCAAAGGTTGAATATTCCCTTCATGAAAAGAGCTACTTTCCCCAATGTAAATGAGAGTGTATGAATAATTATCCCCCAATTCCTTGAGTGGCAACTCTGCTATACTAAATCCAACTACATAGTCATATTGACTATTATATGAATGATTTGGAGCAAACTGAGCTACAAGATGAAGTTCATTTACATTATAGGTAAATGTTGTGTCCAAAATAAAATTATAGATAAATACAATTGCATTTTTAGAGATATTCATGTTTTCAAGAAACCTAATTCGATAGTCTAAGCTTAATTCATAATAGCCATTCTTATTAGCTTCAATGTCTGCCAAATACTTGTCATAAATTGCTAATGAATCTGGATAATTATCCTGTGAATAATTGTCTGTGAAAATTACAAACCCATTTTCTGTAGAGTCGCTCTTCTGAATTAAGCTTAGGCAATAGAGTTCTAAGTTTTGAGATTGCGTCACCAATGGTATCACCAGCAATAAAAATAATACTGTATGTACAGTAGATTTCATTTATTTTGTTTTCTATTAATATCTTACTTTGTTTTTATAAATGAAGCAAATCTAAATTCTAATTTCAAATCTCCATCGATAACTCAATACTCATTACTCACTACTCTCTACTCTCTACTCACCACTCACAACTTTCCCTTTAACAATCAGCTCTTTGATGCCGGAAATAGTATTTAATTTAATAATAATTTTTTCTTCAAACTCTCCGAGAATTCCTTCGGTATCAAGCAAAACATTAATTGTGTTAGCGTCTCCGGGCAAAATTGGTTCTTTCGACCAGTCGGTTACAATATTATCACTTGATGTTTCGACATTTAACAAAGTTAACTCAGCTTTTCCAACATTTGAAAATTGAAACTTAAAGACAAGTTTTTTATTCTGGCTTAAAGTTCCAAAATCATGAATCATGGTGTTAAACTGTATTTCGGGAAATTGCATTGACAATGAATCATCTTCAAAATTACCACCTGAAGTATAAAGAATAATTTGAATTTTCCTTTCAAAAGCTGCAGCCCTGCTATAAATTGAATTTCTTTTATCATTAGGATTGTCGCTAACAAATGCCTTTGCTTTTGCTTCACCAATCGGATCTTCATAGATTGTTAGTTTTCCTCCGTTTTCAGCAGTATAGTCTAAATATTTTTTAAAAATTCCTTCATCATATTGAGCAATAAAATTTTTCAAACTGGCAATTCTTCTTTTAGCCAAATTCAAATTATACTCAGTTGAATTAAGTGGGCTGCAATAGCCTTTAATTTTTATCCTTACATCGCTTCCTTTTTCAAGGTCAGTTAATAATAAATCTGAAAATTTCTCCAGATCACTAAAGCCTTTACTAATATAATTATCAAAGAAATCCTTAATATCTAAAACTGCCTTTTCCTTTTCTTCACCTTTCAAACCCTTCGAATATTCTTGCTCATACTTTTCCTTTAATAGAAAATAATCTGCAAGAGTTGTTTTATAGTTTTCGTTTGTGGTAGTATTCGTAGATTTTGGGTCAGGAATATCATTATGAAAATATAATGTTAATGGCAATAATAATTTTACTTTATCTTCAATTTTGACAGTATCTTTTTCAACTTTCTTAACTATTTCCGGTTTTTTTTCATCCCACTCATAATAATAAATATCATTACAACAAGTTTCGCCTTTTATATGATAAGAGCCTGGGCGATTGGAAGTAAAATATCCATCTTTATCAATTCCATTTTTTGTAAAGTAAATATCATTACAGCTTGAATTAATCGGAAATCCTAAATTAACAGGAATTTCCCAGGAATTCAGACCACCTTTTGACTTAAAAACATCATAAGCACCAAGACCGTTATGCCAATCAGAGCTAAAATATAAAGTCTTTCCATGATTGTAGTAGAATGGCGTTATTTCATTGCCCTGGGTGTTAATTAAACTTCCAAGATTTACCGGTTCGTTGTAAACACCATCTTTTAAAACAGAATACCAAATATCATTTCCTCCATATCCATTTGGTCTGTCGGAAACAAAATATAGTATTTCATAATCATCTATATTAGCAACAGCAGGTTGAGTTGAAGTATAATTCTCAAGATTAATTTTCGATTTAAGTTTAACAGGTTTTTGCCATTCTCCTGCCTCTTTAACGCTTAAGTAAATTGCACATTGCATTTGTGAATTCTCATCCGAACTACATCTTGTAAAATACATTTTTGTATGTGCATCATTAAATGCAACATTAGCATTATGAGAAGTTTTGTTGTTTATTACTTTATCAATTTCTTTTCCTTTTGACCATCCAGCCGTTGTATTTTTTGAAATATAAATTTTTGACAAAAAGGCATTTGGAATAAATGATTCGTATTCCATTGAACCAATTGCCCTTAAAGCTGAAAAATATAAAACACTACTATTTAATTGAACTGCTCCAAATTCAGAGTAAGGTGAATTAACCGAAGTTGGAAGATGCTCTATTTTAACATTAACTGTATCTTTCATCAATTTAATTGCAAACTCACAAGATTGAATTTCTTTCTGGGATTTTTTTGAATAGAAGTCCGTTTTTGAATAAGTCTGTGTAAATGCTTTGAAGTTTGATATTGCAGAATCATAATCGCCACAGTTTTTCAACATAGCTGCATACCAAAATCTAACTAAAGAAAAATCACTAGCCGAATCAGATTCAAGCACATAGTGATACCAATCTGAAGCAACTTTATAATTATTAAATAGCCTGCTTGCTTCTGCGTATTTATAGGCAATGGAGATTCTTGTTGAATCAAATTGCAGTGCATTGAAATAAAAAACAGAAGCAGAATAAAAATCTCCATTTTCAAAGAACTGTTCAGCATGACCAACACATTCTTCTACACTAGAACAAGATTCATATTTTTGAGATTGTGCTAAAGAAACTGAAAAAAGCATAAAAACTATCAGTAGGGAATTTATTATGTTGTTTTTATACTTCATTTCTCGTTGCTCGTTTCTCGTTGCTCGTTTCTCGTTACTCGTTACTCGTTACTGGTTTCTCGTTTATCAATCTTAACATCTTAATAACTAATTACTTAACCACTCAACCACTTAACCACTTAACTACTTAACCACTTAACCACTTAACCACTTAACCACTCAACCACTTAACCACTTAACTACTTAACCACTTAACTACTTAACCACTTAACCACTTAACTACTTAACCACTTAACCACTTAACTACTTAACCACTTAACCACCTAACTACTTAACTACTAATTTCTAATTTCCAATTCCCAAACCAATATCATCACAACACCTAAAAAATCGGACAAGGAACAGCTTTAATCTTAGCTGTCTTTGATTTATTTATTAAATAATTAATTGAAATTTCCAATCCACCCATTGAATTACTGGAAGTTTTAAGCTTCGAATAATTAATATCATAACTAAGATTATAAGAAATCCTTTTATACTCCATTCCAATAATTAAAATAACAGCATCTTTTGTTCGGGTATATACTCCAAAATTCATTGCTGTATATTTTTTGGGATTAGAGTTACGCTCAAACTTAATATTTGACCCAATAATTAGTTCTTTATATTTTCCCTGCGATGCAAATAGGAATCCCGGCATAAGGTCAACTTTATCACTTACTTCAAATTGACTGTTACCATAAAACATATATTTTTCATTAAGCCTGATTTTACCATCATTTAATAATGAAATTTTTGGTCTATTAATATGAAATACAGCTAATCCTGCACTAAAATTTAAATTTCTGTTCTTTTGATAAAACCAATGAACACCAGATCCAATATCATTGAAAATAAAATCTTGTACCGTAAAATTCTCGCCGTTAAATAAGTTTGGGTCGTAATTATTTCCGTTATACTGGCTATCAAAAAACAAATCATCATAGTTGATAGTTCGTTGACCAATTCCTCCTTGTAAACCAAAGGAAATAAAATGGTTATTGCGTTGATTTAACGACTTTAAATAAGAAAATGAAAGGTTTGCCTGTGTTGTACCAAATTCAGAATCGCCTGCTTTATCACTATTGAAAACCACTCCAATTCCAAACATATCACCTTTGAATTTCCTTTTTAATAAAGGCATGTCAAATGAAGCTGAAATAGTGCTATAAGGAACTGTTACTGATCGCCACTGGCTTTTGTTATTTAGTATAAAACGATGAGTTGCCTGGAAGAAACCAGTTTGTGCAGGATTTAAATTTAATGGTGATGTTGAAAATTGGGAAAAGTGTATATCTTGTGCGAAAGTAAACCCCACACAAAAAAAACATAAACAAATAATAAAAAAATATCTTTTAATTTTTTCCATCATTAATACTCCTTATAAAAACTACCTGATTAAAGTAATATTTCCTTTATCCTTAAATATTTGCTTATTATGACATACAACATTAAGTTGATAAGCAAAAACTCCGGGATTACAATCTTCACCTTTATATGTTCCATCCCATCCTTTATTAATGTCAGTCGTTTCAAATACAAGTTCCCCCCAACGGTTAAATATTTGTAAAGTAAAATCATAAATCATATTACTTCTTAAATACAGCACATCATTAATATGGTCACCATCGGGTGTGAATGCATTTGGCAAGTAAATATAAGGTTTATCACAATAAACATCAATCACAAAAATGGTTACCGAATCCATATACTGACATCCATACTGATCTTCAACCAAAACATAATAAGTTGTAGTTACATTAGGAGAGGCTAAAGGATTGTAAATATTTGGGTTACTAAGTCCTTCTGGAGGAGTCCAGGTATATGAATAGGTTGGACCCAAATAGGTTGTCCTTAATTGAATGCTTTGTCCCTGATAAATTGTATCAAAATCAATTAGTTTTCCATCCATTGTTGTTTCAACTGTAATTCCAATAGAAAGGTCAACAATTTCGACAGTATCGTAAGTTACACATTGGTTTGCATCAGTGATAGTTACAAAATAAATTCCATCACATAAATTTGTTGCCGGATTGGTGGTTTGACCATTACTCCAATTGTAAGAATATTGCATAGTCCCACCAGAAGTGTTGGTATTTGCTTCTCCAATACATACATCATGGCAAGGTGCATTTGTTTTTGACATATTTGAAGAAAGAATTGCCGGTTCTCCAAGAATAACTGTTGTTTCTGAAAAACAAGAATCTGCATCATAAACCGTCACTGTATATGTTCCGGCAGCCAATCCTGTAATGGTTTGAGTAGTCAAACTATTACTCCATAGGTATTGATATGGTGCAGCACCTCCTAATGGATGAATTGTAATCTGACCATTTGCATCTCCATTGCATTTTGGCATTTGAATAGTAGGTGCAGAAAAATATATTCTAAAGTCCACATAAACACTGTCGATTGCCTCGCATCCATAATTATTATAAAGTTTCACATAGAACATTTTTGGAGAAGTAATTGAAATCAGTGCATTACTATCGTTTAAAGATGTGTTTAATATATTTGTAAAATTTAAATTATCCGACCAATGAAACATCACAGTATCATCATAAGTGTGAGCTGTTAACAACAAATTTCCAACACAAAGTGTTGTATCATTTCCGGCATCAACTTTTAAATCGTAAACTATTACTTTTTGAAGTATTGTATCAGTGCAAACTCCATTTGACATATACAATGTATAATCTGTTGTGCTTAACGGAGAAGCAATTGGATTAGGAATATGAGTATTGCTTAAAGTAAATCCGGGAGACCAATTGTAAGTTAAACTTGGGTCTGAAGTTGGGAGTAGTCCAATTTGTGTAAAATTTCCTTTGCAAATATGTTTATCTGCAATGCGATACTTAGAACCGGATAAAACAACAAGCTGCTTTGAAATTGTATCAGCAAAATTGCAAGCTCCGGTGTCTGATACAATAAGTGTAACTGTGTAAACTCCTGATTGTGTATAAGAATGAATTGGATTAACCTGTGTGGATGTCTGTCCATTTCCAAAATTCCAATAACAATGAAATCCTGAACTGTCTGTCATATATGATTTGTTGGTAAAATGAACAGGGTCAGGTGCACATTTCACAGTATCACTGCTAAAATCAGCTATAAGTACAGGCAATTTAAAATCAAATTTAATAACTGCATTATTGCAATTAAATGAATTATTAGTATTACTCCAGACAGGTGTTGTAGTTGGGAAATCGCTATGACCTCCGCAACCTGCACAAACTGATTGATAAATTCTACCCTTTTTATCAAAACGACTTGTTCCACCATCAACATGTTCTGTAGATAAAGAGCCGCCAAAAAAAGTTGCATAAACCAAATATGATGCGTTATCATTTATTACCATGAAATAATAATCACTTCCATCAGTTGTTGTTTGAAAGGCATTTGAAGTTATTGGTAAACCTGTTGTAACTCCTCCTGAACCAATATCAGTATAACCTCCCCATGCTGATAAATAAATAGAATTGCATAGATCAACCATAAAAGCAGTTGGAGAAACATCAGGATAGTCATCATTTGTTCCCCATTTAGTTGACCAAATAACCTGGTTTAATTGCTTACTCAATTTACTAATAAATTGACCACCTCCGGTTGTAAACCAAGTTGAATTAAATAAAAACATATTGCTGGTATCAGCTGATTGCCCTAATACATAAACATTTCCGGGTTTATCAAGTTTAACGAAATAAACCTGGTCGTATCTATCAGACCCATAATATGTTGAACGAATCAACGCATTTCCGTTTTTACTTATATGTGAAATAAATCCATCAGCACGTCCTCCCCCATAATTTGGTTGAAGAGTTCCCGATGTAACCGGAAAATTCAAAGATGTTGTCCCCCCTGATACATAAAGATTGTCATTTTTATCTAAAGCTATGCTATAACCGGCATCTGCAGAGCTTCCACCTAAATAAGAACTCCATATTTGGGTTGAAAGATTCTGGTCAAGTTTGAAAATACATGCATCCTGCTGACCACCATAAGTTGATTGAAAAGCACCTGAGGAAATCGGAAAGTTCGTTGAATAAGTGCTACTTATTACATAAATATTATTGTTATTATCAAACATTATTTCTCCCCTGGCTTCATCAGCATAATTAAATCGCAGATTAGTATTAATATTTAAACCATCGTTGCCGTTTCCTCCATAATATGTTGATGACAATAGACTAGCACCATTACTCGAAAGTCTTGAAATAACAATATCAGAACCAATTGAAAAATCAACAATACCAGTCATCGTAAAGCTAGTTCCTCCATTAAATGTCGTATCATATGCATTTGGTGTTGTAGGAAAATTAGTTGAACTAGATGTTCCAAGAATATAAAGTTCGTTATTATTATTAACAATTAAGCTGTGAGGAATTTCAGCGCCATTACCACCTAAATAAGTTGAATAAATTAAAGACTGACCATTTGTATCATATTTTGTTATTGCAATATCAGTAGCACCTCCTGCAAATGTTAGTTGATAAGCTCCGGGAGTTGTAGGATAATGGCCTGTTAAGTCTCTAATATTACCTCCCGCATACACATATCCAGAGTCATCATAGGTTGCAGTATATCCCCAGTTATCAACAGTAGAACCTGAATAAGAAGAAAAAACTAAAACAGGGTCAATTATTAAATCATAATTTTTATTATAAGCTTTTGGAAATTTGAAAACAACTTTGTTGTCTTTAATTTTAAATCTACATTCAACTTCTTTTTCTTCATTATTTATTATCTGGTAGCAATAAGGAGCCATTTCAATTATTTTATTTACGGAAGTTTTAACAATTAAATTTCTATTGTTAAGGCTTAAATCTTCAACTCCTTCATAATTTAGAACAATATCTTTAGGCGATGCTCCCGGATGAACGACCAAATCGTACTTTAAATAAGCATGTTCATCATAAACTTTTAAGTCAATATTTTCCCAAATATCCTTATAATAAACCTCTTTGTATTTTTTAACAAACGATTTCCATTTGCTTCTATCCTTGCCCATAAAATAATTATTATAATCGGAAGCAGCATATTTTGCCAAAACCTCAACATTTTCATTGCTGTTTTCAAAATTAACCTTATATGCATGAAAATACATTATGGTATCAAGTGGTTCTCTTTCTTTACTATTTGGTCCGGGGAATTTATGTTCCATTAAATGTAGTAAATCATTTGGGTCTTCAAAACTAAATGTAAAGCAATTTTTCTCCAGGAATATTGTTCCACCAGATAAGTTCGCTTGGTAGAGTACGTTATTGTTCCATTGTCCTTTATTTTCAATAAACTCAAGTTTGGCCGAGTGAAGAGTGTCTTTGTTATGAGATTTTACTGAAATATTCAAACAAAGAATAAAAAAAACATATAGAAAGTATTGTTTACCCATTTAATTCACCTTTATTTTTAACAAAATTACGATAATTATTTTAACAAATAGTCATTTACTCTTTAGACGAATTTATTTCCTAATAGTTTAACTTCTATAGTATTTTTAATCAATTTAGAATAGATTAATTATTAGAAAAGCAACTATATTTTAGAGACACCTAAATTTATAT
>JAIPBB010000211.1 GCA_021739805.1 Saprospiraceae bacterium | reverse complement strand
GTAATATTTTCAAAAAGAATGATACAGTTGTCGTTGAAGAAGAAGTGGTTGAAGATGTAGTATTATCAGACTATGAATCCGGTGATGAAATTTTTATGGTTGTTGAAACCCCTCCTAAGTATGTTGGTGGAGATGAAGCTAAAATTAAATTCTTGCAAAACAATATTCGTTACCCTGAAAAGGCTTTGGAAAATGGCATTCAAGGAACTTGTTTATGTGACTTTTGTTATCGAAAAGGATGGTAGCTTGACAAACATTCGAATTCTTCGAGGAATTGGTGCTGGCTGTGATGAAGAGGCAATAAAAGTAATTAAAGCTATGCCCAACTGGGAATCAGGAAAACAAAGAGGAAAAGCTGTACGAGTGCAATATAATATGCCTATTAAATTCACACTTGCTAAATAGTAATATTAAATTATGAGAAATTGTATTAGTATATTTTTGATTGTTGGAGTATTAATTTCTTCAAACCAAAAACTATGTGCACAGAAAGAAAGTCAAGACACAAATACTAACTTCATTCAAGAAATTTATCAATATCCCGGGGGTGAAACTGCAAGAATCAACTTTTTGAAAGAAAACATAGTATATCCTGATTCAGCTAAAGTAAATGGAATTGCAGGAACAGTATACGTATCATTTATTATTGAAACAGATGGGAGCGTATCAGACATAAGAATAATTCGAGGAATCGGTTATGGTTGTGATGAAGAAGTTATAAGAGTTTTTAAACTAATGCCTAATTGGATACCAGCTAAACAAAGAGGAATTGCTGTTAGAACTCGGGTTAATTATCCTGTGAAATTCAAATTATTCTAAAAAGCATAACGACAATAAGAGCCACAAAAAATGAAAAATATAACATTATTATTAATTTTAACAACACTATTTTCTTTAAACCAAAAACTTTATGCACAAGAAGAAAATAAGGATACTATAATTCGTATTATTGAAAAACCTCCTTCTTTTCCGGGAGGAGAAGAAGCACGTGTGAAATTCATAATTGAGAATGTCGAATATCCGGATTTAGCAAGGGAAAAGAATATTCAAGGTACAGTGTATGTGTCTTTTGTGGTCGATACTGATGGTAATGTTACTGATGTTGAAGTTCTTAGAGGAATAGGTGGTGGTTGTGATGAAGAGGCAGTCAGGGTGATAAAATTAATGCCTAAATGGAAACCGGGAACTCAAAGAGGAAAAGCGGTAAGAGTTCAGTTTAATATGCCAATAAAATTTACACTTCAGAGTAAGAAAAAGAAAAAACGAAATAAATAGCTAACAAAACCAAAGCATTATGAAGACTTATTCACTAATACTTTTGTTGTTTTTAACAATATTTTCATTAAACCAAAATCTTTTTGGACAGAATAGTCTTGACAGCTCAATGGTTGACCAATCACCATCATATCCGGGTGGAGAAAATGCCAGGGCAAAATTTATTGAAAAGAACCTGAATTATCCTCAAGATGCAATTTTGAAACAAGTTGAAGGTACTGTTTATGTGAAATTTATTGTTGAGAAAGACGGCTCCATTTCTAATATTAGCATTCTTAAAGGCATTGGTTCGGGTTGCGATGAAGAAACAATAAGGGTATTGAAATTAATGCCAAAATGGAAAGCAGGAACGAATAAAGGTGAAAAAGTGAGAGTATTTTTAACCATGCCAGTTAAGTTCAAATTGGAAAAGGAAGATAAAAACCCTGAAGATTTACAAAAGCCCGTATTGTTCTGATTTTGTGATTAAATGAAAATAAATATTAATTAATTGGAAAATTTACTTATATTACAGTATATTTGTAAACAGAAAATACGATAGAAATATTTTATGAATAATCTTGACAAATTAATTGAAGACCTTGAGTATAAAGCAAGAAAATTAGTTGAGTCGAAGCAAAAAACAGAAAACGAAAATTCGAAATTATTAAATGATATTAGTGAACTCAAAAAAATAATCAATAAACAAAAACTAGATATAAACAAATTAGAAGAAAATAATAAAGTTCTAAAAATTGCTAAATCAATAGACACAGGTGAAGAATCGGTAAATGCAAAGCAAAAAATAAACGAACTAGTGCGGGAAGTTGATAAGTGTATTGCACTTTTAAACAAATAAAAAAAGATTAACGAAAACAAAATGAGTGAATTCTCAATAACAATAACAATTGCAGATAGGAAATATAAATTAACGATTGATAAAAGCGAAGAGGAGATTGTAAGAAAAGCTGCAAAATCAATTGATGAATTGATGAAAAATTACATGAAAGACTATGCTTTTAAAGACAAACAGGATTTATTAGCAATGATAGCCTTGCAAAACACAACAAGTTACTTAAAAAAGGAAAATAATAGTTCATCAAACAACAACGCAATTATTGAGAAACTCTCAGAAATAGATAAAATACTTTCAGATAATCTTTAATAGATAACGTTCTTTGAAAATTCGTAACATACGATAAAAGCATACCCGCATTAATTCAACACCTAGTTAGTAAACTCAACAGTAAGAAAATTAGAGATAAGCTCATAAGCTTTAAAAACAGGCCTCAGCACGGTTCGCCGTGAATTACAATAGTAGTCAGTGGACGTTTGATGAGTTTGGCAGCTCTATAAATTTTAAAAATGGGGTTTATTTTTAAACTCTGGAATTAATGTGGGTTTTTTTATTTCTTGCATTTATCATCTTTGATTTAGCCTAAAATAAACAAATATGGATAACACACTATTATTAATTATTGTAGGAGCTGCAGGGCTTGTAGTTGGTTTCCTAGTAACTAGCACATTACTTAAAAAGGCTATTGAAAATAAAAGCGAACATATTCTCAAAGAGGCTATTACTCAATCAGAAATTCTTAAAAAAGATAAAATTCTTCAGGCAAAAGAAAAATTTCTCCAGTTAAAATCTGAACATGAAAAATTAATAAATGAAAAAAATCATAATATTCAGATTGCTGAAAATAGGATAAAGCAGAAGGAATCATCTTTATCTCAAAGGTTTGAAGAGTATCAACGTGGCCAAAAAGAGTTAACTGCAATTAGAGAAAACTTAAGCACCCAACTTAATATATTAAGTAAAAAACAAGAAGACTTAGATAAACTTCACAAGCAGCAAGTTGAACAACTAGAAACTATCTCGCAATTATCAGCAGCAGAAGCTAAAGCCGAACTAACTGAAGCCCTTAAAGGCGAAGCTAAAACTGAAGCCTTGGCTTATATTAAAGAAACTGTTGAAGAAGCTAAAATTACAGCAAATCAGGAAGCAAGAAAAGTTGTAATTGAAGCAATTCAGAGAACTGCTACTGAAAATGCTATTGAAAATACTGTTTCGGTATTTAATATTGAAAGCGATGAAATTAAAGGTAGAATTATTGGGAGAGAAGGTCGTAATATCAGGGCTTTAGAAGCTGCAACAGGTATTGAAATCATTGTTGACGACACACCTGAAGCTATCATTCTATCTGGCTTTGACCCTGTAAGAAGAGAAATCGCCAGGCTTTCACTTCACAAACTTGTTACTGACGGAAGAATCCACCCTGCCAGAATTGAAGAAGTTGTTGCAAAAACCAAAAAGCAAATCGAACAGGAAATCATTGAAATAGGTAAAAGAACAACTATTGACTTAGGTATTCATGGGATGCATCATGAATTAATTCGCCTGATTGGAAAAATGAAGTATCGTTCTTCTTATGGTCAAAACTTGCTTCAACACTCAAGAGAAGTTGCAAACCTTTGTGCTACTATGGCATCTGAGCTGGGTTTAAATCCCAAAAAAGCTAAAAGAGCAGGTTTACTTCATGATATTGGAAAAGTACCTGATAATGAGCCGGAATTACCTCATGCACTTCATGGAATGAAGCTTGCCGAAAAATATAAAGAAAGTGCTGACATTTGCAATGCAATGGGTGCTCACCACGACGAAATTGAAATGGAAACTTTGATTGCACCAATTGTACAAATATGTGATGCTATTTCCGGTGCAAGACCGGGAGCCAGAAGAGAAGTTGTTGAAGCTTACATTAACAGACTTAAAGAACTTGAAAATCTTGCCATGTCGTACAGTGGAGTTATAAAAACATACGCCATTCAGGCAGGTAGAGAATTAAGAGTTATAGTTGGAGCGGAAAAAATTTCGGATGAAGAGGCAAATCAAATTTCCTATGACTTATCCAGAAAAATTCAGGAAGAAATGACTTATCCCGGACAAATAAAAATAACTGTAATTAGGGAAACCCGGGCTATTTCTTATGCAAAGTAAATTTGTTTATTGTCTTTTGTAATTTTAAGATTATCTAACCTATATATTAAAATTTTGATATAATTTAGAAATCATGCCTTATACCTACGATTATCCAAGATTGATGTTAACTGTTGATGCTATGATATTTCTAAAAGATGAAAGTAATATTAAGCTTTTATTAATTCAACGTGACCGACCTCCTTTTGAAGGCAAATGGGCTTTGCCCGGTGGTTTTGTAGATATGGAAGAGACTCTGGAACAATCTGTTGCCAGAGAGTTAAAAGAGGAAACCAGTTTAGAAAATATCGATTTATTCCAATTTCATTCATTTAGCAAACTAGGTCGAGACCCACGAGGAAGGACAGTATCAGTTGTATTTTACGGATTTACAACAGCAGAAAATTCAAATATTAAAGCAGGTGATGATGCCAGGCTTGCTAAATGGTTTGACATTAATGACATTCCTGATTTAGCCTTCGACCACAACGAAATTATTGAAGCTGCGAAAAAAGAACTATTATAATTTTTAATTGAAACTCGTCTTTTATACTTTTGGCGAATTAATATAATGACTTATGAATGCTGAACTTAAATCTATAGTCGAAGAAGCCTGGGAAAACAACGAAAAACTTTCTGATGAAAAGGTTCAAAATGCCATTTTTGAAGTAATTGAACTATTAGATAAAGGCAAGCTTAGAGTTGCAGAACCTGACAATAACTTCAATTCAAGCTGGAAAGTTAACGAATGGATTAAAAAAGCTGTGATATTATATTACCCTTTAAAGAAAATGGAAATCATTGAGGTTGGACCATTTGAATTTCATGATAAAATCCCATTAAAAAAGAATTACAAAGAACTTGGAGTCAGAGTTGTACCGCATGCTATTGCAAGGTATGGTTCATTTATTGCCAAAGGTGTTGTTATGATGCCTTCTTATATAAATATCGGTGCTTATGTTGACAGTGGAACATTGGTTGACACCTGGGCAACTGTTGGTTCATGTGCTCAAATTGGAAAGAATGTTCACCTTTCTGGCGGTGTCGGAATTGGTGGAGTTTTAGAACCTGTTCAGGCATCACCGGTGATTATTGAAGATGATTGTTTTATAGGTTCAAGGTGTATTATAGTTGAAGGTGTGAAGATTGAGAAGGAAGCTGTTTTAGGTGCAAATGTCGTTATAACTAAATCAACTAAAATTATTGATGTAACAAGTCCAAATCCTATTGAATACAAAGGGATTGTGCCTAGCAGGTCAGTTGTAATTCCCGGTTCTTATACAAAAAAATTCCCGGCTGGTGATTATGATGTTCCTTGTGCTTTAATCATTGGTAAAAGAAAAGCATCAACCGATTTGAAAACATCCTTAAACAATGTTTTGAGGGAATTTGAGGTTGCTGTTTAGTTTTTTTGATGATGTAATGCGATAATTATGCGATAATGCAATAATTCGATAATGCGATAATGATATAATAATGTAATGATATAATGATGTAATGATATAATGATGTAATGAGGAAATGATGTAATACTTTGTCAATATAACAATAGAACAATTGAACAATAGATTATTACGGAGCTGAGAATAATATAAATATTACTAAAAGATGACAAAATTTCTCATAATACAAACTGCTTCAATTGGGGATGTAATTCTTGCAACTCCTCTTATAGGGAAAATAAATCATCATTTTCCTGATAGTCAAATTGATTTTCTTTTGAAAAATGGTATTGAAAGTTTATTTACTGACCATCCAATAATTAACAATCTAATAATATGGGATAAATCTCATAAAAAACATCTTCATTTACTCGACACTTTAAATTATTTAAGAGAAGAAAAATATGATTATATAATTAATCTTCAAAGGTTTGCAAGCACCGGTTTTCTCACAGTATTTTCAAAAGCAAAACACACAATCGGGTTTAAGAAAAATCCTTTTTCATTATTGTTTTCAAAAAGAATAAGGCATTCATTAGAAAACATTCATGAAGTTGAAAGAAATCTGTCATTAATTACTCACTTAACTGATGACAGCAAGTTTCCTGTCAAACTCTACCCTACTCAAAATCATTACGCAAAAGTATCTCAATATAAAACTTCACAATATATTTGCATAGCTCCAACTTCTTTATGGCTTACAAAGCAGTATCCTGAAGAAAAATGGATTGAATTTTTAAATGAAGTTGATAAAGAACTTACGATTTATTTTCTTGGTTCAAAAACTGATTATCAGAATTGTGATAGAATTATCAAAAGCTCCCAACATAATAAATCATTAAATCTGGCAGGTCAATTAAGTTTTTTGGAATCAGCGGCACTAATGCGTGATGCTAAAATGAACTTCGTAAACGACTCAGCGCCACAACATATTGCTTCTGCTATGAATGCTCCTGTGAGTTCAATTTTCTGTTCAACAATTCCTGAATTTGGATTTGGACCTTTATCTGAAAACTCAAAAATTATTGAATTAAAAGAAAAATTAAGTTGCCGACCATGCGGAATTCATGGATTAAAAATTTGTCCTGAAGGTCATTTTAAATGTGCTAAATCAATAAATGTAGAACAACTTTTAGAAAGAATTGAATAGTAATGGAAGAAGAAATTCAAAAATCAATTGAAGCTTTAAAAAGCGGAGGAACAATAATTTATCCAACTGACACCATTTGGGGAATTGGTTGTGATGCTACAAATCCCAAAGCAGTTGATAAGATATACAAAATAAAAAAACGGTCTAAAACAAAGAATCTAATTGTTTTGATTGATGATAAAAGCAAATTAAAAGATTTTGTAAAGTCGATTCCAGAAATAGCCTGGGATCTTATCGATAAGGTCGATAAACCTTTAACCATAATTTATCCTGATGGAATAAATATTGCAAAAAACATTTTAGGACCTGACGGCTCGGTAGCAATCAGGATTACTAAAGATGAATTCAGCAAAAAACTTATTAAGGACTTTGGAAAGCCTATTGTTTCAACATCAGCAAACATCTCGGGAGATTCTCCACCTCTTTCTTACCGTAAAATACCACAGGAAATAATTGATAATGCAGATTATATTGTTAATTTATATCATGATACAATAAATGAAGTTAAAGCTTCGACAATTATTAAATTTGTAAAAGATGAAGAATTCACTGTTATAAGGAAATGATTGAATATTGCGTAAATGGTAGAATTCGAGAATAAATAAATAAAATTGCTAACAGCTAACAGCCAATGGGTAATAGCAGAATAAACAACACATAAATTTGAAAATCCACTTAGAGCATAAAATCTTTAAAATTATTTCTGAAGTTGCAGAGCAAATGTCAGTTGATGTTTATGTTATTGGTGGTTTTGTTCGTGATATTTTCCTGAAACGAAATTCAAAAGACATTGATATTGTTGTAGTTGGAAGCGGAATTAAGCTTGCTCAAAAAGTTGCTGCTAAAATTGAAAACAACACAAAAGTTAAAGTGTTTAAGAACTTTGGAACTGCAATGCTTAGGTATAAAGATATAGAACTCGAATTTGTTGGAGCCAGACGAGAATCTTACAGTAATGATTCAAGAAAACCTTTTGTTGAAGATGGAACCCTTGAAGACGACCAGAATAGAAGAGATTTTACAATTAATGCTTTGGCCTTAAGTTTACACAAAGATAGATTTGGGGAATTAGTTGACCCCTTCAATGGCATTGAACATTTAGAAGCAAAGTTAATTAAAACACCTCTTGACCCTAATATAACTTTTTCTGATGACCCTTTAAGGATAATGCGTGCAATTCGTTTTGCTACTCAGTTAAACTTTACTATTGACGAAGAATGTTTTGAAGCCATTAAAAACAATGTTGATAGATTAAAAATAGTTTCAGGTGAAAGAATAGCGGATGAACTAAATAAAATCATCCTTTCAAAAAAACCTTCTTATGGTTTTAAATTATTAGATGAATCTGGGATTTTAGCTTTGATTTTTCCTGAATTTCTAAAACTAAAAGGAGTAGATTTTGTCGAGAATATTGGTCATAAAGATAACTTTCAACACACTTTGAAAGTTCTTGATAAAGTTGCAGATAAAAGTAATAATCTTTGGTTAAGATGGGCTGCCATACTTCATGATATTGGCAAACCTATAACAAAAAAATACATTAAGGGAATTGGCTGGACTTTCCATACTCACGAATTTGTAGGTTCAAAAATGGTATATAGGATTTTCAAAAATCTCAAATTACCCTTGAATGAAAAAATGAGATATGTCCAGAAATTAGTACAACTTCATTTACGACCGATTGCTTTGGTTGAATCGCATGTGACAGATTCTGCAATAAGAAGACTGTTGTTTGATGCCGGAGATGATGTTGATGATTTAATGACTCTTTGCAAAGCAGATATCACATCAAAGAATCAAAAAAAAGTTGAAAAATTTGTCAACAACTTTGAACTAGTCAAACAAAAACTTATTGAAATTGAAGAAAAAGATAAACTTAGAAATTGGCAACCTCCAATAAGTGGTAATGAAATTATGGAATTCTTTCATATTCAGCCATGCAAAGAAGTTGGAATAATTAAAAATGCCATCCGTGAGGCAATTCTTGATGGAAATTTAGAAAACAATTATGAAGATGCCCGCAACTATATGATTGCTGAAGGTGAAAAATTAGGATTATTATCAAAGAAATAATTTTTTTAATTGGCATTTTTAATTTCAAATTATTATTTTTGAAATAATTATTTTCAAAGACACGAAACAATCAATATTGCTAGATTGAACTATGACACAAATATTTAGATTTAAAATTCTACATGAAGAACTTGAAAGCTTTCAAAGAGTTATTGAAATCAAGTCGAATCAAACTTTTTTAGATTTCAATAATATTATCCGTCAAACAATAAATTTGAAAGGAAACGAATTAGCTTCATTTTTCATTTGCGATAATGAATGGAATAAAGAAAATGAAATCACACTATTGGATATGTCGATTGATGACAATGCAAAACCTGTAATGAGTGAATGCACAATTGATGATTTTGTTGAAGACTTACACCAAAGGCTAATTTATGAATACGATTTTCTTAATTTAATCACTTTCTATATTGAATTAATTGACATTTCAAAACCAGTAAAAAAAGTTAGCTACCCAAAATGTATTTTAAATAAAGGCATACTTCCTACAAACGGTTCACCAAAAACAAACGGTAATTTAGAAGAAGATCTTTTGAAGGAATTTAACGACTTGCTCGTAGATGAATATATACCTGATAGCGACGATGCTTTTATTGATGACATTGAAACTTATGATGAATAAATTAAATAGTCATT
>JAIPBB010000210.1 GCA_021739805.1 Saprospiraceae bacterium | reverse complement strand
TGCTTTGCGTCATTTGCCTTCGGTGTCATTTGCCTTCGGCGTCATTTACTTCGGCTTCATTTGCTTTGCGTCATTTGCCTTCGGCGTCATTTACTTCGGTGTCATTTGCTTTGCGTCATTTGCCTTCGGCGTCATTTACATCGTATCATTTGCTTTGCGTCATTTACTTCGTGTCATTTACTTCGTGTCATTTGCCTTCGGCGTCATTTACTTCGTGTTATTTACTTTGCGTCATTATTTGTAATTTTTGCAATTGAATGACCACCGAATGACCACCGAATGACTATTGAATGACTATTGAATGACTACCTAATGACAGCTAAGCGAATGACTAATGATTTTTGAACCAAAATTTCCTTAAAGCCAAATAAGCCACAAATCCAAGAATTATCCCAAAGGTATTATAATAGAAATCCACAATATTATATGTTCTTGAAGGAACATAAACTTGAGCATATTCATCTAAGAAACACAAAATCAAACTTCCAATAATGAAAATTATAAAATGTTTATTGTTGATTTTTTTTGTTAAATGTAATTTCCAAAAATAATAGAATGCAAAAAGTATAAATAACAGTCCGGAATGAGCAAAATAATCAAATCTTAATTCAAAGCCGGAACTAGTTTTTAATTTTGCATTGGAAAGCCAGGGAATTGGAATTGCAGTGAGAATAATAATAAAGATTATCCACACCCAAAATAGTATCCTAAAAAGAGATTTGTTTTCTAAAATTTTCACAAAGAAATTATTTCAAATAAGTATCAAGCCAATTCTTAAATTCTCTTTGCCAAAGTACTGCACTTTGTGGATTTAGAACAAAATGAGTTTCATCCGGGAAGAATAATAATTTGCTCGGAATTCCTCTCAATTGTGCCGCATTAAATGCTTCAAGGCTTTGAGTGTAAGGAATTCGGTAATCGTGCTCTCCGGTTACAATTAAAATTGGAGTATCCCATTTGTCGATGAACTTATGTGGTGAAAATTCGTAACTTTTTGGTTTTGGATCTGCCCAAAATGGTCCTTCATAATCTTTATTCACAAAGAAATATTCTTCGGTTGAACCATACATACTTTCGAAATTATAAATACCGCAATGAGATATAAAAGCCTTAAATCTCTTATTATGATTTCCTGCTAACCAAAAAACTGAATATCCACCATAACTTGCTCCAATCGCACCTAATTTAGTTTCGTCAACATAAGATTCTTTAGCAACTTCATCAATCGCTGAAAAATAATCCAGCATATTTTGGCCACCATAATCACCGCTGATTTGGTCGTTCCACTCTTGCCCAAATGAAGGTAATCCACGACGATTTGGTGCAACTATAATATAATCGTTAGCTGCCATCATCTGGAAATTCCATCGGTAAGAGAAAAACTGGCTAACTGCACTTTGTGGTCCACCCTGACAATAAAGCAATGCAGGGTATTTTTTGTTCGGGTCAAAGTTTGGTGGGTAAATCACCCATGTTAACATATCTTTTCCATCAGTTGTTTTTATCCATCGTTTTTCAACTTTTGCTAGTGAGATATTATCAAGAATTTCTTTATTTGTAAATGAAAGTTGTGATTCTTTTCCTTCTGCATCAATTTTAAAAATTTCGGTTGGCATTGCCATAGTCATTTTTGTTCCTATGATTTCGTTTCCGGCTAAAGCTATTGATTGATAGTCGTGGTCTCCTTTTGTAATTTGTTTTATTTCTTTTGTGGTAATATCAATATTATACATTTGTTTAGTTGCATGATAACCGCTAATGAAATAAATTGATTTTCCATCTTCTGCCCAAACAAAACCTGATGAACTTTGGTCAAAGTCTTTTGAAATATCTTCTGATGTGTTTGTCTCAAAATCATAAACAAAAATCCTATCTTTATCGGCTTCAAAACCATCTTCTTCCATGCTTCTCCAAACGAGCTTTTTATTGTCTGGTGAGAAAACAGGGTCATGGTCATAACCTTCAAATCCTGTTTCTGTAAGATTTATTGTTTTACCATTTTCAAGATTGTAAATATAAATTTCAGAATTTGTGCTGGTTGCATATTCTTTGCCAGACAATTTTTTGCAGCAATAAGCTATTTGTTTTCCATCATTGCTCCAGTTGATTTGCTCCATTCCTCCCCAGGGCATCATAGGGCAATCAAATTTCTCACCTTCCATAATGTCTTTTAATTCACCTACTTTTCCATCGGAATAATCAGCTATCATAATATGGCTGTAAGCGTAATCGTGCCAGGCATCCCAATGACGATACATTAATCCATCGATTATTCTGGCGTTTGCTTTAGGCAGATCAGGATAAATATCATGAGCATCTTTATCAAGTTTAACATCTTTAATAAAAAGAATTTTATCACCTGCAGGTGAATATGAAAATCCATTTACACCTCCATCAATTTCAGAAATTACATTTTGATTAGAACCATCAGGATTCATTTCCCAAAGCTGAACAGTTCCGCTATCATTTGCAGCAAGAAAGCCAATCTTTTTCCCATCAGGTCGCCAAAGAGCATTAAATTCACTTCCCACTAAATCAGTGAGTTTTGTTGGCTTGCCTCCTTCAACAGGCATTGAGAATAATTCTCTATCGCCTTTATTTGTTTCAAGGTCATAATACTTAACTCCGAAAAGAATAGTTTTTCCGTCTGGTGAGACCTGAACATCACCAAGCCTTCCAAATTTCCATAAAAGCTCTGGAGTAAAACGGTCGGGTAGGGTAGAAACGTCAATTTTTCCATAATCTGGTTTTGCCGGAGCTTCTTCTTTTACTTCCTGTACTTTAGGTTGACAGCCTTGCAAAACTATCAATGCAATAGCTAAAATTGAAATAATTCTATTCATTTTTTTAGGTTTTGGAAATTTATAATTTTAAGATTCTTTTTATTATTTAAAACTTAGATGCGAATATTTTTAACATTCACATGATTTAAAATGCAAATAACAATTACTTGCATATTTCTGCATTCCTTTTCAATTAAATATCTTTTTTCTTTTCTTTCGCCATCATCATAAGTTGACCAGAAAATATTTCCTTCCAATTCGTAAAGCTGTTCTGATTTTTCGCCATCGGAATAAGTTTCAAATACTTTTGTTCCTTCTATAACAAATGCACACTTACCATTTGACCATATCTGGTTTCCTTTAATTACATATTTTATTTTATTTTTATTGCCTTCAGGAAATGTTGACCAGATATCATAACCGTCAATAATAAATTTAGGTTCATTTCTGGAGCCATCAGGATAAGTTGAATATACTCGTATAGAGTCGAATTCAAAAACACATTTATACTTGTCTCCATTTTCTTTTGTTGACCAAATTTGACATTGTGCATTAACGACTCCTGAGCCTGTTAATAATGCGGTGATTAAAATGATAATAAACTTTTTCATATTGTATGTTTTGTGATTAGTATTTTAGTATTTAGTACAAAGTATTTTAGATTTTAGACCACTTATATCCTAAATTAATTTCTTGCATCCAGCATCTTGTATCTTGCATCTTGCATCTTGTATCTTGCATCTTGTATCTTGCATCTTGTATCTTGCAACAACTATCTTTTCAATATTTCATCAATTCTGTTTAATCCTTCAATTGCATTTTGATAGTTAGTTCTAAGCTGAAGTGCTTTTTGATAATCTTTTTTAGCATTATCCACATCACCTAAAATTTCAAAACACAATCCACGGTTAAAATATGCTTCAACATAATTGGGGTCACATTGAATTGCCTGGGAGAAATAGTTTCTTGCCACATCTGTAATTTTCAAATATTCCAGGTGAATATAACCAAGATTGTAATAAGCATATTTATAATTAGGGTCGATTTCAATAAGTGTTGTATAGGATTCAAGAGCCTCATTATACATTCCGTTTTCCTGGTAATACATTCCTTTATTATACCACGTTTCCCGACTTTTAGGGTTAATGTTAAGGGCATTATTGTAATAATCAATTGCAAGTGGACTTTTTTGAGCGGCAAATAAAATTCCAAGTTCTACATAAGCATTAAAATAATTCGGGTCTTTTTCAGTAGCAATTTGAAAGAATTTTATTGCATTCGCTGTATCTTGAGTTTCTTTGTAAAGATAGGCTTTCATAAAATATGCCTTAGCATAATTATTATCGATTTCAAGAACTTTATTTATGTATTCAATTGAACCTTCATAATCTTGAAAGAAAAAATTTAACTCACCGATTTTAAGCAAAACATCTACATCTTCAGGTTTGATTTCTAATGCTTTAAAAAGAGTTTCCCTGGTTTGAGTAGCTTTACCCATTGCAAAATATATGTCGGCAAGAGTAATATAATATTTTGAATTATACGAATCCAGTGAAAGAGCTTTGTTAACATCATTCAGGGCATTATTCACGTCTTTTTTTTCAAGATATAAAATTGCTCTTTTATTGTAATTTTCAGGATTACCAGGATCTTCATTTATTAGTTTACTTAAGTCAGGAAAATCGAGTTTAACTGTGTCTTGAAGATTTTTATCTTTAGAATTGTCATTATTTCCACAGCCGCCAAGTATAATTGAAATAAGCAGTAGCGTGGAAAATAAAGTAGTAAATATTTTCATTTTCTTTTTAATAAATTAATGAGAATGTAAAATTAGAAAAATTCTTATAATAAGGCTTTGCTATGTTGTCATTTATTTGAGAAATGCAAATTTTGGGTTTTGGGTTTAAGGTTTAAGGTTTCAAGTTTCAAGTTTCAGGTTCAGTTTTCGGGTTTACGTGTTTCGGATTTTGTCGTCATTGCGAGTGAAGCGAGCAATCTATTAATAATTTGCATTACACTTAAGGAATCGCTTCAGTCGTTCCTCTGCCTCGCCGGCCGGCAGGCTTCGCAATGATGCTTTGAATACTGAACCGATTACCGATTACCGATTACCGAATAATTTTTACCTTTTACTTTTGCCTTAACCTTCTCCTTAGCCTAAAATACTAAACAAGAGCCAAAGCTTCCTTGATTTTCAATTCCAGTTCATCAGATAGTTCGGGATTGTCCTTTAAAAGTTGTTTAACTGATTCTCTTCCCTGACCAAGTTTTGTTTCGCCATAACTAAACCATGAACCGCTTTTTTTAATAATATTGTGTTCAACACCTAAGTCAACTATTTCGCCAACTTTGGAGAATCCTTCACCATAAATAATATCTAATTCAGCTTGTCGGAATGGTGGAGCAACTTTATTTTTAACCACTTTGATTCTGACTCTGTTACCAATAACTTTATCAGCATCTTTTATTTGTCCTGTTCTTCTGATATCAATTCTAACAGACGAATAAAATTTCAAAGCATTTCCACCGGTTGTAGTTTCAGGATTTCCAAACATAACACCAATTTTTTCTCGTAATTGGTTTATAAATATGCAAGTACAGCCGGTTTTGCTTATTGTAGAAGTTAATTTTCTTAATGCTTGCGACATCAGTCTTGCCTGAAGACCCATTTTTGAATCACCCATTTCGCCTTCAATTTCACTTCTTGGAGTAAGTGCGGCTACCGAGTCAATAACAATTATGTCAATCGCACCTGAACGTATAAGATTCTCGGTAATTTCTAATGCTTGTTCTCCATTATCAGGTTGAGAGATAAGAAGATTTTCAATGTCAACACCAAGTTTTTGAGCATAGAATCTGTCGAAAGCATGTTCCGCATCAATAAATGCAGCAATCCCGCCATTTTTTTGAGCTTCAGCAATAGCATGAATTGCCAGTGTTGTTTTACCTGATGATTCAGGACCATAAATTTCAACCACTCTGCCTCTTGGAAATCCTCCGATTCCTAAAGCCATATCAAGACCAAGAGAACCAGTTGGAATAAATTCAATATTGTCGATAGCATTATCACCTAATTTCATAACAGTGCCCTTGCCGTAAGACTTTTCAATTTTATCTAAGGTAAGCTGCAAAGCTTTTAGTTTTTCTTTGTTAACGTTTTCTTCTTTTGCCATAATTTCGTTGGTTGTATTTTAATTGATATTAATTCTGAACTATTATTTGCATAATGATTATATTTTAATCATTATGAGAAAATCAAAGATATGAAAAAATAAATAAAATAATAATTTTTTTCACTGAAAATTATTGTCAGAATAAAATCAGAAAACATGAAATTCAAATGCAGTAGAGAAGCAATTAATTAAGTCTCAGCAATAATCACAACATCATAACAAATTACCTGTATAATTGATAAATAATTAGTAAGTTTGTGATAGGTAAAAAGAATTAGAAAAATGAATGTTTCGGAAATTCAAATATTTACAAATCGGATGAATTAGAAGAAAACTCAACTTGTGCAAAAATTGTACAAGTTCAAAAAGAAGGTGAAATAAATGCAATTTAGAATGGAGAAATTCTTTTATTGCGATATTAAAAATAATCAGAAAAATTCTGCAATAAAAAGAAAGATTATAACTTTGAGATATGAAGAAAGAAATTATCAAAACTCTCACTAATACTTTTGAAAGTTATTCATATACCACAGAAAACGGCATTGAATTTTGGTATGCTCGCAATTTACAACATTTATTAGGTTATTCAAAATGGGATAACTTTAGTAAAGTTATTAATAAAGCAAAAACTTCTTGTGAAGCAAGTGGTAACAATATTTCAGACCATTTTGCCGAAGTCGGGAAAATGGTTAAAATTGGATCAGGAACCGAACGCGAAATTAATGATATTATTTTAACAAGATATGCTTGTTATCTTATAGCACAAAATGGGGATCCCAGGAAAGAAGAAATTGCATTTGCCCAAAACTATTTTGCAATTCAGACAAGAAAATTCGAAGTAATTGAGAAACGAATAATAGATTGGGAAAGATTAAAAGCAAGACAAAAACTAACATTATCTGAAAAAGAACTCTCAGGATTAATATATGAACGAACAGGAAGTGATAGAAACTTTGGATTAATTAGAAGTAAAGGTGATAAGGCATTGTTTGGAAAAACAACACAACAAATGAAAAGTTCGCTTGGTGTACCAAAAGGAAGAGCCTTAGCAGATTTTTTGCCTACTATAACAATCAAAGCAAAAGATTTTGCAACAGAAATAACAATTTTTAAAACAAAAGAAAAAGAATTAAAAACTGAAAGAACAATTTCAGATGAACATATAATAAATAATCTTTCTGTTAGAAAAATATTGCTTGAACGTGGTATAAAACCAGAAGAACTACCACCGGAAGAAGACATTAAAAAGCTGGAACGCAGAGTTAAATCAGAAACAAAGAAATTAGGTGCTAATCCTGATAAATTAGATGAAAAATCAACTACGTAGGAATCCTCGGTAGTTCAAATTGAATGGACAAAAAAAGTAAAAAGGAAATAAAAGAATTGCCGATAACACCTTAGTTGCATTGACTTTAATGATAGCCGTAAGTAAACACCGCTGTCGCACGTGGCTTAATAACAAACAATAAAAATTTAAGATCAGCTACATAACAATGCCTGCTTGCAGCAGGCAAGCTATCAAGTGGTTTAAAAGAAACACATAATTAAAATTATCAAATAAAAGCAAAAAACCATATATTCAATTAAGATTCTAATTATATTTGTAATCTTATGAGTGAAAATTATAAATTAACCAAACTATGCGAAAGGATTCGTGACGGAGCGGTGCATTAAAAAGCATTACGAAAAATGATTAATCTATATAATTATATATTTTTCAGGATATTTAGTTTTTTCAGAAATTATATTAGTAAAGTCGATTATAAGGATGATGAAATAATTTCATCTTTTTCATTGTCGTTAATCCTTACTCTAAACATTATGTTGATAATAAGATTATTTTTATTTCAACTAAATGTATATTGGCACATAGGTGCTTTTCTTTTAATATTTTCTATTAATACATTTATTTTTGTATTTAAAAATAAATATTTAGTTATTGTAGATAAGTTTAATACGGAAAAGATGTTGAGTAAAATAATTGGATCTATTTGTGTTTGCGTGTATATTTTATTTTCTATATTTCTTTATTTTTTGTATTGATGTAGAATAATTGCTGTCGAGAGATTGTATCTCATTGTTGAAAAAAGACAAATGCTGCCAGCAGGGCTTCAGTAGTTATAAAAAATGTTAGGATTGGAATTTTTAAAATTGAAATTTGTTATTTATACAGACGGACAAGTTTTGATATTTATATTTTAATATTTGGTACTTTCCTTTTTCAACTTCTTTGTTTGCTTCTCAAAAAATATACAATACTCAACTATCCCACATTCTTCACATTTAGGTTTCCTGGCAATGCAAACATATCTTCCATGAAGAATTAACCAATGGTGGGCAATATTTAATTTATTAGTTGGGATATGTTTTACTAATTGCTGCTCGGTTTGAAGTGGGTTTTTTGCATTTGTTGTTAAACCAATTCGTGCTGCAACTCTGAAAACATGAGTGTCAACAGCCATAGCAGGTTTGCCAAAAGCCACAGAACGAATAACGTTGGCAGTTTTTCTTCCAACACCGGGCAGCTTTTGAAGTTCATCAATTTCAGATGGCACAACTCCATTGAATTCTTCCATTAGTTTTTTCGCCATACCGACTAAATGTTTGGCTTTGTTGTTAGGGTAGGAGCAGCTTTTAATATATTGAAAAACTTCATCAACTGATGCTTCTGCTAATGATTCTGCTTCGGGAAATTGTTTAAGCAATGCAGGAGTAAGCATATTTACCCTTTTGTCGGTGCATTGAGCTGATAAAATAACAGCAACTAAAAGTTCATAAGGTGTAACATAAACCAGTTCAGTTTCAGCCACAGGTCTGTTCTCAACGAAATATTCTATTACTTTTTGAAATCTTTCTTTTTTTGTCATTTCTATTATTGTTACAATTAATTTTAAAAAGAAGCCACAGATTACTCACAAAACTATTAATTTAAAAGGAGTTCGTGATATCACTTCGTTAAATTCACAGATTTTCTTCAATAAGAAATAATTATAATAGATTTTAAATATCCTATTTAATCAAAATATGTTTTTTAGCAAGACCTATATAAGCAAAAATTTTAGCAGATTTATAAATAAAAAATATTTTTTTATTTATACCACAATCTGAGATAATTCAACAACTAATTATTTAACTAATCTGAGAATCTGTGGCGTAAAATTGTTTATTAATAAGGGACACTACGGGCTTACATATTATTTAAGAAGCAAAATTAGGAAATGTTTCTATATTCAAATAAAACGACCGATCTAATTTTAGACCGGTCGTATCAGTTTAACAATTACTAACCTAATTAAGAATTAAACCTACATTGCCTGTTGCAGCAGTCTTTAGCATCTCCAGTGCTTTTGAGTAATTCAAAATATTTCTTATTACAAAATCGCTGGGAGCAAGATCCATTTTAGCTGTTAATATTTTTAACATATCTTCATCAGTTTTTTCAGGTTCAAAGCGATTTTTTAAATTGTAAGTAGAGTATGTTTTATCCATAGGCTTTTTTAAGGTGGGTTCTAAAAATTCATTTTTTCTCTTTAGATTTAAAAAAATCACAGAACCCATTAAACGATTTTCTTAAATCATATCAAAATTACAATATTAATTTTAATTATCAC
>JAIPBB010000209.1 GCA_021739805.1 Saprospiraceae bacterium | reverse complement strand
AATTAGTAACACCTCGCTGAACTAAAAGATTGGAAAGCTTCTCGTCAATATTGAGGCTTTTACACAGACTTTCAACAATCTCACTATCACCTTTTGGTTTTAATGTCCAACGTTTTTCCATCAAAAATAATTTGTGTAAAGTTAGGAATTAATAGTAAATATTATACTATAATGATTTTTTCTACAATGAATATTTATGAAAACTGTAATTAAAACACTGTTTTACAGACAATAATTATCGAAAAACTTTTTTTAATAATCAATTATGGATAATTCAGAGCTTCCAACTCTTTAATTGATTTAATGACCATGTATTTGCGTTTTTTGTTTACCCGATAGCCTACAAGAGCATCACCATCATATTTTATTGGTGGTAGTATTTTTTTTGTTTCATTATCTTCTTCAACCGGATTTCCTGTTCTATCAACTTTTTGCACAAAAAATGCTAATAAGTAAACGGTGTCTTTTTTTCTAAAATTTGTGTCCTGCTTGTCAAAAGGTAAATAATAACCAGTAATCGCCACAGCATCAAACTTTTTATTTCCAACCCACAATTGGTCAATTTTTAATGTTTTTGATGAATGATTTGCAACAGTTTTAATCACATAATTTGTCCCGTAACCGCTTCCTCTGAATCCGCCTGTCCAATCTTGTTTTGTCGCTTCAACAATTTCAAAATCTGTTTTTTTACAAAAAAGAGTACTTAGAAAAATTAGTAATATTGAGAGTAATAGCTTCATCTGTTTTTTTAATTAGTTTATTTTCTTTTATTAATATTTAGTAGAAAAACTTTAAATTATTAAGCTGTAGTTCTAATAGCTTCAACTGGATGCATTCTTGCTGCAAAAAAGGCAGGAATTATTCCGGAAAGTAATCCAATTAAACTTGTAATTAATAGAGTTAGCAAAACATTTCCTCGTGTTAAAATCAATTCCATACCCATTGCGTTCGTTCCGATAATTGTTCCAATATACACAATCAACAGTCCAAGTAAACCACCAATCAGACACAAAAACACAGCTTCAAACAAAAACTGAAAAAGTATGAAATAGCGTTTTGCACCAAGAGCTTTTTGAATCCCAATAATACCTGTCCGTTCTCTAACCGAAACAAACATAATGTTTGCTATTCCAAAACCGCCAACCAGCAATGAAAACATTCCAATGATCCAACCAACAATAGAAAACATGCTAAAAATACTATCGAAAGCTTTTGCTAATAATGTTATTTCTTCAATTGAAAAATTATCGTCAGCCGAAGGTTTTAGCTTGCGAATTGATCGCATATTTCCGATTAATTCGTCTTTTAATTCATCATTAGAAACATTAGGTTTTCCTTTAATAATGATTGTTCCTCCATATCTTTCATTTTTTATGTCAATAATATTTCGGATGAAATTCACCGGCAAAATAACCTGGTCATCAAAACTGCCTCCAAGATTGTCATCGCCTTCTTTTGCTAAAACACCTATAACCTTTAACTTTCTTCCAAAGATTTTAATTTTCTTTCCAATCGGGTCAATATTTTCAAAGAGATTCTCTGCAATTTCGTAACCTAAGATAGCAACATTTCTTCCGCTGTTTGATTCAATTGGTGTGAAATACCTCCCATCTAAAAGTTCAATGGATAATACTTTATCATAATCCTGTGAAACACCAAGAATGGTAGCACTTTCAATAGTATTGCCAAGATAATCAACAGACTTTGATGTTGAAGCGACAAAAACTCCGTAGTCCATTCCTTTGCTCCTTTTTTCAATTTCTTTTAATTCATCGATTGAAACAGTTGGTCTTTTCCAATATTCCCACCAGGGATAATTGGGGTTAAACTCAAATTGTGGCCATTTCCGAATAAATATTACATTATCGCCAAGTGATTCAATGTTCTTACGAACATAATTTTCCATTGAATCAAAAATTGTGAAAACCGATATGATAGAAAAGATTCCAATTGTTATTCCAAGCAAAGAAAGTATAGTTCTTAATTTATTAACAACTATTGCATTGAGTGCAAACAGCAAGCTTTCCTTTATGAGTTTTAAAAATAACATCATTCGAATAACACCTAAATTTCAATATTGTGTAAAAGTAGTTAAAACTTTAGAAAAAAACAGCGACTTTATGTAGTGATTAATCCATGTTTTTTAATAAAATTGCAGTACGGAAAACAATAAAAATTAAACAAAAGATGAAAAAAATCAAAAACGCCCTTATTTCAGTATATCACAAAGATAATTTAGACGAAATTGTAAAAAAACTAAAAAAACTTAATATAAAAATAATTTCAACCGGTGGAACATTTTCCTATATCGAAAAACTAGGGGTTGAGGTTAGCTCTGTTGAGTCAATTACTTCTTATCCTTCAATTTTGGGTGGCAGAGTGAAAACTCTTCATCCAAAAATCTTTGGTGGAATCCTGACTCGCAGAGAAAATGAAAATGACAATAAACACCTTTCGGAATATGACATTCCTGAAATTGACCTAGTTATTGTTGATTTATATCCATTTGAAGAAACTGTGAAGTCAACAGATGACGAAAGTGAGATAATTGAAAAAATTGACATTGGCGGAATTTCATTAATCAGAGCTGCAGCCAAAAACTATAAAGATGTAATAATAATACCTGCAAAAGAATTCTATGAAGATTTGAATAAACTTTTAGATGAGAAGAGAGGCTTTTCAGATATTGAAGATAGAAAATACTTTGCAAAACAAGCATTTAATGTTTCATCACATTACGACACAGCAATTTTTAATTATTTTAATCAGGATGATGAAATCAAGGCATTTAAGCAAAGCATTAATTCAGCCAATGTATTAAGATATGGTGAGAATCCACATCAGCAAGGAATTTTCTATGGAGAGTTGGATGATGTTTTTGAACAACTTCATGGAAAGGCAATTTCATACAATAACTTACTTGATATTGATGCAGCTGTAAATCTTATAATGGAATTTTCAGATACAACATTTGCTATTTTAAAACACAATAACGCATGTGGAATTGCAAGCAGGAAAAAATTAGTTGATGCATGGAAAGAAGCCCTTTCCGGAGACCCTGTTTCTGCTTTTGGTGGAATTCTTGTTACAAATGCAACTATTGATAAAGAAACTGCCGAAGAAATGAATAAGCTGTTTTTTGAAGCAGTTATTGCTCCTTATTACGATGATGATGCACTTGAAATCTTAAAAACAAAAAAGAACAGGATGATTTTAAAAAAGAAATCTTATGATTTTCCTGACAAAATGTTTAAGTCAATTTTAAATGGAGCTTTAGTCCAGGATAAAGATGAAAAAACCGAAACACCTGCTAACATGGCAACTGTTACCAAAATTGCTCCAACTGAACAAGAAAAAATTGATCTTGCTTTTGCAAATATTCTTGTAAAACACACTAAATCAAATGCAATGATTTTGGTTAAAGACAAAAAATTACTTGCAAGCGGAGTGGGACAAACATCAAGAGTTGATGCATTAAGGCAAGCAATTGAAAAGGCAAATTCATTTAAACAAGATTTAAAAGGTGCTGTTTTAGCTTCGGATGCTTTTTTCCCATTTCCTGATAATGTTGAAATTGCTCATAATGTTGGAATAACAGCTGTTATTCAACCGGGTGGCTCAATAAATGATAAACTTTCGATAGATTATTGCAATGAAAATGACCTGGCAATGGTTTTTACCGGAACAAGGCATTTTAAGCATTAATACCTTCAAAAATAATAACATTTTAATCTTAGAACTAAATTTTATTATTTGCGTAAAAATCCATATTTTCGCAGACTGCTATAAATGTAATATTTGAACAATGGGATTATTCTCTTTTTTAACCAAAGAAATAGCGATTGACTTGGGAACCGCAAACACTATCATTATTCATAATGATAAAGTTGTTGTGGATGAGCCATCAATTGTAGCGATTGATAGAAAAACCGAAAAAATCATTGCTGTTGGTAAAAAGGCAATGATGATGCATGGTAAGACACATGAGAATATAAAAACAATAAAGCCACTAAGAGATGGTGTAATTGCTGATTTTCACGCTGCTGAACACATGATTCGTGAGATGATTAAAATGATTAGCACAAAAAAATCTTTATTTCCTCCGGCATTAAGAATGGTAATTTGTATCCCTTCAGGAATTACTGAAGTTGAAGAAAGAGCAGTAAGAGATTCAGCCGAACAAGCAGGAGCTAAGGATGTTAAATTAATCCATGAACCAATGGCTGCTGCAATCGGAATTGGAATTGATGTTTTAGAACCAACCGGAAATATGGTTATTGATATTGGTGGTGGAACAAGCGAAATTGCAGTTATTGCTTTAGGCGGAATTGTAAATAATAAATCTATTCGTATTGCCGGTGATGATTTCACTGCTGATATTGTGGAGTATATGAGAAAACAACACAATATGAATGTTGGTGAAAGAACAGCCGAAAGAATTAAAATTGAAGTTGGAGCAGCACTTACTGAAATTGAAAATCCACCACCTGAATATGCGGTTCATGGAAGAGATATGCTAACAGGTATTCCAAAAGAAATAATGATTAATTATATTGAAATTGCTCATTGTCTTGATAAATCTATTTCAAAAATTGAAGCAGCTGTATTAAATGCACTTGAAATGACTCCACCTGAACTTTCTGCTGATATTTACAGAACCGGTATTTACTTAGCCGGCGGTGGTTCAATGCTTAGGGGTTTGGATAAAAGAATACACCAAAAAACAAAGCTTCCTGTTCACGTAGCAGAAGACCCATTGAGAGCAGTTGCAAGAGGTACTGGAATTGCCTTGAAAAACTTTAATAAGTTTACTTTCTTGATTAAATAACAGCTTCTCAAATCTCAATTAACAAAAGTCAAATTACAAATAAATCTCAAATCCGAATGCTCAAATAATCAAACTTTTTGGACATTGGAATTTATTATATTGGAATTTATTTGGTTTTTGTTTATTGATTTTTGGAATTTTCATACAAACAGCTAACAAGTTTTTTAATTTTAGTATTACCAATTTATATTTAATTTTGCTCAGATAATTTACATTAAAGCTAATGCGCAATTTATTTGCATTCATCTGGAAAAATCATTTCTTTTTTTTATTTCTATTTTTAGAAATAATGGCACTAAGTCTTGTAGTAAGAAATAATTATTACCAAAATGCTGTATTTGTTTCATCAACGAATCAAATTACAGGCTCATTTATGAAAACTTATGATAATGTTATACAATATTTTTCTTTAAGGCTAGCTAACGAAAAACTTGCTGAAGAAAATGCCCGACTTCAATCAGGACTTTCACGGTCCTTTCTCATTGGCGACACAAAAGTTTATCAAATAAATGATACTGTTTACAAACAAGAATACCAATATCTTAATGCAAAAGTTATTAAGAATACAGTTCATAAAAGAAACAACTATTTAATGCTTGATAAAGGGCTAAATGATGGGGTGAAACGTGATATGGGTGTGATTTCTTCAAATGGCATAGTTGGTATTGTGATTGAAGTTTCAGAAAATTTTTCAACTGTTTTATCTATACTTCATAAAAAAACAAATATTAGTGTAATGTTGAAGAAAAATAATCAAAAAGGTACTCTGACATGGGATGGGAACAAATATACTATAGGAACAGTTACAGATATTCCAACTCATGTTATGGTGGAAAAAGGTGACACTGTTATTACAAGTGGAAATTCAGCACTTTTTCCTGAAGGTATTATGGTTGGAACCGTTGAAAACTATGAAATTGATAAAGGAGTTAATTTATATGATATTAAAATCAGGTTTTCAGTCGATTTTAATAATATATCTTACGCCTACATTGTAAATAATCTTTTTAAAGACGAACAAGAGCAACTTGAAAAATTAACAGAGAATGAATAATGTATTTCTAAGAAATATAATCCGGTTTGTAGTTTTAATACTTGTTCAGGTATTCATTCTAAACAATATACGTCTGGGTGGATATATTAATCCTTATTTATATGTTTATTTCATTCTTTTATTGCCGTTTGAAACTCCAAAATGGTTATTGTTAATTTCAGCTTTCTTTTTAGGATTAAGTGTTGATTATTTTTCAGACACTATGGGAATGCATGCGGCTGCATCAGTACTAATGGCTTTTTCACGCCCGTTAGTTTTAAGTTTGATTTCATCGAGAAGAGAGTATGAGCAAGGAATAAAGCCTTCAATTTTAGATTTAGGCTTTAGATGGTTTTTCACATACTCACTGATTTTAGTAGCTATCCATCATTTGCTTTATTTCTATCTTGAAGTTTTCAGGACAACTGAATTCTTCATAACTCTTTACAGAGCATTCATTTCTATAGTTTTCACTATCTTGCTAATTATACTCACACAAGTTTTGTTTCATAAAAAAGGCTAAATAATGACAGCAAAAGACATAGAAATTATGTCGCCGGTTGGTTCTTATGAATCACTTATGGCTGCAATACAAGGAGGAGCAAATTCTGTTTATTTCGGAATTGAAAATTTAAATATGCGTTCCCGCTCTTCAAAGAACTTTACAATTGAAGACCTCAGCGAAATAGCTTCTATATGCAAAGAACATAATATCCGAACTTACATCACCTTAAACACTATAATTTACGACAATGAGCTTTCATTAATGAAAAAAATTATTGATGCAGCTAAAGAAAATGGAATCACAGCAATAATTGCTTCAGATGTTGCAGTAATGCAATATGCAAAAAGTCAGGGTGTTGAAATTCATATCTCTACTCAATGCAACATCACTAATATCGAAGCAGTTAAATTCTATTCCCATTTTGCTGATGTTGTTGTAACCGCAAGAGAATTAGAGTTAAAACAAGTGAAATCAATTATTGATTCCATTGAAAAAGATAATGTCAGGGGACCTTCCGGAAATTTAATCCAGGTTGAAGTTTTTGCTCATGGTGCTTTATGTATGGCTGTTTCAGGTAAATGTTATTTAAGTCTGGACAATGAAAATCATTCGGCAAACAGGGGAGCATGTCTTCAAATTTGCCGCCGACCATATAAAGTTACAGATTTGGATGGTGGAACAGAACTTGAAATCGACAATGAATATATAATGTCACCCAAAGACCTTTGTACGATTGAGTTTTTAGATAAAATTCTATCAACCGGAGTAAAAGTTTTAAAGATTGAAGGTCGTGGTCGTTCACCGGAATATGTGAAAACCGTAACAAGATGTTATCGTGAAGCTGCTGATAGTTACTTTGAAAACACTTTCACTCAGGAAAAGATTGATAAATGGATAGAGCAATTAAAATCCGTTTATAATCGTGGTTTTTGGGGTGGTTATTATCTTGGCAAAAAAATGGGCGAATGGACAGAAAAATATGGTTCAAGAGCTACAAAGAAGAAAATTTACGTTGGTAAAATCACCAACTATTTTGCAAAACTTAATGTTGCAGAAGTTAAAATCGAAACTCACGATTTAAATGTGGATGATAAAATTATTATTACCGGTCCAACTACAGGAGTCTATGAGGATACAATAACAGAAATAAGAGTTGATTTAAAAAATGTAAACAAGGCTGAAAAAGGTGATGTTTGCTCAATTCCCACCAAAGAAATTGTAAGGCGAAATGATAAGCTTTATAAAGTGATTGATGCGGATTTGTGGGAGTAATTATTTTTAGGATAATAGTTTTTATTGTTAAACCTTTAGAAGAAAAACAACTTTATCGTCATTTTCACCATAATAATTTGGAAGTGTTGCTACTAATTCACATCCATATTTAACATAAAACATCCTTGTTGGTTCATAAATCGAACGTGATGAAGTTTCTATCCAAATGTTTTTCCCACCTAATTGTTTTATGTCTTCTTCAATCATTTTCATCATGATTTTTCCAATTCCCAAACCTTTTTGACTTTGATGAACAGCAATCCAGTATAAATCAAAACTATCAAAAGTGCATGGATTTTTCCCATAGCAAGCAAAGGCAACAGGCTTTTCATCATTTTCAGCTATAATAAAAATATAGCCGCTTTTGTCTTCTCCTTGTTCCAAATTCTCCTGTGCCAATTCCAGTGAAACATCTATTTCGTGGTCATAGAAAAAACCTGTTGATTTGAGTATTTCTCTTATGAAAGCAAGGTCGCTTTTCTTTAATTTCTTCCTGAAATTCATTTCTTTAATTTAAGTCTGCAATAATTCTTTGAATCATAACATCAACATTATAGCCGGCATTTTCAATAGCAGCGACAAAACCACTATCGGGTGCAATACATGGATTCCCGTTTATTTCTAAAATATAAATATTGTCATTTTTGTCAACACGAAAATCAATCCTCACATAGCCTCTCAGGTTAAAAACTTTCCACGATTTCTTGCAAATCTCAGTTAGTTTGTCTTTAAGTGTTTGATTGTTTTCTAGTGTGCCAAAAGAACGGTTTGTTTGTTTGTATTCCTCACTGCTTTCGTCCCACTTCGCTTTATAACCTACAATTTTTGGCTTATCATCAAAATAACCGGAAAAAATCATTTCGGCAGGAGGTAACACTTCAGCTTCGGTTTTGTCTGCTAAAATACTCACATTAAATTCTCTGCCATCAATAAATTCTTCAACAAAATAATGAGATGACGACAGTTGTTTGATTTTCTCAACCTTATTTTTTTCAGAAAGTTTAAAAATATAATCTGAAGAAATTCCTACAGAAGCTTCCTCCCAAATAGGTTTTGCAATATAAGTTTTGTCAGGATTTAATTTATCGAGTTCATTTATAGAGAAAAAATCGGCAGTTGGCAAATCATTATATCTCATTAATTTCTTAGCCAAAACTTTATTTGTCGTAATAAAAAGTGCATCCAAAGGAACACCTGTATAAGGTATTTTATAAGAATTTAAAATAGCAGGAGCAAAATATATCAATTCACCTTTCCCCCATGTTGCTTCAACAAGGTTAAAAACCATATCGGCTTTCTCGTCTTTAACCTTTTCCAAATCATTTATTAAATCGTTGCCAACAGTTAAACAAACAACTTCGTAATCCAGATTTTCACATGCTTTTTTCACCAAATCTCTTTGACTTATCACATCCAATTCATCAGGATTGTCAGTCAGCACCTTATTGTGAAGTATTATGATTTTTTTTCCCATCAGTTAAAATGTCTTTTAATTGCCGATTTTAAAATCTCATTAATAATTTCCTGATATGAGATATTATTTAAACCACATAGTATCGGCAAATCGGATGTTATAGGATTTAAACCGGCTAAGGGGTTTACCTCAATAAAACTTACTTTTCCAAATCTATCAATTTTCACATCAACTCTTCCGCCGTCTAAACAATTTAGTGCATTCCATGCTTTAAGTGCAACTGTTTTACATTCTTCAAGTAATTCTCCGCTTACTGCTACATAATCAACAATATCTTCATAATTTTCTTTGTTTTCGTATGAATAAATATTGTTAGTACTTTTTTTGTAAACAATTTCCATTGCTCCCGGAACATAGGCATCTTCGCCACTTCCAAGCACTCCAACAGTAAATTCTCTTCCCGGTAAAAATTCTTCTACTAAAACAGGCTGATAAAATTTCAAAAGCAAATTTTTACAAACGTTTTCTAATTCTTCTTTTGAATTTATTATTGATTTTGAGTCAATTCCTTTACCGGTACCTTCGGAAATTGGTTTAG
>JAIPBB010000208.1 GCA_021739805.1 Saprospiraceae bacterium | reverse complement strand
CAACAACGCTTTTTTTTGACTGTTTTTCCATACTAAAAAAGTTTTATGAAACCATTTTCATAAAACTTTTACTTACCCTTAGGGAATAAGGTTATTCAGTTGATTTTACCAACCATTTTTGAGTATTATACCTTTTTTTCAAAGTGTCTTATCTAAACAATGGGTAGGTACATTTTGTACCCAACCTTAACATTAATGATTATTACTTTTTTTATTGATAGATTTTGCAATTTATTCATGATGGGGACAACTTGCCCCCTGTTGATTTAAGCAGTAGTCGACAAATTGTCGACAAGTCAATTCCATTTTCTTTTCACGCTTTTTTAAGCGATACCAATAATCTCGTGGTTTAATGCTCTCGGTTAACACTTCAACAATATCAACGACTGCAAAATACCATTTCTCATCTTCTGCATTCCAAACAGAACTAATTTTCTTATCCTGAAATAATTTAATATTTGACATTATAATTGCTTTTGTGTAAAGATAAATAAAATGATATTTATAAATATTAATTCAGTTCTGAAAATTTATTAACATAAACAAAACTCTTGTTCACAGCCCTATTTTCTATGAAGCGATTGAACATATCCTGTGCATGTCTTCCCCAGCCCATAGATTTTTCTATTTTAATTTCTTAGTAGGATTTTGTCTGGTATCAAAAAACTTCAATAAAATGATAGTATCTTTTTTTAATCTATAAAATACTGTTATTTGTCGTGAAATCACAAAACTTCTTATATCGTTTCTTATAATTTCAGATTTGCCGATTTGGGGTTGTAACTTTAGAATTTCGATAAATTTGTTGACTTTTCGAACAAACTTTTTTGAAGAATTAATACTCCATTCATCCTGAAGGTATTCAACAGTATTATCAAAAGATTTTTGCGCTCTTTTTGTCCATTTGATTTTCACAACAAATCTTTGTATTTGTTCATTACAGTATCATTGTCCACAAGATTGTTATCATTTTCACTTTCTTCATATGATAAAAGAACTTCTTTCTTTTGCTCTTCTGTTAAAGAATCCCAGGAACTAATTTGAGTTTTTTTAATTAGAGATTTCATTTCACTATAATATTCCTCAAGCAAGCTCTGACTTTCAATTTGGTCAATTAGTTTATGTAAGTTAGATTTTAAAGCAATTATATTCATTTCTTTTTTTAATCAAAGATAATACAAATTTTATTTTTTTTGCAATAAAATCAAAAAGCTTCGTCATAAATTTAAATGGCAAAATTTAAGCAAAATGAATCAAACTGAAAACAATACTGATAATCATGTTTGTCCCTGGTGGATGGGTTATTTACTTGCAAATCCTGTTCGTAAACTTGGGCATAATCCAAATAAATTATTAAAAGATTACATAAAACCCGGCATGAATGTTATCGATATTGGTAGTGCAATGGGTTTCTTTACTTTACCAATGGCAAATTTGGTTGGAAAAAATGGAAGTGTAATCGCTATTGATGTACAGGAAAAAATGCTTTCTACTTTAAAGAAAAAAGCTGACAAATCTGATTACTCCAATAATATTGATTGTCGTTTGGCAAGCTCAGCTAGTCTTAATATTTCTGATCAAATCGGACAAATTGATTTTGCCTTGGCTTTTTATGTTATTCATGAAATTCCAAATCAGAAAAATGTTTTTGAACAAGTATTTAAATCTTTGAAAAAAGGTGCTAAACTTTTAGTTTCTGAACCCAAAGGTCATGTAAGTTTGGAAAAAATGAGTGAAACAATTGACCATGCTTTGGCCGCCGGTTTTAAAATCATATCTCATCCGGATATTGGCAGAAGTCATTCAGTTGTATTTGAAAAACCAGGGAAAGCAAAGTTGGGGAATAGTTTTTTGTTTTTTTTCTAGAAATGAAGTACTAAAGTTTAGGATTCTGGCTTTAAGAAAAAACTTCTAACTTCAACCGAAAATAGTCCGTCTGGATGCCTTTTGCCAACTGTTTACTTAATCATTCAATATTCGGTGTTCGATATTTTATATTTCAACTTTCGACCTAACCTTCTTCTAACACTATTTTGCCTTTTTCCTTTCGCCTTTTTCCTTTAAACTTTCGCCTTAGCCTTAGCCTACCAACTCATCAATCGTCCCCAACATCCTATCCCACGAATATTTTTGCTTTTCAAGTTTTGCTCCTTTTACAAATTCTTCTTCTTTATTATTTATATAAAAATCAAGAATTGAATCTGCTATTTCTTTGGCATTGGGTTGAACAACATAACCAACTTCTTTGGGAACTATTTCTGCTAATCCGCCAACATCAGTAACAAGCATAGGTTTTTCGAAATGATATGCAATTTGAGTAACTCCGCTTTGAGTGGCATCTTTATATGGTTGAACAATAATATCGCTGGCACAAAAGTAATCAGCAACCTGGCTATCGGGCACAAAATCATTAGTAAAAATGACTTTTTCTTTTAGTTTTAGCTTTTCAACCTGTTCGTAATATTTATCTTTATTTGAATAAAACTCACCTGCAACTAAAAGCTTAACCGAAAGCTCTTTGAATCTTTCATCTGCAAAAGCATCTAACAATAAATCCAATCCTTTATAGTCTCGAATTAATCCAAAGAACAATAAATAATTAGTTTCTTTATCCAATTTAAGATTTTGCTTTGCTAATTCTTTAGGAATTATTTCACCAAAATTATCATAAAGCGGATGTGGATTAAAAAGCTTTGGTTTTTGTTTATCAAAAGTTTCAAGATCAGTTAAAACCGATTTCGACATAGCGACAAATCCATCAATGCTTTTTGCGAAATAGTTTGCCAAAATTCTATCACCAATTCGTTTTTCGTGCGGAATAATGTTATCTATTATCGAAATGATTTTTGAATATCTGTTCTTTTTGATAATTCTGTTTATAGTTCCCAAACATGGAGCCATGAATGGAATCCAAAACTTAACAATAACTAAATCCGGTTTTAGCTTTTTAATTCTTCTTCCAACTTTAATCCAATTAAATGGATTTACAGAATTAATGCAAGTTTCAATTTTTAAATCTCTAGGGGCAGGCTCAGAAGAATATTGAGTTTTACCGGGGAAAAGAAATCCGGGATATTGAAGGCTAAAATTAAAAATCCTAACATCATCACCATTTTGAATATAGGCTTTGGCTATCCTTTCATTATAATTTGCCAATCCACCTCTTAAAGGATGAGCCGTTCCGATTATTATTACCTTTTTCTTCAATGCTTATTCACTCCAAATCTATTTACTATGTACTAAAAATCTAACATCTAATTTCCAAATCCAACTTCTTTCTCAACAACATATTTATTTCTATCCTGCGAACTACGCGAAACAAGTTCAGCCAAAAATCCCGAAACAAATAGTTGAGTTCCTAGAACCATTGATAGCAAACCAAAATAAAATAAAGGTCTCTCTGTCATTCTGTATTCAGCCATAAAAAACTTACCGTAAGCAAGATATGCTGCTATGAGAAAACCGATAATAAAAATCATCACCCCAAGTGAGCCAAAAATATGCATTGGTCTTTTTCCAAATTTCGACACAAAAGCAATAGATAGTAAATCCAGTGGTCCTTTAATAAATCTTGACAAACCAAACTTGGTACTGCCATATTTTCTTGCCTGGTGGATTACTGCTTTTTCACCTATTTTATCAAATCCTGCCCATCTAGCAATTGCCGGAATATAGCGATGCATTTCACCATAAACTTCAATACTTTTAACTACTTCTTTTTTATATGATTTAAGCCCGCAATTCATATCATGAAGTTTTACTTTAGTGATTTTTCGGGCAGTCCAGTTATATAGTTTTGTAGGGATTGTCTTTGTTATAGGGTCGTAACGCTTTTTCTTCCATCCTGAAACTATATCAAAACCATCTTCTTTTATCATTCTATAAAGTTCAGGAATTTCATCAGGACTATCCTGCAAATCGGCATCCATGGTAATTACAACATCACCTTTAGCCAATTCAAAGCCTTTATTTAAAGCTGCAGATTTTCCATAATTGCGGCGAAATTTTATTCCTTTAACATTAGGATTTTCTTGTATAAAACCCTCAATTAATTTCCATGAACCATCCTTGCTTCCATCATCAATAAAAATAATTTCATAAGTAAAACTATTTTCATTCATTACCTTAACAATCCAATCCTTAAGTTCGGGAATTGACTCATCTTCGTTTAGTAAAGCTATTACTATTGAAATATCCATAATCTTATAATTGTGTATCACTAGCTGATAATGCCGGCTCTTTTTTTATAAAAATAGAAACGATTAATGATAAAACTCCACTTGCTATTACACCCATAATAAGTGTATTTTTCAACTGATTAATCGGGATTAAATTCTTTTCAACTTTAGCAAGAGATTCTTCAATTTTCTCTGGTGGAAGATTATAACCTTCCATCATGTCAATAAACTTATCAACCATGGCTGGCATATATTCAGGGTCGAAATAAGTATAGAATAAAAAGTTAAATACGCCTGACATTATCATTGCAGTAAAAGAAATAATCAGGCCGACAAAAAAACAATTTCCATAATTTATTTTTCCATCTAACTCTTTATCCCTATAGGCTTTCATGCCTAAAATCATCATAACTATTAGTAAACCAAAAGTTATAACAAAATTGATTAAACTAAAAAATATTTGGAATATATTAACACTAAAAACGTAGTATATTATTCCAATTAAAATTAAAATTGCTCCTCCAATTAATCCATATTTTAGAGCACTTGCAAATAATGATTTCTTTGTTTCTTCCATGATTTTAGATTTTTGATGAAAAGCAAATTTACTAAAATTTAATTATCAATTAACCATACAATAAATATTAGGAGTATTGAAACGAAAAACATTGAATTTACGGCATAGTTGAAATACTAAAAAATGTTATTTTTTTCATTGTATTCTTAACTAATATTGTATTTTTGCAGTTGGGTAAGTCTTATACGACCAGCTCCCGTTGAATCCCCCCAGGTCTGGAAGGAAGCAAGGGTAGATGGTTGAGCGGTGCGATATAAGTAGCTTACCCTTTTTTTATTGCATCCCTTCAACATTTATTCACATTTCTTATTGATTTAAGAACAAGCTTGTCCCGTAAACGAAGTGTCGGGAGAACATCGATTTATGATTTACGAGGATAATCGGTATTCGGTAATCGGTAAAAGGTAATTAACAGATTGCTTCGCTCGCAATGAAGGTAATAATAGATACAAGAAAAGACACTTCGGCTCCGCTCAGTGTCCTAAAAAGCCTGGTCATTGAGCGGAGTCGAAATGACAATAAACGAGCAACAAACCAATCATAAACAATCAGCGTCAAAAAAACTAATCATAATAATCAGCGTTAATCTGCGTCAAAAAACAAAAAAAAGCCGCATTTTCATGCAGCTTAAATCTTTATCTTCCACTTTTTGTTTTATTTTTCTCTGGAATATAATAGTAAGGCCAGTTTATAGTAGCGTTTTCATAATAAACGTCTTTCCACTTTGGATGACCTGATTCTTGAAGTTTGGCTACATTTTCTTTAATATCAAAATATAACTTTTCAACATCCTTTTTGAAATCATCCGAACACTTTGCAGTATTCAAAACCATAACTGTTGAAACTGCATATGTTTTAACTGATTTATTTTGCCATTTATATGTACCTGCATCAATTTTTTTCTCTGGATAAATCTTTTTCAATGCTTTATGTTTTACAGGCAAAAGCTTGATTTTACCGATTTCAATATTTGTTAATCCCGAAACAGGAGCTCCACCAACATAAAAATAAGCGTCTATTTTACCATTAATTAAAGCGTCATAAGCATCATTTGAATGAATTTCAACACTTGTCCAGTTTATTCCGGTACGGAATTTAATTGTTTTAGCTGTAACATTTGTTCCTTGTGTGGGAGCTCCTATGCCAACTTTCTTTAAATTCAAATCATTAATAGACTTAAATGGAGCATCAGCTCTTGTTATCAAATGTATTTCTTCATCCAAAAACAATGGCAATAAAATTCTGATATTCTCTCTTATTTTTGGATTAATTAATTCCTCTGCCTGAAGTACATCATACTGTAAGAAAGTAATATTGAAGTTATTATCAGCCACGAGTTTATTGTAATTATCAAGTGACCCTCCTGATGTAGTAATTTCAATTGGCAGTTCAGTTACACTTTTTATGTCTTTTGAAAGTTGGTCATAAGTTCCACCTTCTAGACCTGAAATAATTTGAATTTGTGCATTAAGTTGAGAAAAACTAAAAACTAATGCAATTAATAAAATAACAATCCTCTTTGTTTTCATTTTAATATGATTTTAATTCCTGAATTAAATTTTTTTACAATTATATGAAAAATTTAGGCAAGTTCAAATTATTATTTACAAATGAGAATATTTATTATTGTTTTCGATTTATAAATACGAAATAGTAACTTTGCAAATACATTTAAGTATATAATAAATGCTTTTAAAATTATATCCAGATAATATTGCATTTCGGCAACTCAAAATTGTTACCGAATGTCTTGCTGATGGTGGTGTTATCATTTATCCAACTGACACTGTTTATGGTTTAGGTGCAAATATTTACAGACCAAAAGCAATCGACAGGATTGCAAAAATCAAAGGAATAAAAGCTGAGAAAGCAAATTTTTCTTTTATCTGTTACGATTTAAGTCATATTTCAGACTTTACTAAGCCTATCAGCAATCCAATTTACAAAATGATGAAAAAATCGTTGCCCGGTCCTTTCACATTTATTCTGCCTGCAAATAGTAATGTTCCCAAACTTGTTCAAAGCAAGAAAAAAACTGTTGGAATTAGAGTTCCCGACAATATTATTTCACGTGAAATTGTTAAAGAACTTGGAAATCCAATTATGTCCACATCTATTTATGACGATGATGAAATTCTTGAATACACTACTGATCCGGAGCTAATTTATGAAAAATATGGCGACAGGGTCGATATTGTAATTGATGGTGGATATGGCGACAATGAACCATCAACTGTTATTGACTGTACAACAGATGAATATTTTATTATCAGGCAGGGAAAAGGAATTTTAATTGACTAAAATCAATTGTTAGCAAATGACGATTTTAAAAAAAAATATTTTCTCGATAATTGGACAAAATCTTGAAAAGGGAGAAGTTTTTGAAAAACTTGTTCAAAATAAAGATTTCAAATTTGAAAGAATAATTTCCAAAGGACAAATTAGCAATGAAAATCAATGGTACGACCAGGAAGATAATGAATGGGTTATTTTATTGCAGGGCGAGGCAACAATAGAATTTGCAAATAAAGAAAAAATTAATTTAGAAGCAGGTGATTATATTTTAATTCCGGCACATGAAAAGCATAAAATAATTTTTACAAGTTCTGAACCAGAATGCATTTGGTTAGCATTGCATTACAAATAAAATAAATCTGTTAAAATCAAGAACCTGAAACCTGAAACCCTTGCACTGAGCGTGGTCATTGAGCGGAGTCGAAATGAGTCGAAGTGTGAAACCCTTGCACTGAGCGTGGTCATTGAGCGGAGTCGAAATGAGTCGAAGTGTGAAACCCTTGCACTGAGCGAAGTCGAAGTGTGAAACCTGAAACAAATTCCCAATTAAAAAGTAACCAGCTCATATCTCTTTGGCGTAGCTCCAAAAGTATCTTCCAGCCACATTTCATCTTTTTTTAGCTTTAGAATATTGTATTCTTCAGTCCAGCTATCGTCATTATCATCGATAAACACAACTTTAATACTTCTTCTGTCTTCCGCTAAAGTCCAGGAACCCATAAAAGTAGTTTGGTCATCAATAAAATTAACAACATCTCCATTTTTCTTAAATTCTAAATACCGATTAGCGAAATTTTCAGTTATATCAATGTTGTTTTCTTCAACTTTTGAGTATTTCCATTTATTTACAATCCGTGCTTTGGAACTTGAAAAACTAATAATTGGTCCTTCATCATAATAACATGAAAATAGAAATATAAAAGCTAATGGTAATAATATTAATTTCAATTTTTGCATAATCTTTTTTTTACAAAAATACGGATAATTCAAATTTAATGAAATTTTTTTAAGCTTTATATAGATTTTTTAATCAATTTTGAATTATTAATAAAATGAACCTGAATTTATGCTTACAAACCGACAAATATTTTACGAACATCTGGCACAAACAACTGACTCGCCCATTGGAATTGAGATTGAAAAAGCTGAAGGAATATTTCTTTATGATACTGATGGAAAACGATATTACGATTTAATTTCTGGAATTTCTGTTAGCAATATTGGACATCGCCATCCAAAAGTTATAGAAGCTATTAATTCTCAACTTGAAAAATATTTGCATTTGATGGTTTATGGTGAATATATAATGTCACCCCAAGTTAAATTTGCTAAATTACTAACAGACAATCTTCCAGAAACTTTAAATTCAGTTTATCTGGTAAACTCAGGAAGTGAAGCTATTGAAGGAGCTTTGAAATTGGCTAAACGTTATAATGGAAGAAGTGAGATTATTGCATTTATAAACGCATACCATGGAAGCACTCATGGAGCATTAAGTGTGATGGGAAATGAAGAATTTAAAAACTCCTTCAGGCCATTAGTTCCTGGAGTTAATTTCTTAGAATTCAACAATTTTGATGATATTGAAAAAATTAATTCTAAAACTGCATGTGTATTAATTGAACCTATTCAAGCGGAAGCAGGAATAATTTTACCAAAACCTCATTATTTACATAAAATAAAAGAGAAGTGTAAAGAAACCGGGACATTGTTAATTTTTGACGAAGTTCAAACAGGATTTGGTCGAACCGGAAAACTTTTCTGCTTTGAAGATTCTGTCGTACCTGATATTATAGTTTTTGCAAAAGGAATAGCCGGAGGAATGCCATTAGGAGCTTTTGTGGCATCAAAGCAAATTATGTCGGTTTTTACTAATAACCCAATACTTGGTCATATCACAACTTTTGGTGGACACCCTGTTTCTTGTGCTGCGGCAATAGCAAGCTTTAATGTAATTCTGTCGGAAAAACTTTATAAGAATGTTGAATCAAAAGCAAAAATTTACAAAGATATTATTGGTAAACATCCATTAATTAAAGAAATAAGATCAAAAGGATTAATGATGGCATTCGAAATCGAAAACTTTAATTTAATTCTAAAATTAATTGATAAAGCAAAACAAAAAGGAGTAATAATCGATTGGTTTTTATTTGCTGATAATGCCTTTAGACTTGCCCCACCATTAATTATTACAGACAAAGAAGCAAAAGAATCAGCAAATATTTTATTTGAATGTTTAAATGAAATTCAATAATTTGAAAAAGATTTCGAGATGGAAGATGAAAAGAAAAAATTCATGTTGAGTGCAATTAAAATTGCAGAAGAAAATGTTTTATCACAAAATGGTGGACCTTTTGGGGCTGTTATTGTTAAGGATGGGAAAATTATTGGCAAAGGTGCTAATAGCGTCACATCTTCAAACGACCCAACTGCACATGCTGAAATTAATGCAATACGCAATGCTTGCAAAAATATTAATTCATTTATCCTTAATGATTGCGAAATCTACTCAAGTTGTGAGCCTTGCCCAATGTGTCTTTCAGCAATTTATTGCTCAAAAATCAATAAAATTTATTATGCCGGAACACAATCCGATGCCGAAAATGCAGGTTTCG
>JAIPBB010000207.1 GCA_021739805.1 Saprospiraceae bacterium | reverse complement strand
CGTGGTCTTCTAAAATCAGAAGAACCTGAGCGTTCTGGTCTTTCAAAGCGAGAAGATTCACTACGTGGTTTTCTAAAGTCAGAAGAACCTGAGCGTTCTGGTCTTTCAAAACGAGAAGATTCGCTACGTGGTCTTCTAAAATCAGAAGAACCTGAGCGTTCTGGTCTTTCAAAACGGGAAGATTCGCTACGTGGTTTTCTAAAATCAGAAGAACCTGAGCGTTCTGGTCTTTCAAAACGAGAAGATTCGCTACGTGGTCTTCTAAAATCAGAAGAACCTGAGCGTTCTGGTCTTTCAAAGCGAGAAGATTCGCTACGTGATTTTCTAAAATCAGAAGAACCTGAGCGTTCTGGTCTTTCAAAGCGAGAAGATTCGCTACGTGGTTTTCTAACGTCAGAAGAATCTGAGCGTTCTGGTTTATCTGGAGCATCTAGCCAATAAGACATTGATGTATTGTCCTCATAATAAGAATTTGATTGATCATCTTCAAATGATTTTGGAATTGACAATTCTGGGTGTGATTGGCGAGGTGTATATTTTTTGTCATTTTTATTTCCAAAACTAAAAGATTTTTGCTTTTTAGGCTTGATTGAAGTAATAGTATCAAGCACCGATGGTTTGGATCTTTGAATTTTTAAAATTTCAGATCTCTTTAATTCAGTAGGAACAAGCTTTTTAAACTTATTAATTTCTGAACATTTAAGATACCTAAATTCACCAAGTTCAAGATTTTTTTTATTGATTCCCGCAAAATTTGTACGATCAAGTGCACGAACTGTGTACCCTAACGCTTCAAATATACGACGAACAATACGATTTCTTCCACTGTGAATACTTACTCGAACATGTCGTTTATTTAATCCGCAGCTGATAGAATCAACATTAATTAAACCATCTTTAAGCTGAAGCCCTTTTTTAATTTTTTCAAGGTGATCAGAAGAAAGTTCTCTGTTAAGAGAAACTTGGTATGTTTTTTGTACTTTAAATTTAGGATGAGCAAGCTTTTGAGCCAATTCACCATCATTTGTGAGGAGAATAACTCCAGTGGTATTTCTGTCGAGTCTTCCAATAGGATACACTCGTTGTTTAACTTTTTTGCTTACAAGGTCAACAATCGTTTGTCTATGTTCTTCATCAGACACCGTTGTAATAACGTTTGTAGGCTTATTAACAGCAATAGTTACAAGTGTAATTTTCCCCATTTCTACCACTTTTTTTTCATGGCGAACAGTATCTTTTTTTTCTACTTCATAACTAGGCTGTTTCATTACAGCATGATTGATTGTTATTTTTCCTTGCTTAATAAGCTCGTCAGCTTTTCTTCGTGAGCATAAACCAGCATGAGCAAGGTAAACATTTAATTTTATTTTATTCATAATACTGATTAGTATAGCAGAAATAGTAATTAATACTACTGAAAAAAAAACAAAAAAAGTATTCATTTCCTTTATATTTTAGAGTTGTTAACTCATTTTATGAGTTTTAAGTTTATTATATCGAATAATTGCGTAAAATACCTTCTGGTCAGCGTATTGAAATGTTTTCTAAGGGTGGCCTTACTTATTTTTCATTTTATAATCTTTATTTTTTATTAAAATTAAAATTATTTAAAGAATAGTGCAACGTGCAGGCATTTGAGCTCTTATTAAAGCAACTTGTTTTTGAGTGAGTTTATTGTTGTTAATCAAGACTTCATCTACTCCAATAAGGGTATTGAAGGTATCAGGATGAATTTTTTTGAGTTGATTCCAACTGAGATCGAGCACATTCAAATGTTTAAGACTCTTTAATGTATTAGGAAGGATTTCTTCGAGTTCGTTGTGAGAGAGATTGAGCTTTTTCAATTTAATATCCTTATTAAATGTATCAGGATGAATTCCTAAAAGTTTGTTGTAAGAGAGATCGAGCACATTCAATAGGCTTAAGTAATTGAAGGTATCAGGATGAATTTCTGGGAGTTGATTCCAACTGAGATCAAGTACATTTAATAGGCTTAAGTAATTGAAGGTATCAGGATGAATTTTTGGGAGTCTGTTGTTAGAGAGATCAAGCTTTTGTATTTTAAGCAAAGAAATGTTTTGTAATCCTTTTAAAGAGGTCAAAGATAAATGATGGTAATATCCGGTTCTAATTTCATTATGTAGTAATATGTTTTTTTTAAGTTTTACCTCACCACCAGCATTAATAAGATCTTGAAAACTAAAATTCCATGGAAGGCCTTGGTCAACTAAACGAGCTAGCTCTGGTTTGTGAAGTCTTAAAAATTGAAATGGCGTAAATCCTATTTCACCATCTCTAACCCATAAACGGGCAGCTTCTGATGTGATTTCTTTTGATTGTTGATACTTATCAATTAATCTTTTTTTGACTGAATCTGGAAGAGTTTTATTTTCTTTTAATTTTTCTTCAAAAAGTTCTGGATTGTTATAAATGTTTGGATGTTCATCTTTCATCATTTGTAATGTGCTTAAGGTAGCAATGCTTTGAAGAGAAGGTACTTGTCCTTGTTGATTAGCAGCTGGAGCACTATCTTGTGCCGAAAAAAGAGTTGCATTGTTGAGGAGTAATAATCCGAGTAATATTATTTTTTTCATTTTTATAATCTTTATTTTTTTTATTAAATTGATTTATAGATTAATCCTACAATTTTCAGGTACTTGCGACTTTATTAAACTAATTATAGTTGTTTGTTTTAGTCGAGGGAATTCATTGTCGTAGAGAATGATTAATCTTAATTGATCAAGGCCTTTGAATACACCGTCATGAATTTCTGTAAGTTGGTTACCTAGGAGGTCGAGCAGTACTAGTTCGTTAAGGCCATTGAATGCACCTTGATGAATTTTTGTGAGTTGATTGTTTGCAAGTATGAGTTGTTTTAATAGATCAAGACCATTGAATGTATCGGGATGAATTTCTGTGAGTTGGTTTTTATAGAGAATGAGCTGTTTCAATTCATTAAGGCCATTGAATGCATATTGAGGAATTGTTGTAAGTTGGTTTTCATCAAGATGAAGTTTATCTATTTTAATAATGCCAGGAATGTTTTGTAATCCTTTTAAAGAGGTTAAACATAAATTTTTAAAAAATCCAGTTCTGAGTTTTTCGTGGGTTTTTATTTTACTTGCAAGTATATCGGCGCCACCAGCATCAATAATATCTTGAAAATTAAGATGCCATGGAATAATATTTTGATCAATTAAACGGGCTAATTCTGGTTTGTGATATTTTAAAAGATAAAGTGGCGTAAATCCTATTCCATCATCTCTAATCCATAAACGGGCAGCTTCTAATGAAATTTCTTTATATTTAGTAATTAATTGGTTTTTAACTGGATCTGAAATCCCTTTGTTTTTGTTTAATTCTACGTTGAAAAGCTCTGCATTCTTGCAAATATTTTGATGATTTTTGTTCATCATTTGTAATGTACTTAACGTAGCAATGCTTTGAAGAGAAGGTACGTGTGCTTTTTGATTAGCAGCTGCGCCATTATCACTGAGTTTTATTCTTTTTGCAGCAGGAGCATCACCTTGTGCTCCAAAAAGATTCGTGTTGCTGAGTAACAATGTAAGGAGTAATACTATTTTTTTCATTTTATAACTTTTTTATTAAAATTAAATTTATTTTTATTATTTAATAAAAAAGTATAGCAGCGAATAATAAAAATTTTAAGTAAAAGTATAGAGAGCGCTAGTTATCCAGTATGATGCATTAACTTTTTATTTAATTAAAATTAAGCCTGTAGATGAGTTGAGTGATGTAAGTAAGCTTTAATTACAAATGTTTGCTCTGGAGCATACTATTTTTTTCATTTTATAATCTTTATTTATAGATTAATCCCAAGTTTCACAATTTGCGGGTAATTCAAATATTATTAAATCAAGTTGTTCTTGAGTGAGTTGGTTGTTACTGAGAATGAGAAAAGTCAATTGGGTAAGGGGTTTAAATGCATTAGGATTAATTTTTGTGAGTTGGTTATTGCTGAGGTCGAGTTCTTTCAATTGATTAAAGCTATTAAATGTATCACCATGAATTGTTGTGATTTTGTTATAGTTAAGAAAGAATTCTTTCAATTGATGAAGACTATTAAATGTATCACGATGAATTTCTATGAGTTGGTTATGATCAAGACAAAGTTTTGTCAATTGATGAAGGCTATTAAATGTATTTGGATGAATTATTGTGATTTTGTTATAGTTAAGCAAGAGGGATTTCAATTGATGAAGGCTATTAAATGTATCACGATGAATTTCTATGAGTTGGTTATAGGCAAGATGGAGTTCTGTCAAGTTTATAAGATCTTTGAATATCTCGGGATTAATTTTTGTGAGTTGGTTATGAGAAAGATCGAGGGAATTCAATTGATGAAGGCTATTAAATGTATCATGATTAATTTTTGTGAGTTGGTTGTTATCAAGATTGAGATTTGTCAAGTTTATAAGATCTTTGAATATCTCGGGATTAATTTTTGTGAGTTGGTTATAAGAAAGATCGAGTGTGTTTGTTTGAATAATACCAGGAATGTTTTGTAATCCTTCTAAAGAGGTCAAAGATAAGTTATTGAATTTTCTTTTTATACAATTTTTTTCTGCATATACATATTTTTTTATTTTACTTGCAAGTATATCTGCACCACCAGCATCAATAATATGTTGAAAGCTTAGATTCCATAAAAGAATACCTTCATCAAATAAACGAGCTAATTCTGGTTTGTGAAGTCTTAAAAGTTTAAAGGGCGATTTATTCGTTGCATGATGTTCAACCCATAAACGGGCAGCTTCATTAGAAGCTTCTTTATATTTAGCAATTAATAGGTTTTTAACTGGCTGTGGAATCGCTTTATTTTGATTTAATTCCGCCTCAAAAAGTTCTAGATTATTATAAATGTCTGGATGTTTTTTTATTATTATCTGTAATGTACTTAACGTAGCAATGTCTTGAAGAGAAGGTACGTGTGCTTGTTGATCAGCGGCAGCAGCCCCATTATCGCTGAGTTTTATTCTTTTTGCAGCTGGAGCGCTATCTTGTACAGAAAAAAGAGTTGCATTACTTAGTAATAATGTAAGGAGTAATACTATTTTTTTCATTTTATAATCTTTATTTTTTTATTAAATTTATTTATAGATGAATCCGGCAATATTTAGGTAGTTTATCTCTTATTAAATCAACTTGTTTTTGAGTGAGTTGATTGTTACTAAGATCGAGATTTTTCAATTTAATAAGGGATTTAAATGCATCAGGATCAATTTTTGTGAGTTGGTTATTTCTGAGGTTGAGTACGATCAATTCAGTAAGGCCATTGAATGCACCTTTGTTAATTTCTTTGAGTTGGTTGTTATTGAGATTGAGCTGAGTCAATTTAATAAGATCTTTAAATATATTAGGATGAATTATTGTGATTTTGTTATTGTCAAGATCGAGGGAGGTCAATTGATGAAGGCCATTAAATGAACCTTTGTTAATTTCTTTGAGTTGGTTATTGCCAAGGTAGAGCGCTTGCAATTGAGTAAGGTCTTTAAATGTATCAAGAAAAATTTCTGTGATCAGATTATTGCTGATATTGAGGTATTTCATTTCTGTAAGGCCATTGAGTGTGTCAGGATGAATTATTAGGAGTTGGTTGTTTTCAAGAACGAGCGATTCCAATTGTTTAAGGCCATTGAGTGTGTCAGGATTAATTTTTGTGATTTTGTTATGGTCAAGAAAGAGCTTTTTCAATTGTTTAAGGCCATTGAATGTATCTTGATGGATTTCTGTGAGTTGGTTGGAGCCGAGACCGAGTATTGTTATTTTCATAATACCAGGAATGTTTTGTAATCCTTCTAAATAGGTTAAGCCTAAATTGTCGAAATGTCCCTTTTTATCTTTAAAAGCTATTAGTAACTTTTCTTTAAGTTTACCTGTCTTATCTGTGTCAGCAGCATCAATAATATCTTGAAAACTAAGATTCCAAGGAACTCCTTGATCTAGCAAACGGACTAATTCTTGTTTTTCTTCTTGTAAAAGTTTAAGTGGAGGTTTGTCCCCTGTATACAATTGATTAAGCCATAAACGGGCAGCTTCTAATGTAATTTCTTTTGAATCTTTATAGAGAGTAACTAATTTTTTTTGAAGTGGTTCTGAAATTGCTTTATTTTCTTTTAATGTTTTTTCAAAAAGCTCTGGATTCTGATAAATATTTGGATGCTCTTCTCTCATCGCCTGTAATGTACTTGAAACTGCGATGTTTTGAAGTGAAGGTATGTACGATTTTGGAAGAGCAGCGGCAGCTGCGGCATCACCTTGTGCTCCAAAAAGAGTTGTATTATTGAGTAACAATGTAAGGAGTAATACTATTTTTTTCATTTTATAACCTTTTCTTTATAACCTTTTTATGAATATTAAAATCCCATTCATATTTATAATAACAGGTTAAAATGTTCAAAAACAAGAGTTTAAAATGGTATCGGTGAATTTATGCTTATTCTTTTAAGAGTTTGAGCTTACAATTTTTTCATTTTTGAGTACACTTTATTAGTATGAATACTATTAAGATGACGCCACTCATGGCTCAATACCATGAAATTAAGCAAAATTATCAAGATACGCTCCTGTTTTTTCAGGTGGGTGATTTTTACGAACTTTTTTTTGATGATGCAAAAAAGGCTGCAGAATATTTAGGAATTGCATTAACAAAAAGGGGAACTCAAAATGGGGAACCTATTCCGTTATGTGGAGTTCCGATTCATGCAATTGACCATTATTTACAAAAATTAGTAAAGGGTGGTTTTTGTGTTGCACTTTGTGATCAACTTGAAGCACCACGGCCAGGGGTAATTGTTAAACGTGGGGTAATACAAGTTTTAACTCCCGGAACATTAACAGATACAAAATTACTTGATGAAAAATCTGCATCATATCTGTTTTCATTTTTTGAATGTGAAGGGAAATGGGGTTTAGTTTTTTCTGAACTACTGACTGCACAGCTTTATGCAACAATGATTCCAGCAGGGTCTTATAAAATTTTAGAAGCAGAAATGAACCGTTTTTTTCCTGATGAAGTTTTACTTTCAAATGAAAAAACATTTTCAGGATACCAAACGTATTTTAAAAAACAGGGATATTTCACCAGTTGTGTTCACAAAAAAGAAGGCATGATTGAATGGGCTCAAGAAAAATTTTCGTCAGAAAATATTAAACATTTAAAAGAACAAACAGCTTTGTGTAACTCTTTGGATGTTCTTTATGGATATTTAAAATTAAATAATGAAGCTGCACTTAATACTTTTTGTAATATTCATTTTTACGCCCCAGATGACTTTTTAGTTATCGACCCTGCAACTCAACGTAATTTAGAATTGATTAAAAATAACCAAGATGGTGGAAGAGCAAATACTTTATTGCAAGTTATTGATCTATCGGTAACTGCGATGGGTGCTCGAACTTTAAAAAAATGGTTAGTTCGTCCACTTTTAAATAAAAAAATGATTGAACATCGCCTTGATGCTGTTGGATTTTTAAAAATAAATACACAGTTGCGTGAGGGGTTACAAAGTAATTTAAAACAACTTGGAGATGGGGAACGTATTGTTGGGCGTGTTGCATTGCAGCGTGGCCAGTTGCATGATTACGTGCATATTAAAACTATGCTTTGTGTTGTTCCGTATATTCAGCAACAACTTTCTGTTGGAACTCCAGGACTATTACAAATGCTTGGGCAATGTATTGCAGATTTTTCTTCTTTGCGGAATTTTTTAGAATCAGCATTGAATGATGATGAACAACAAAATTGGAAAATTAAAAAAGGGTTTAGTGATGAGCTTGATAGGTTGCGTGATATGGTGCACAATTCACAATCGGCAATTTTAGCGCTTGAACAAAAAGAGCAGCAGTTGACTGGGATAAATTCTTTAAAAATTCGTTTTAATAATGTGCATGGATATTATATTGAAGTAACAAATACAAATGTTCATTTGGTTCCTGATCGGTACATAAGAAAGCAAACACTTGCAGGGCGAGAACGTTATTTGAGTCCTGAGTTAAAAGATCTTGAACATGACATTATGAAAGCTCGTAATGAAATAGATTCAGTTGAACAAAAACTTTTTGAACAAGTAAAATCAGAAGTGATTCCGTTTGTTTCGGGACTCCGTAAAATGATGCATGCGCTTTCACAGTGTGATGCTTTGTTAAGTTTTGCACAATGTGCTTATGAACGTGGGTATATTCAACCAATTTTTACAGAAGGCCGCGATATAGAAATTAAAGAAGGAAAGCATCCGGTTGTTGCTTATAAATTAGGTTCACAATTTATCCCAAACGATACACTATTGAATGATGATAATAGTTTGCTTGTTATTACTGGTCCAAACATGGGTGGAAAGTCTACCTATTTGCGTCAGGTTGCTCAAATTTGTTTGCTTGCGCAATGTGGGTCATTTGTTCCTGTTCAATCAGCTCGGCTTCCTCTTCTTGATAGAATCTTTACACGGATTGGAGCGTCGGACAATGTTGCCGAAGGTAAAAGTACATTTTTAGTTGAAATGGAAGAAACTGCTCATATTTGTAACTTTGCAACAGAAAATAGTTTAGTTATTCTTGATGAAGTGGGGCGAGGAACAAGTACTTTTGATGGGCTTGCGCTTGCACAAGCAGTTATTGAGTATTTATATACAACGGTTAAAGCACGTTGTTTATTTGCAACACATTATCATGAACTGACTAGTCTACAAGAAAAATTTTCTGGAATTAAAAATTTTTACGCATCAAGCACGCAAACAGAAGAAGGTATTATTTTCTTGCACAAAATTATTCAAGGATTTTCTGATGGAAGTTTTGGTCTTGAAGTTGCAAAGCTTGCAAAGCTGCCTGATGGAGTGATTCAACGGGCTACAGAAATTGAACATGAACTTTCTGCTGGTAAGCAGATGATTCCTGTAACCGTTTCTAAAGGGAATGATTTTGAACTCAAAAAAACAAAAACCGAGCTTGAAAAATTACAAACTCGGCTTTTATTATTTGATTCACTTAATTATGATGAACTTTCTCCAAAACAAGCTTTTGATTTATTGTGGAAATTTAAAGAATTATAATTAAAAATTATGTTCTTTCATCATTAAAGCAATCTGAGGACATTCTTTTTTATGATGATCTTTCCATGCAATTCTTTGACACTCTGTTGAGCAAAACATGATAGCTTTGCATTCTCCACAGAATTTTGCTGTATTTGCTTTACATGTAAAGCACCCAAATTTCTTAAGTTGTTTTTTTAGTGCAATTTTGTTTCCTTCACGTATTTCGAGAGGCCCAACTTCGGAGGCCTTTATAAAAGCTTGAATCATATAGAAAGGAGTTGGTTTACCATCAGGGAAATTATCTTCTGCTGAATTAAGTACTTGTTCTATTTGTCCGGTAAGAGCAAGAAATTCTTTTTCGAGTTCTGGATGTTTGCTTATAAAATCGCGCTTTATATTTTCAGCTGATTGAAGATTAAAAAGAGATGCGCTTAGGCAAAAAATAAATATTGTTTTTTTATTCATTTTGATTTTCCATTTAAAGATTGTTGAAAATTTTAATTACTATTAATAATAGTATTAATTATTAGAGCTTATCCGAAAAATCATATCATCCTAAAAAGCTGAATAGCTGCAGCAAATGAAAGTAACGATTCATAAGATATTTTTGTCTTGCTCCAGCAAATTTTCAATGAGCGATACCAAGAAAACCAACCAAAAG
>JAIPBB010000206.1 GCA_021739805.1 Saprospiraceae bacterium | reverse complement strand
ATTGGGGTTTTTCAACCGGAGTTATTTCCCATTGACCTAATGAGAAGTTATAAAATAATTTTCCTGGCACTGTTTTACTCAAAATATACCCGCTTTTTTTTAAATTTTAAAAAAAAGAAACTCTATATATTGATTTTTGATGGTATTGTTTTCCTTTTTAGTGTTGGAATTTTGTTTTTCCATGGCAGCACTTTTCCTTTGTTTCAACAGTCAGATGTTTTTTTCACAGGTAAAGCTCCGTTAATTCTGGCTTGTTTTTTATTGATAATTACAGAAGCAAATATAATTTTTGAGGGTTTAAATTCATTTAAAATTAATCCGGCTCTTTTATTTGTTTTGAGTTTTCTGTTTATAATCCTGATTGGCTCAGGATTGTTAATGCTCCCTAAAGTACACACCATACCTATTTCATACCTCGATGCCTTGTTTACATCCACCAGTGCGGTTTGTGTTACCGGTCTAATTGTGCTAGATACCTCCACCGCATTTACAACAACCGGTCAAATTATTATCTTATCGCTCATTCAGATAGGAGGTTTAGGAATTATGACCTTTACCGGGTTTTTTGCCTATATTTTTACAGGCACAGCCTCCTTCCGTGAAAGAGTTTTGCTAAAAGATATTCTTTCTTCGGAGAACCTTGGCAGCCTGTTTACGGTATTAATTAAAATCCTGTTAATAACGTTTTTAACTGAAATAATTGGTGCAGTTTTTATTTATTTCAATACTCCTGACGAGGTAGCAGATAAATTCCTTTTTTCGATTTTTCATGCTATTTCAGCCTTTTGCAATGCAGGTTTTTCAACCTTACCTCAAGGATTAAATACAAATATTATGCGTTTTAGTTATAATATCCATTTAGTTGTTGCTTTCCTGATTATTATGGGAGGAATTGGATTTCCTGTATTGTTGAGCCTATATAAAAATTTTACACGCTTTTTTATTTCCTTTGCCAGAAGATTACAAAATAAAAAGAAACTTTATTATGGCAGCCGCGACATGAACACATCAATGGTTATAACTACTACGCTGATACTTTTAATTATAGGTGCTATTTCGTATTATTGGCTCGAAAAAGATAATAGTCTTGCAAACCTGACGCCCTGGCAAAAAGCAGTTACAACATTTTTTGGAAGTGTAAGTGCCAGAACTGCCGGATTTAACACTGTCGATATTTCCTTATGGAGCTACCCAACAATTTTTATAATGATTTTTTTGATGTGGGTCGGTGCTTCTCCAGGGTCAACTGGTGGGGGTATTAAAACCACAACATTTGCAGTTGCAATAAGAGCAGCCTATAATTTTGTCAGGGGGAAAAGAAGTTTGGAAATCCGACATAGGGAAATTGGCACAGACACTCTTCTTCGAGTAACCGTTGTAATTATCCTTTCGATACTAATAATTTTCCTGGGATTTTTAGGGCTCCTGATTTTTGAGCCTGATAAAAATCCGGTTCACCTGCTTTTTGAAAGTTTTTCAGCATTCGGCACAGTGGGGCTTAGCTTAGTAAATACATCCACTCTTAATGACCACAGCAAATGGATTGTCATTTTTATGATGTTTATTGGAAGAATTGGCCCGATAACTTTATTAAGCGGCATTTTTATTTCACATCGAAAAAAATATTATAAATACCCTGTACAGGATATAATTATAAACTAAAATCACTATCATGAAATATATTGTTATTGGATTAGGCTATTTTGGAAGCACACTTGCATCGAATTTAACAAGCCAGGGACATGAAGTTATTGGCATTGATAACAGATCCGAAAAAATTGACGAATTAAAAGATTCTATTTCCTTAGTTATGGAAATGGATGCGACAAATCCACATGCCATAAAAACATTACCACTTAACGATGTGGATGCAGTTATCGTTGCTATTGGCGAAGACATCGCTTCATCGGTACTTGCATTGTCACTTCTAAAAGATTTTCAAGTAAAAAGAATTATCGGGCGGGCAATCACACCCATCCACCGAAGCATTCTCACACAATTGGGCATTAAAGAAATAACCATGCCTGAGGAAGATTCAGCCTTAATGGTTTCCTCTATTCTTCAGATAAAATATGCTAAAAAGGTTATGGAATTTAACAAGGATAATGCTGTTGCCGAAATTAGGGTTCCTGAAAAATACATTGGTCATTCACATGAAAGCGTAAATATTAAAGGGCGTTTTAAATTAAATTTGGTGGCAATTAAAATTCATCCTGATAATCATGAGCCAGACTTCTTGACGGATGAAAGGTGCAAGGTCGAGTATAACATCAATTCGGAAAGATTGTTGAATGAGAACGATATTTTAGTGGTTGCCGGAAAAATAAATGATATAAAGAAGTTTACTGAATCTTAGTTCTAAATTCTGAAATTTTATGGCTTACCAGGTTATTATTGCATTTTGTATTATAATTTTATTGTCGTACTTATTCGACATTACAGGTAAATATTCAAAAATACCAGGTGTATTGCTTCTAATACTGCTTGGAATTGGAATAAGGTTATTAGTTACACGGGCTGGATTGATTGTTCCTGATCTGGGTCCAGTATTGCCAGTCATAGGGACACTTGGGCTGATACTAATTGTAATGGAAGCCAGCCTCGACCTGAAACTAAGTTCGGAAAAGAAAAAAATAATAATAAAATCTATTTCGTCAGCCATTGTTTTATTTATACTGTTTGTTGCAATTTTCTCTTATTGTTTAAATTTCTTTTTTTTAATCAGTTGGAAAACATCCTTATTAAATGCCATCCCATTAGGAATAATCAGTAGTGCTGTTGCTATTCCGGCAGCAGCAAATTTCAAAGCTGCCGATAAAGAATTTGTGATTTATGAAAGTTCATTCTCAGATATCTTAGGGATTTTAGTTTTCGATTTTATCCTGGCTGACTTTGTTTCTTTTTCGAACAGCTTTTCGAACCTTTTGTTCGACAGTATTATTACACTAATTATTTCGGTTCTAATAACAACTGTTTTAGCATTGTTGTTACATAAAACCACACATCATGTTAATTATGTGATAATAATGACCTTTATTGTATTGATTTACACACTGGCAAAATTAATCCACCTTCCGGCATTATTATTCGTTTTAATATTTGGGCTTATCCTTGCCAATTTCAGATTCCTTGATTTTCCTTTTACAGGAAGGTTTATAAATTTTGAAAAATTCGGGAAAGATATTGATTCATTTAAACATATTTCAGGTGAGTTGACCTTCCTTGTACGTTCGTTTTTCTTTATCATGTTCGGTTACCTGACAAAATTGGACGAACTTTTAAATTTTCAAAACCTTTTTCTTTCAGCAGGCATTGTTCTATTTATTATCCTTTTACGCTGGTTGTTTTTCAGGCAAGTAATAAAAAAGCCTGTAATTCCTTTGCTTTTTTATGCCCCAAGAGGGCTTATTACGATTCTATTGTTTTTAAGCATCCCTGAAATATACCGACTTGATATTATTAATGACGGAGTTGTTACACAAGTTATATTTATTTCCATATTGTTGTTGTCGCCCGGCAATATGCTGAATAAAACAAAAACAAAATATCCGGTGTAAATATATTAGTCTTAAAATTCTGATTTTGTAGGTGGGTAGCGTACCATATGGAGCTTGATAATGCTGGCAAGGCTTGATATTATTGGATTTTGTGAAGATTTAATATTTTGGTTATGAATTGTAAATCACCAATAAAATGTTTAATAATATCACGTCCCTACGGGACTTATTGCTTTTGATTTATCGTTTTTACAAATATTATATCCCTAAAGGGATTGTCCCGTAGGGACTAAATATTTGTAGAATTATAATTTTCAAAGAACAATATTATTTCAATAAATCCTCGCCAAATAATTAAACCTATCATCTTCATAAAGCATTTCGCAATCGAAACCATTTTGCATGGCAATGTCGCTTAGGTTGCCAAAGTCGATGAAAATCCATTTGAATGGTTCGCCTAAAAGGTCTTTGTATTTTAGCTGATAAACTACTTCACCATAATAGTTGGAGTTAAGATTGATTTCAAAAGAACCATTTTTATCAACGAAAAGGTGCATTAGGTCAGCAGAGTCGAGTATGATTTGACCGCCTGGATTTAAGAGTTGTTTTGCTTTTTTAAAAAAAGAATTTAAACCATCAATAGTTTGCACAAGCCCAATGCTGTCCATAAGAAGTAGGAGAGTGTCGTATTTTTCGTTTTCAATTTTATAAAAATCAAGATGTCTGGCGTTTTGAATTCCCCTTTTCTTCATTATTTCAACAGCTCCTTCCGAAATATCTATTGCAGAAATATCTAAGCCTTTTTTTTGTAAGAGAATGGAATGACAACCCGAACCGCCTCCAATATCCAGGATTTTTCCATTGCAAAGCGATAAAGCAATTTGCTCCATTTCAGGCAATTCATCATAATTCCTGAAGAAATATTTTATAGGCATTACATCATCATCGCCTACATTAGTGGCAACAATAATTTCTGCATCTTTTTCTCCATTAAGATAATCATGAAATGCTATTCCGAAAATATCATGAAATTGTTCAGCCATCTGGATTAAAGTTTTGTTCCGCAATTTTTACAATAAATTGCATCATCATCATGATTTTCGAGATTGCAGTGTGAGCAAACCTGAGTGTTAGTGTTTTGTTTTTTTGCCTTTGCCATTTCAACAGTAATTATACCGGTTGGCACAGCTATAATTGCATAACCCATTATCATAATCACCGATGCAATTGCCTGACCTAAAACTGTTGCGGGTGCAATGTCACCATAGCCGACAGTTGTAAGTGTAACAATTGCCCAGTAAATACTCATGGGGATACTTGTAAAACCTGTTTCAGGTCCTTCGATTAGGTACATTAAAGAACCCATTATCGTTACTATTGTAAGCACAGCACCAAGAAAGACTCCAATCTTATGCCGACTTTCTTTCAATGAAACCATTAGATAGGTGGATGCTCCAACAAATCTGACAAGTTTTAAAACTCTGAAAATTCTTAATAATCTCAAAATCCTTATAACAACTAAATAATGACCGCCAACCATTATTACACTTAGATAAGTGGGAACTATTGCAAGAAAATCAATTATACCAAAAAAACTGAAAATATATTTGGATGGCTTACCTGTTGTGATAATTCTTAATATATATTCTATAGAAAACAGTATTGTAAGAATCCATTCAGCAATAAAAAGATAATTGCCAATTTTGATGTTAATACTTTTAACACTGTCAAGCATAACAACAATAACACTTATTAAAATGAAAATCAATAATGCAACATCGAAAGCTTTGCCTGCTGGGGTGTCAGCTTCAAATATTATATCGTGAAGCTTGAGTTTCCAGCCTTTTATGGGTTTAATTCCTTTGTTATTATCTTTCATGAAATGAGTAAATGGATAGTCAAAGATATTGTTTTTTTTTCAAATCAGTCTTTTTATGAATTTGATAAATATTTTTATATTTACAACCAAAATCAAAATTATGAGAAAGACCGGATTGCTTGCAGTTTTTATGTTGAGTTTATTTGTTTTTAGTTCTAATATTTTATTTTGTCAAACTTTCAAAGCTGATGATATTGTCGGGAAATGGTGGACCGATAAGAATGAGAGCATAATACAAATCTATAAAAAAGGAAATAAGTATTACGGGAAGATTATTTGGATAAAGGATAAAGTTTATGAAAAGGGTGACAAAGAAGAAGGTAAGGAAAAGCATGACCGTGAAAATCCTGACTCAAAACTTCGTTCAAGACCAATTGTTGGATTAGAAATTATCCAGGGATTTAAATTTGATGGTGATGATGAATGGGTAGATGCAGATATTTATGACCCTGAAAGTGGAAATACTTATTCATGTAAAGCTTGGCTTAATTCGAGTAAAAATAAATTAGATTTAAGAGGATATCTTGGCTTTTCGTTAATAGGAAGAACAACTACCTGGACGAGGAAAGTTAGTAAGAAGTAATGTCGGTATTCGGTAAGCGGTTTTCGGTATTTGCTTTTGTCAAACCTTAAACCTTAAACTTGAAACCTGCACTTCGACTCCGCTCAGTGTCCATTTTTGGGTCATTGAGCGGAGTCGAAATGAAACCAGTAACGAGAAACCAGTAACGAGAAACCAGTAAACACAAAGCTTTGAACTTCCGACTTCTGTCTTCTGTCTTCCGACTTCTGTCTTCTGTCTTCCGACTTCGTGCTTCGGACTTCTTTACTTCACAATAATTCTCAAATTCGAACTTATCGATTTAAGATTAAAAGTTGTTATAAGAGAATAATCTATTGTTAAAACATCGAGTTGTTTTAGGTTTTTATACTCAATTGGAATTGTTAGAGCTACTCCACTTTTTGCAATATTAAGTTCTTTAAGATTCTCAAGTTTGCCTATTTCAGGTGGCAGATAGTTTAAATCATTTTTTTCGATATAAAGAAATTCCAGATTTTCCAGATTACCTATTTCAGGCGGGATTTTCTTTAAATCATTGTTTTCGAGGTGAAGTTCTTTAAGGTTTTTAAGGTTGCCGATTTCTTTTGGAATACTATCTAAATCATTAAATTTTACTGATAAATAAGTAAGATTTATTAGTTCGTCAATTTCTGGGGGAATACTGATTATTTTATTGGCATCCAAAACCAGTTCCTGAAGATTTTTCATTTCAAGAATTTCCATAGGAAATTCAATCAAGTCTTTTCGATGTAAAACAAGTTTTTCAACTAATAATGGTTCCTTAGCTGCACTTTTTAAATCATAATATATTTTAAGTTTATTTTCTTTTAACCATGGACGAAGGCGAATATTAACTAAAAACTGAAGATTTGAATACTCAAGCTCCTTTGTCGGGAGAGTATATCGTCCTGATAAATAAACATTTTTATGAAATTTAATTTCTAATCCTGTAATAAATTCATTATGTGATGAAAAGCCTGTTGTCAATTCTGATGCGTAGGCTGATGTTGGATTTTTTTTATATGATGATAAAAGTGTTGACCTTTGAATTCCAAATTCAAGAGCCAGGTTGTCAGCAAGTTTGTATTGACCTAACAGTTGAACATCAACATATTCATTACGGTATTTGTAAACCGGGCTAATTGTATTTGAACCTCTGTATGATAATTGACCTCCGACTATTATATTAAATTTCTTCGATGCTTCATAATTAAGATTTAAGCCCATAAAAGGTAGCATTGTTGCTAAATTATAAATTGTATCAATTTCAAGCTGGGAATAATTTGCACCTAGGTTTAAACCTAAACTTGTTGCGGTTTGATAGTTTGATTTAACTTGTGAAAAGCCACGAAACGAGAGAAGTATAAGAATTATTATGAATACTCTTTTCATAGGTGTAAATATACAGTTTTCTACGAAAAGCAAGGTGTAATTCAGATATAAAGACTAAATTTTATTTTGATGTTCCGGAAAAATTTTATTTGGGTTTTTTATTGCAAAACCGAATTAAATGTGATTTTTTTTGTATTTAATAACAAAACTTACATGAACTTAACAATACTGAAAGGATTAAATATGAATAGCCTTGTACTAAGTGCAGGGGAACAAAATAGCAAAGAGTAGCCAACCCTGAAGGGGTTAAATTCTTGATTTGAAATATTTTAATTGTAATTAGTATTGAATCCTGTTAGGATTCCTTGATAGGATTTTTACTTCTTAGCCACAGGTTTCACCTATGGCTATTCTAATTTAACCAATTCGTGGTTTTAAGTAATTATTGATAGGCAATGGATATTTGGAGGATTTAACACAAAAAGATATTATTTCTATTGACTATAAACATAACACATTAAATTTATTAATATCCTCACAGCACATCAAAATAAAATTTAGATAATATTTGAACCGAAAATTGTCACGTCTTTAGAAATTAAATTTGAATTTAACTTTTATATCTTAACAATTTTAAATGATTTTTTATATTTAATTGATGGAATCAAAACCACAACAAAATAATTTCCACTTGGATGTTGGTTTATTTCCCATTTGTACTCACTTCCGGAAAATTTGATATTATCTATCATTTGACCATTTTCATTTAATAGTTGTAGTATGCAATTATGTTCATCTGATAGCTTAATGTTTACATAATCAGTTGTTGGATTAGGGTAGGTTTTAGCTGTTACTTCTTTCTTTTCAATTGCAATCTCATCCGTTCCTTCAATCATTGAGTTAAGTTTTTTCAATCCTTCCAGACTTTCATATTCTGTTGTTTTAAAGGTCTTTTTGCTATAGGGATTAGAATATCTAAGGCTATTGGAAGGCGTTTTCTTTGTGATAGCTAATTTGTTTTCATCAGTAATGGTCCAAATAATATTTTCTGATTTAGTTTCTACACTTATAGTTGGATTATTACCTAAGTACCTAAAGATTTGATTTTTGTCTTTATTAACGACATAAGTTTCATTGCTTTTAAGTTTTTCGTTTGAATTATTTATAAAGGATGTCATTATTCTTGTTCCCGGAGGTAGCATTGGTCTGTCGCAATTCCATAGCCCCATTGATGGTATAACTAATCTGCGGAATGATGATGGAGTAAATCTACCATCTATAAAATCAGAGTTTAAATCACTTATATCATCGCTTACTCTGCTTTCTCTTTGTGATAATATTTCAGCCTTTTGCCTATTAATTTCCTCTATAGTTTTATTGTAATTCTTCATTGCTTGTTCATAGTCTTCCTTTTTATAAACAGGATTTGCTACTAGATTTACACTTTTATCACTTCTGGAGAGCTCAATATTAAAGCTTCCATCTCTGTTTTTATTAACATCTATATTTTCCCAACTTATTGTATAATAGACTGGGTCAAATTCACATTTGCTTTCATCTACTTCAAATAGAACTTTGTCAACATTTACAAAATTGCTTCTCAAATTATCATTAACTTTCACTTCAAATGAATATTTGTCTTTATCAAGTATCTTGGGTTTAATTGGCTCTATTGGAATTGTTTGGGATGAATTATTCTGTAGTTTACTAATAAGCTTATTCATCTCAGTTTGTGAATTATTAATGGGTATTATTTCGTCTTTACCTTCATAGCTCCAAACACCAGTATTTGTATCCAATAAATAAAGATTAAAATCAGTTTCTGAACTACTTGAAATTAAATCAATATAGAGTTCTTTATTTTCTTTAAGATATAAAGGATTTCCATCTTTATAAGCTAGAATCTCAAGCATTCCTGCCGTTTCGAAAGTGTATTTTTGCCCGGCTGAATCGTAGTCCATTGGAATTCCACTAACAAATAAGTCATAAGGATTATGAAATTCCCTGTATTTAATTTTAATAATATCGTCATTTAATGCAATTCCATTTCCATCGATAAAAGCATTTGCAGGAATAAAAATTAGTGAACCGTTTTCAGATTGAATTGTAGTGTCTTTTGAGTTATCTATTGAATGTGATTCATAAGGAATATCTCCTTCCGGGATTGGAGGTATAATAACTGATTTAGAAATTTCTTCAGTTGTTATCTTTTCAGCTATATTTTCTTTTTTATTTATACTTGTTAAACCTATGATTATAGCTGTAACAGCAACCGCTGACATACTTGTGAACCCCCAGAATTTAAAAGTTTTGAATATTGAAACCGGGTTTGCATTAATTGCATTTGCAATATTATTAAAGTTTTTATGTTTTAAGATTTGACTATCAGTTAATTCAGGATGATTAATTTTTATTTTTTTCATAGCATTATGAGTTTAGACTGGTTTTCATTTTTTGGATTATTCTATGAACTTTCACTTTAA
>JAIPBB010000205.1 GCA_021739805.1 Saprospiraceae bacterium | reverse complement strand
GAATATTATAATTATCCGATTGATGTTCTTTTAAAGCAGGATTTAAAAGCAAAATATGAGTTTAAAACTAAAGATATTAAACTTTTAATACTCGACGTTGATGGAGTTATGACGGACGGTGGAATGTACTATACTGAGGGTGGTGACGAGTTTAAAAAATTCGACACTAAAGACGGAATGGCAATTAAGAAACTAACAGCATCAGGATTTCCAATAGGAATTATTTCATCAGGATTTAATGCTAATCTTGTTGAAAGAAGAGCTAAACTTCTTGGAATACAAAATGTTTATGTTGGTGGAGAATCCAAAATGGGAATTCTCAAAAAATGGTGTAAAGAATTAGCTATACAACTAGAAAATGTTGCCTTTATTGGAGATGATATAAATGACGAGGAAGTTATGAAAGCTGTTGGATTTAGTGCCTGTCCGGCAAATGCAGTTGATAAAATAAAAAACATCGCATCTGTAATTCTAAAAAGAGAAGGCGGAAACGCCTGCATTAGAGAGTTCGTTGATGAATGGATGCTTAGCAGTTAAAATTTCAAGTTTATATAATAAAAAAATGCTAAACTATTAATCCCACAGTTTAGCATTTAACAAATGTTTTGTTTTTTCTTCTAAAAAATCAAACAATTTAAGGTAAGTTTGCTTCAATAGCTTTTCCCTTTGGAGCAACCGAAACACATTCAGGAGTATATTTATCATATACATATTGATAAACACCTTTTCTGTCTTTCGCATCTTCAATAGCTACATATTCAAATCCGCATTTACTATTCTGAATTTTTTCTTTTAAGCATTTGTTTTTTTCCTTATCGGATAAATGACCAAGCATTTCGTTAAGTACATCAGTAGATTCACCAACATAAATGCATTCCCATTTAGTGCCTTCCAAAAATTCCCAGATTAGATAAACGCCTGGTTTCTCTCCAACAAGATTGAAAATATCCCACTTGTTGTAGGTTCCCTTAAATCCAGACCACTTTAGTTTAATCATAATTTTGTTTTTAATTGTTTATAAAAATAGTTTACTTGTAGAAATTAATACATCTATTTGTATTAATTGAAGAACCAAAGATACTATAAAAATTTTTAATATCCAAATTTATTTATAACTTTTATGTAAGGATACTTATGTTGATATATTTAATATCTTCCATGGCATTAGTAATTTCGCACAAAAGCCCCAGAATCATTAACAGAATAAAAATTGACATTTAACATTTCACATTCAGTTTTCCACTTATCAATTACCCAAAATTTATTCGAAGAATCAAAGATTATTAATTCAGGCTGATAAAACTCTAAAATATTTTCAATTTTAATATCTGGATTTCCTGAAACAATCAGATAATCAATCTTTAAATTTTTATTTGAGTGTTTTAATTCTTCGTTTTTATTTAATATGGCAACTCTTTTATTATAAAAACTTAAATAATTGTTTCTTTTACAAAAATTTCCTTTTGTGAAATATTTAATTGAATCATTTATAAAATTGTAATCGATTATTCCACAATTAGTCCAGTTATTTTTTACATTAAATGAATATATTGATTCGGAATTCATTAAACTATCAGAGCAAACAAAATAACTACTTTTACCATCAATAAAATCAATTGCTGTATGGTTTCTAATATTGTAAACTACAAATTTCTTTTGATTGAGATTCCTGTATGATTTGAATGAAAATAATACTGAAATTATTATAAGAGTAAGCAAGGAATATCTAAAATATTTGTAAAATTTATTGGAAAAGTATTTAAAGGCTAAAAATATTAAAACAATTAACAAAACAACTTCTGAAAGTTCCAGGGAAATTCCTTTCGAGGTTGCTCCGGGTAGTTTATCGACCAAGCCAACTGAAGTATTCATAAACCATAGCATTCCATAAAGCACTTTGGAACAAAGCCAGGCTATTGGTGCAATAGACGAAGTCAACAACAATACTATTCCTGCATAAATTATGAAACCTGCTAAAGGAATAACAATCAAGTTCGTTAAAATAAAGTAATTTGGAAATTGATGAAAATAGTAAATTGATATTGGAAAGGTGCCTATTTGAGCAGCAATTGAAACTGTAGTAATTTGCCAGGCTTTATTTAATATCCAGATTTTAGTTGCATAAAGTCTATAAATCATTGGTTGAATTGCAATAATTGAAATCACAGCTGCATAAGAAAGCTGAAATCCAACCTCCATAATAATGAATGGATTTATCGAAAGTAAAATTAATGCCGAAACAGCAAGTGAGTTATAAATACTTGTATATCTTTTCAATGCATTGCCAATAATAATAAAGCTGAACATAGTTGAAGCTCTTAAAACAGAAGGAGCCATTCCTGTTATCATTGCATAAGACCAAATCATTAAAATCAGAATAATAGCTTTAAGAATCTTCCCAAACCTTCGCTTATTAAGGAATAAAAGCATACTATTCAATAGAAGGTAAATTATTCCAACATGCAAACCAGAAACACAAAGTATGTGAGTAGCACCGGCGTTCGTATATTTGTTTAAAATTTCATCATCAAGACCGGCTCTGTATCCAAGCAATAAAGCTGAAAGAACTGCAAATTCTTTATCTTGAATTTCGTTTTGATTTAAAATTTGAAGAAATTTCTTACGAACTTTTATTGCATGTGATTTAATAATATTGCCATTAGCTGAACTCAAAACCGCCCATTCTTCTGCGGGCAAATATGCCATATGGAAAATTTGTTTACCACTAAGATATCTTTTGTAATTGAATTCAGATGGATTTTGCGGCCCTTGTATTTCATTTAAAACTGAATGACACAAAATCTTATCACCATAATTAAGATTTGATGATAGGCTGTCTTTCTCAAAATAAAAAATTGCTTTTCCGTTTGTTCTTAACCATTTATCATCTTTTTTTAGAGATACAATTTTCACTATTGTCTTATTTGACTTTTCTCTTTCTTCAATTGGTTCTGAAATCTGTGCTATAAATGTTGACTTCTCCTCATAATATTTCTCAAAATGTGTAAAATGATTTTTACAATTATTATAAATTGTAATCTGAGAGCCAATAATAAATAATAGGCTAAAAACTAAAAAACCATAAAACCATCTGAATCTATAGCTTGCAATAAATCGTGTAAAAAATGCTAGAAAAGCAACAACAAAAATCAATACAATCAGTAAGTATAGCGGAAAAACAAAATCAAATCCACAAATAATTACACTTAAAATACCAAGTGTAAATGGCAATAATAGCCTGAACAAAGGATATTGATTCCAATAATTCATTTGTTTTTTTTGTATAAATTTAGTAGTTAATATGATTACTTCCAAATTATCAACTAATATTAATTCATGCAAAAACATATATGTTTTGAATACCAATAGACACAAAGCTATTTATTCAATTGAAATAGAATGATTTAAAAAAATAGAATTATGAAATGAAAATAAAAATTAAAGGCTTATTTTTTTATTGCCTTTTCTTTAGTATCCTTAGGAATTATGGTTGAACGATGAAAATCTTTGCTTTCATCAAAAAGTTTACGATAAGTGATATGGCGTTTAGCGAACTTTGCACCAACTGATTCATGCAATACTCTCATTTTGGGGTTAAAGTCCCCTACCCATGATAATTCTATTTCTTTATAATGAGTTTTTCGGTTGAAGACTTGTTGCAGATGCCAGAAAATCCCGGATTCAACACCTGATTTTTGATATTTTGGGACAACTCCCATAATGGTTATTCTTGAGCGGTTGATAGTTTTATTTTTAAGCATTCGATTAAATCGAAACTTATTGATTATATTCATTTTGCCTTTGAAATGCTTTATAATCTGATTCACATCAGGAAACATAACAAGGAAGGCAATTGGTTTGTCTTCGGCATAAGCAAACCAAACAAATTCTTCATCAATCACATTCTTCAAAGTTTTCAGAGTCCTTCTCATGTCATCCAAAACAACGGGTGTATTGTTCTCGTGAAATTCCCAGGCAGTATCATAAACTTCCTTTATATCCAAAAGATATTTCTCTGCATTAGCAAATTTGAAATGCTCAAATCGAAAAATTGGTTTTTTACTTATCCATGCAGCAATTTTCCAAAATCTTTCAGGAAATGGAACAGTCAGGTCAAGGTGATTACTAATTTGCTCGAAATAAAACTTAAATCCGTAGCTTTCAAAAAAATCTCTATAATAAGTTGGATGATACTGCATACCGTAAGCAGGATGTGTAAATCCATCAACAAGTAATCCCCAAAAATTATCATTTTCACCAAAATTTATTGGACCATCCATTGCTTCCATTCCTCTTTCCGAAAGCCACTCCCTGCATTTATCAAACAAAATATAAGCTGATGCTTTGTCATTAATACATTCAAAAAAACCCATTCCACCGGTTGGCTGGTCAAAATTATAAGCTTTTTTATTGTTAATAAAAGCTGCTACTCTACCAATAAGTTTCCCCTTTTCATTTTTCAATATCCAACGTATTGCTTCACCATGCTGAAAAAACACATTTTTTTCAGGATTAAATACATCTCTTAACTGTGAATCTAAAGGGCAAACCCACACATCATCATTTTTATAAATAATTCTTGCTACATCAAGAAATTCCTTTTCTGTTTTGCGGTTATTAACTTCTACTAGCTTCATAAAATAATGGCTTCAATAATTTGACTACAAATATAAATTAATTACAACAATATATGAGCAACTTTCACGGTATTATATCTTAAGCAATAATAAAATATCTTTCTATATTTGCACATCATCTTAATTTTAGAATAAACAAAGACAAAAATAAGAAGTGAAGAAGATTTACACTTTCATATTAAAATCTTATCTCGGTCCTTTCGTGATGACCTTTTTCATTGCATTGTTCATTTTGCTTCTTCAGTTCCTGTGGAAATATATTGACGATTTAGTTGGAAAAGGACTTGAATGGTATATTCTTGCTAAATTATTGTTTTATATGTCTTCGACCTTTGTTCCCTTGGCATTGCCTTTAGCAATTTTACTTTCATCATTAATGACATTCGGAAATCTTGGTGAAAATTACGAATTAGTAGCCGCAAAGGCAGCAGGAATTTCGCTTAGAAAAACAATGCAACCACTGGTGATATTATCTATTTTAATCAGCATTTCGGCTTTTTATTTTGCGAATAATGTGATGCCTATTGCCAATTTAAAAGCCAGGTCGTTGCTCTACGATGTACAACAGCAAAAGCCAACTGTAAATATAAAACCCGGCGTTTTTTACAATGAAATTGATAATTACACTATCAGAATCGGGAAAAAGGAAAAAGACGGAATGAATATTAGCAATATAATGATTTATGACCATTCTGACAGGAAAGGGAATATTAATCTAACAGTTGCTCAATATGGAAAAATGGAATTTACTCCCGACAATAGATATCTGATTTTCACTCTTCATAATGGATATAATTATTATGAAAGTATTAACAACAGGCGACAAAGACAAACAAGACCATTTCAACGTACAAAATTCAAAGAGGAAATTCGTCGTATTGATTTAAGCTCATTTGCATTTCAAAAAACAGATGAAGAACTGTTTAAAGACCATTACCAAATGTTGAATATATCTCAACTTCAAAATGCATTAGATTCACTGGCTATTTATAAGGACGATAAATACGAAGAGTTTTCAGAATTCATATTGAATAGCTTTTATTTTTACAGAACAATTAATGCCAAAATAATAGCCGACACTATTAAAAATAAAGATTCTATAATAATTGAAGCAAAAAACAAAACTAAAAAGATTGACTCAGTAAATAAAAGAAACGAAGTAATTAAAAAATTAAAAGATAGAGGTTTCCCTAAAGCACAATTAAGTAAATTAAGACATACAGAAGATGAATATCCTGTTGCAACTGATACTTTGCTTCCTACTATATTCAATTTTGATAAAAAATTAAAAAATGATTACCTCTCTAATTTCAATAAAACTGAAAAGATTAATATCATTGAATCTGCTTTAAATTCAGCTAGAAATATTAACAGCCATATTGATTGGACAAAATCAGATTTAGAAGCAAATACCAGATATATAAGTAAGCATAAAATTGAGTGGCATCGCAAGTTTGCTTTATCATTCGCATGTTTTGTGTTATTTTTTATTGGTGCTCCTCTTGGAGCAATTATTCGAAAAGGTGGTCTTGGATTGCCGGTAGTAGTTTCAGTAATATTTTTTGTTATTTTTCATATTATATCAATTACAGGAGAAAAAGCTGCAAAGGAAGGAGTTATTGATCCAATTTATGGAATGTGGCTCGCTTCTGCCGTTCTTTTACCAATTGGGATTTTTCTTACAATTAAAGCAACCACTGATTCTGCCTTACTTGACACTGATTCCTGGAAAAAGTTTTTTATGAAATTAATTGGAAAGAAAACTAAATAAATAACTTTAATTTTGTTATAATGATATTATTATATTGGTTTATAAATTGAAATTGACAAATAAATTCAACATCATTAAGAAATAAAGAAAAGAATATCGAACAAGGATTAACGATTTTAGATTTAAGATTTTCATCACATCATCAATCGTTAATCGATATTCCTTAATCATAAATCAATTTATAAAAAGTTTATACCTGAGTTTTATTTTATCATACATGAACATACTCCAGATTTGCAATAAGATTCCCTACCCACCCCAGGACGGTGGGGCCATTGCTATGAACAATATTACAAATAGCTTTATTAATTCAGGACATAAAGTGAAAATTCTTGCCGTTACTTCTCCTAAACATAGTGTTAAGATTGAAGAACTTCCTGAAGACTATGTGAATAAAACCAAAATTGAACTTGAATTCATTAATACTGATGTAAAAGCCACTGCTGCTTTTTTAAACCTTTTCAGTTGTCGTTCTTATAATATTCAAAGGTTTTATTCTATTAAGTTTGAAAATAAATTAACCAAGACTCTAAAAGAAAATAATTTTGATATTATTCAGTTTGAAAGTATTTTTCTTGTTTCATATTTAAAAACTGTCAGAAAACATTCAAATGCGAAAATTGTTTTAAGAGCACATAATGTTGAGCATAGAATTTGGGAAAGAATGGCAATGACAGAGAAGTCGTTTTTAAAAAGAAGATACATAAAACTTTTAGCCAAACGATTAAAAAAAGTTGAAATTGCTGAATCTAACAATGTTGATTCAATTTGCACGGTTACCCAAAACGATCTTGAAATTTTCAGACAAAACGGATGCAAAGTTCCAATGACAGTGATTCCAATTGGAATAGATGTAACAAAGGAAAGCAAATTATACAAAACAGAAGTAGAGTTTCCTTCCATATTTCATATAGGTGCAATGGATTGGATGCCCAATATCGAAGCGGTTAATTGGTTTTTAGATAATGTTTGGGATGAAGTTCATAAACAATTTCCAGAGCTAAAGTTTTATTTAGCAGGCAGAAATACACCCGAATGGCTACTAAAACTAAATAAGCCAAATGTTGAAGTTTTAGGCGAAGTTGAAAGTGCCGGTGAATTCATTTCTGCAAAAGCAATTATGATAGTTCCATTGCTTTCAGGAAGTGGAATGAGAGTTAAAATTATTGAAGGAATGATGCTTGGAAAAGCAATAATAACTACAAGCATTGGAATTGAAGGAATCGAAGCCACCAACAACGAAAATGTTCTGATTGCAAATACAGCCCTGGAATTTGTCGAAGCCATAAGCAAATGTGTTATTGACAAAGAGTTTTGCATAAAGCTTGGAGAAAACGCAAAAGCTCATGCCGGAAATGTTTATGATAATGTGAAGTTGACTGAAAAGTTGGATGGGTTTATTCATTCATTAGTAGGTGTTTAGAAGAGTCGTTATTTGAAGCCGTAAATCAACTTGTTAGTTGTAGAAATTGTTCTTTTATATTAAAAATTCGTAAGCGGGAATTAATTTTATAATTTTATCACCAAAAACTAAATTATCTGTCTGATTTCTAGTTATTATAAAACCTTCATTCATTTCAAAAAAACTCATGGCTTCCAATAATCCGTTTATTTCCCTGTCTTTATTTTCATTATGAATTTGTTCACAAACCTGAAGTAACATTAAACATTTACCTTTTTCAAAAACAACAAAATCACATTCCACATTTTCCCTGAAATAAAATAATGAATCAAAATTTTGTCTTAAATAAAGGTAAACTGCATTTTCAAGTAATCTTCCTTTATCTTTTGTAAAACTAAGCGAATTATTAACTACCAATCCATTATCAATTGAATATACTTTTCTGGGATTAGCATTAATATTCTTTGCCGACCAACTGAACTTAGGTAAATAAAATAAAATATAAGAATCTTCCAACCACGACATATAATCAGATACCGAATTAGCAGAACCAATTGAAAAGCTATTTTTTATGCTATTATAGGTTGATTCTTTTCCAATATTAGAAATCAAAAAAAGTGTGACTGAAAATAATATTTTTGAGTTTTTTATTCCATAACGCACAGCAACATCACGTAAAACTATATCTTTAAGTAATGTTTGTAATATCTCAGGATTTTCATCTCTAAGAAATTCAGGGAAACCACCCTTATTAAGATATTTCTCAAATGAGATTTCATTATTTTCTAAATTCTTATGAACTAAAAATTCTTTATATGAAAACGGAAATAATTCATGCCGCAAATGCCGCCCTGTTAAACGTGTGCCAAGCTCCATACTTAAAAGTGAAGCATTTGAGCCTGTAATAAAAACTTTTTCTCCTCTGTCATGTAATTGTCTTACAAAAATCTCCCAGGAGTCAACGTTTTGAATTTCATCAAAAAAATATGCAGCTTTGTTAGAACCAATAATTTCATCTAATTTTTGAAAATCTGACAACTCAAAATTATGCACACGCGAATCTTCAAAATTAAAATATGCAATATTGTTATCATACTTCTGAATCAGTTGTTTTAACAAAGTACTTTTACCGCACCTCCGAATGCCTGAAATAACCTCAATGTGTTTACTTTCAAGTTGTATTTTTTCTAAATAAGTTCGTGTCGTAAAAGTTTTTTTTTCTTTTAAAGCAGCCATCTGGATACGATATGCATGTTCAATTTCTGATTTTAAAACCATGTTTACTTATTTTAGTTTATATTGCCAATATATAATATCTTATATTGCAAATATAAACTACTTTATCTTATTTTCCTAATAATCATTAAAATACTTTTGAAATATTGGAGAAAACGCAAAAGCTCATGCCGGAAATGTTTATGATAATTCAAAGTTGACGGGGAAGTTGGATGGGTTTATTCGGTCGTTATTGTGAAAGCTGTAACTCCAATAATTCTTTCACAATTGTCAGGACCTTTAACAACAACATCATAGAATATAATCATATCATTTGTTTTTGTTTTTCTAATTTCCGCAACTAATCCTTTAGTAAATTTAGAGCCGGATATTCCTATCTCTCTATAAACTACTGAGTCATTACGGCTAATTTGAACTGAGTAATTTAATATTAAAAAGTTCAAATCAATGTCAAAATTCATCAAAGGTGCTCTTAATGCTCCAGCATTAATTAATTGATTTTTATTGATTTTTCCGCTGTATTTTCCGGCAATGTAAATAACAGGATCTGGTATTCGTTTAAGTCTATAATAAGATGTGTCTATCCATTTTACAGCTTTTTTATCTTTTATGCCTATAATAATTTGTTCTTCCCTATACATACAACTATCACATAAATAAACATAGTGACCGTTTTTTGGTGTAATTATTCCATGCCTTGCTTTCGCAACAATATCTTCACATGAATGATTTTCAACAACAACATTAATAGGATTTTCAAACCCAATATAAAATACATTCATTTTC
>JAIPBB010000204.1 GCA_021739805.1 Saprospiraceae bacterium | reverse complement strand
ACTCATTAATACCTTAGAAAGAGGCAATCCCAAAATCAGTGCGATTATACTGATAAAGTAGATTTTATTATGTGTTTCTTTCTTTAGGATGAACATTATTAATTTTTCTAATTGTTTCAGGTTTCATTTCGACTCCGCTCAATGACCGCTGTATGAACACTGAGCGGAGCTGAAGTGCGGGTTTCAAGTTTCGGGTTTCGGGTTCTTGCCCACATTTGACATCTGACATCATACATCTGACATTGCCTTTTACCTTTTACCTTTTTTACCGCTTACCACTCCCCGAACCCTCAATAATCTTTTTATACAATTCGTTATCACTCAAAACTTCAATAGCTTTTGCGATATCTTTATCATCATTTAATGAAGTTTGAATTCTGCCTTTTTGGTAATAGTATCTTGAAATAATTTCAGATTTTAAAATAAGTGAAATCTCATTTTTAAATTTCTTTAAATCATCTTTTTTATTATCAATCATCTTTTTCATAAGGACATCATATTCCTTTTCAATATCCTCAAAATATTTTTCCTGTTTTGCAGTTTCTTTTAAAGCTTTTAAATCTTCTTCGCTTTTTGTTTTATAATCATAATCTTTATCGGAAATATAATTAGTAAAATCTTTATAAATCTCATCTGTGATTTGAAAAGTCGCTAAATCAGGTTTTTCGGGATGTTCTCTTTTATATTTGCTTGCATAGTCAAAAATTAGAAATTTGGTAATCAGGCTGTAAGATATGTTACTTCCTTCATCAGCTTCGATTTTAACATCCGGTTCAATTCCTCCGCCATCATAAACCACTCTTCCGTTTTTAGTTTTAAAGGCAGTTTTAAGTGAGTCGGGAACTTTGGCCGGACTACCATTATGAGAATAATCAATTGCCTGGATACACCTACCACTTGGGATATAATATTTTGCGACAGTAACCTTTAGCTTTGAATTATAACTTAAATCAACTACATTTTGAACAAGACCTTTTCCATAAGTTTTGTCGCCTATAATTATTCCTCTATCAATATCCTGAATTGCACCTGCAACAATTTCGGAGGCTGATGCACTTCGGTTGTTTGTTAAAATCACAATTGGAATTTCAGTGTCAATTGGTTGGTTGAGAGTTTTGTAATCATTATTTCTTTCTTGAATTCGTCCTTTAGTGCTTACAACAGATTCTCCTTTTTTAACGAAAATATTAACAATGTTAACAGCCTCAATCAATAATCCACCGCCATTGTCTCTTAAATCAATAATTACTCCTTTTGGAGCTTTCTTTTCTTTAATTTCCATAAAAGCATCTTTAACTTCTTTCCCTGCATTTTGTGTGAAGCCATTTAGTTTGATATAAGCAATATCTTTTTCCAACAGGCCGTAATATGGAATATTATCAATTTTTACTTCAACTCTTTTAATTTTTTTTATAAATGCTTTTTCCAAACCTTCTCTTTCAATTAATAAAGTCACCTCAGTTCCTGCTTGTCCTTTTAATACATTGCTAATATCACTAACTGATTTTCCTCTGGTTGGTTTTCCATTAATACCAAGAATTTTATCGCCGGCTATCAAACCTTCTTTTTCGGCAGGAAATCCTTCGTAAGGTTCTGAAATATAAACATAATCGTCTCTCTTAAAAACTGTTGAGCCAATTCCGCCATACATTCCTGTAGTCATAAATTTGTAATCTTCAAGTTCTGATTCTGCAATATAATTTGTGTATGGGTCAAGAGATTGGAGCATTTCATCAATAGCGGTTTTCATCAATTCACCTGAGTTCACATCATCAACATAATATATGTTTAGCTGTTTAAATAAGGTAGCAAAAACATCGAGGTTTTTTGAAATTTCAAAATCACTATTAATAAAGCTAAAGCTTCCGACTGATAAAATGCTGATTGCTAAAATTGTGATTAGCAGCTTGGTTTTTTTTTGTATTTTTTTCATATTATTTCAGGTTTCGGGTTTCGGGTTCAGCCACTTCATCCCTAATTTCCAATTTCTAATTTCTAATTTTGATTTGTTTTATGGCACCGGATCATATCCACTACCTCCCCATGGACCACATGATAGAAATCTTTTTATAGTAAGCCATCCACCTTTGAATGGACCATGTTTTTTTATTGCATCAACTCCATACTGCGAACAAGTTGGTGTGTATCGGCACGAAGGAGCTAAATATGGCGAAATTGCTGACTGATAAAATCTAATTAAAAGAATAAAAAATTTACTTAACAAGTTTCTCATTATTATCACTATCAACGTATTTTTCTAAACGTTGTAAAATTAAGATTATTTTCGATTCGATGTCTTTATATGCAATTTTCTCCTTAGCAGTAAATACAAATGCAATGGCATATTGCTTTTTATTAATTAAAGCAAATTCATAGAAGCTGTTTTTGTTTTTCCGAAATGATTCCCGAATCTGGCGTTTTATTTTGTTTCTATCAACTGCTTTTTTAAAGTTTCGTTTTGAAACACTAACAAGAATTTGTGCAGGATAATCGGAGTTTAAGTCAGCAATTTTCCAAATTACTTTGAAGGGGTGAATGAAAAATGAACTACCATCGGCAAAAAGTTCTTTAATAGTTTTTTTGCTGCATAATCGTTCACCTTTTTTAAAGGTTTGTGCGTTTGAAAGCATTCTTTTCACCACATTATTGCTTAATACAAATTGAGACGTTGCATGCAACGTCTCAAAAAAATCATCAAATTTGTTATATCTTATTTTTTCTTTTTCGCTTCTTTAATTAAGTATTGCTCAATTGCCATAGTCATTGAAGGAGCTGTTTTTGTTGGTGCATTAATATCCAATCGAAAATCTTCATCCTTAATAGCTTTGGCAGTAGTTGGTCCAAAGGCCGCCATTACATGACCATTTTGTTCGAATTCTGGAAAGTTTTTCTTTAACGATTTCACACCTGAAGGACTAAAAAACACAAACATATCATAAGCACTAATATCAAGGTCTGATAAATCATTTGCCTTTGTTCTGTAAATAACTGCTTTAGTAAACTTAATTTTATGTTCTTTAAGTTTTTTAGGAATATCCTGTTTGTGAATTTCCGAACAAGGGAGTAAATATGTTTCAGTGCTATGCTTTTTAATAACTTTCATTAGTGAATCAAAGTTTAGCTGTCCTGAAAAGATTTTTCTTTTTCTAAATTGAACATATTTCTGAAGGTAAAATGCAGTTGATTCCGAAATACAGAAATATTTCATTGAATCCGGAATTTCAACTCTCATTTCTTTAGCAATCCTAAAAAAGTGGTCAACAGCTTGTCTGCTTGTCAAAATTATAGCAGTGTGAGCCAAAATATCAATTCTGCATTTTCGAAATTCACTTGCCGTAACACCTTCAATTGTAATAAATTTATGAAAGTCGATGTTAATATTGTGTTTTTTTGATAAGACAGAATAAGGAGATTTTTCGAAATCTACTGGTTTTGGTTGCGATACTAGTATGTTTTTAACTTTCAACTTTATTATTATTTTGGTTAATAAATCATTATTTTTATTGCCCGTGCCTATCTAAATGCCAAGAAATCAAATCGTAGTGTTGATTGTTTCTGCAAACTTTATTAAGACAAATAACGGTAAAATTTCGAGGGTGCAAAGATATAAAAATAAATGGAATAAGGAAAATTCTGATTTGTTAAATTTTGAAACTTGGCTTCGGAAGATTCTATAAACGTAATAAATCAAGTAAATCCCACCAGTTATATAAAAAAATGTCAAAGAATTCAAATATACTATTACTATTACCATAGGAAGCAATAATATGCCCATTGCCTGGCTTGAATAATAAATTATTGATTTATAATTTGAAGTTTGATTATCGGTCTTGAAAATTTTCCCAATTGAATTTATAAAAATGTATTTATAAGCATAAATCAATAAAACTCCACTGATGATTTTTAGAAACAGAGAAAAATCCGGCTCTATATTAAAAGGCAGTTGTGGATATAAACTGACAAAAGCAAATATAAAAAGAGAAAAACTTAAAATGTAATTTATAAATAAAAACAAGGAAATTCTTTTATTATGAACTTCAAAACCTGACATACTAAACTGCCTGAATGCAAAAACTGATTTTAAATTATTGGAGAGACCTTTATTGGATATCGTTTTAGAAATGCTTACCAGTATGATACATATAATTAATATGACCAAAACAAAATCCTGATTTTTTGTAATATGTTCAATTGGGTTTCTATCAACAATTTGTAGTTGATGATTAGTAAAAAGAGATTTTTTAGTATTAGTTTCAGTTGAGAGTTTAACCTGTTTAATTGTGTTATAATCACTGGATTGATTGATAAACAAGCTATCAACAACTTCATCCTGATTGCCAACAAAGTCAATAAAAAATGAAGTTTTATTTAGAATCGAAGATTTATTGATGCTATCAAACTGTTCCATAAGTTCTGCAAAAATATGGAATAAATTAAAAGCAAATGAAACCACAATTTATAAATTGGATTATTGGATTATGAATTTAGATTAACTGCCATTAAAAACTTGTTTTTAGTACTAAAAATTTAAAGAAGAAAAAACTTCAAATATCATATTTTTAGCAAATTTATTTTTATACTTTTGGCGTCCGAAAATCAAAATTTATTAGAACAACAAAGATTATATAATTATAGATGAACTTTTTAGATAATATTAAAGACAAGGCGAAAAATAATCTTAAAACAATTGTACTTCCCGAAGGAACTGAAGAAAGAACCTTAAAAGCAGCAAATATTTTAATAGGTGAAAAAATTGCCAATATAATTTTAATAGGTAATACTGTTGAAATTAACAAGTTAGCGGAAAAATTTGAATTGGAAAACATTTCCAAAGCAAAAATTATTGACCCACTAAATCATGATAAGAAGGAAGAGCTTGTTGATTTATTAGTCGAAATAAGGAAAAACAAAGGTTTAACAAAAGAAGAAGCATTAAAGCTTGTTGAAAACCCACTTTATCTTGCATGTTTATTAATTAAAAATGGTTATGCTGACGGAGAAGTTGCCGGAGCTGCAAATGCAACAGGAGATGTACTTCGACCTGCATTTCAAATCGTAAAAACTCTTCCGGGAATAAGTGTAGTTTCTGGTGCATTTTTCATGATTTTAAAGGACAAAACTTATGGCGATGATGGAATTTTAGTTTTCGCTGATTGTGCTGTTCATCCTGATCCAAATGAAAATGAATTAGCTGAAATTGCAGTATGTACCGCAAAAACAGCAAACTCAATTGCAGGAATGGAACCAAGAGTAGCAATGTTAAGTTTCTCAACCAAAGGAAGTGCTAAACACGAAATGGTTGATAAAGTTGTTAATGCAACCCGAATTGCAAAAGAGATGGCCCCGGATTTAAAAATTGATGGGGAGTTGCAAGCTGATGCAGCAATTATTGAAGCAATTGGCAAAAGTAAAGCTCCCAATAGTGAAATCGCTGGAAAAGCAAATGTTTTAATATTTCCAACACTGGAAGTAGGAAACATAGCTTACAAACTTGTACAAAGATTAGCAGGAGCAGAAGCAGTTGGACCGGTTTTGCAAGGAATGGCAGCACCAATAAATGATTTATCCAGAGGATGTTCTGTTGATGATATAGTAAACTTGGTGGCAATTACGGCTAATCAAGCTCAGGGAATGAATCAGTGATCAGTATTCGGTAATCGGTTACAAGAAACAAAAGACGAGCAACGAGCAGCCAGAAACGAGTAACAAATAAATTACAGTAGAACTTAAAATATATAAAGAAAATGTCAGAAAACATTGAACCCATTGAAAAATATGGCTTAAGTAGTAAACTAAATGCCGGAACACTTTTCTCGAAGGTTGGAATTTGTGGCTGTGGAACAGTTGGCAGAAGCATTGCCCGAATGGTTAGTAAGCATGGTATTGATGTGATTTTTATTGAAACTTCTGAAGAAAAAATTGAAGAATCATTTAATCTCATGAATGAAGAGCTTGATGCTTTAATTAACCGTTGGGGATTAACCGAAGGCGAAAAAAGAGCCATTGTATCAAGAATTGTGGGCAGTACGGATTATAGAGATTTAGCAGCTTGCGATATCGTGATTGAAACCCTAAAAGTTAAACAATCGGAAGATAGTAAAGCAATCAGGAAACAAATTTTTAAAAGAATTGAAGAAGTAGTTGATTGTGAGTGTATTATTGCAACAAATGCTACCACACTTGTTGTTTCTGAGCTTGCAGAAGATTTGAAATGCCCTGCCAGATGTGTTAGTATGCATTTTATTACATCTGCACCGGGTGCAACAATTGTTGAAGTTGCAAAAGGTTTGCACACAACAATTGAATCTTATGAAAAAGCAAAGAAATTTGTTACATTAATGGGCAAAATAGTGATTCCGGTTGAAGAATCTCCGGGATTAATTAGTGTTCGTTTGTTTGTGCCATTAATTAATGATGCATGCGAAGTACTAATGGAAGCTGTTGGCTCCAAGGATGATATTGATTTAACCATGAAACTAGGTATGGGAATGTCATTAGGACCATTCGAAATGGCCGATAAAATTGGTTTGGATAAAATTTTAAGATGGGCAAATAATCTTTATAGTGAGTTTGGTGATTTAAAATATAAACCTTCACCTTTAATAAAACGGCTTGTAAGAGCAAACCAACTTGGTAGAATTTCAGGTCAGGGTTTTTATAAATATAATGAACAAGGAAGTAGAATTAGCGAAATATAATAAGTACGGAAAATGAAAATATTAGTACTGAACTGTGGAAGTTCATCAATAAAATATCAACTATTTGACATGACAACAAAAGATGTTATGGCAAAAGGAATCGTAGAAAAAATAGGAATACATGGGTCATTTCTTAAAAATACAAGGCAAGATGGCGACAAGGTTACCTTAACGGGTGAAATAATTGACCACCAGTCGGGAATCGAATATGTCTTAGGTGTTCTCATTAGTAAAGAGCATGGCTGTATTAAAGAAATCAAAGAAATTAATGCAGTCGGTCATAGGGTTGTTCACGGTGCTGAAGAATTCAAATCCAGTGTTAAAATTACTGAAGCGGTTATTAGTAAAATGGAAGAATGTATAGGTCTGGCTCCTTTACACAATCCTCCAAACTTAAAAGGAATTTATGCTATGCAACAGCTTTTACCCGATGTTCCCCAGGTTGGAGTTTTCGATACAGCGTATCATCAAACAATGCCTGAACATGCTTATATGTATGCAATTCCATATTCACTTTATGAAAAGTACGGAATCAGACGTTATGGCTTCCATGGAACCAGCCATAGATATGTTTCACAACGTGCCTGCGAAATTTTAGGTGTAGATTATAAAACTCAAAAAATTATTACTTGTCACCTTGGAAATGGTGCTTCAATTGCAGCCATTAAAAATGGGAAATCTGTTGACACATCAATGGGTTTAACTCCAATTGAAGGTTTGATGATGGGAACTCGTTGTGGAGACCTTGACCTTGGAGTTTTAACCTTTATTATGGAAAAAGAAGAAATTGGACTTGCAGCAACTAACACTTTGATTAATAAACATAGTGGTGTTCTTGGAGTTTCCGGAGTTTCATCTGATATGCGTGAAGTTGAAGAAGCTGAAAAAGCCGGCAACAAAAGAGCTGCACTCGCTCTAAGAATGTATGAATATAGAATTAGAAAATACATCGGTGCATATGCAGCTGTTATGGGCGGAGTTGATATTATTGTTTTCACAGGTGGAATTGGTGAAAATGCCTGTACAACAAGAGCTGGCGTTGCTAAAGATTTTGAATATTTAGGACTTGAATTTGATTTTGAAAAAAACAAAGGAAGTAGAGGAAAAGAAATTGTTTTAAGCACCGAAAACTCAAAAGTAATTGCTATTGTTGTTCCAACAGATGAAGAACTGGTGATTGCACAAGATACACTTGAGATAGTTTCTCAATAAAAAAAATTTGAAGCCCGATTTATTCGGGCTTTTTTGTGCTTTAATTATTAAGCAGTTTGTTGTTAAAAAACCTTAATTTTGCAATAATTAAAACCATAATAGGTTTCTTTCATAATGCAAGTTGAACAAGGAGAAATATTACAGAAAATCAATAGTCCGGAAGACCTTAAAAAGCTAAGTGAAAAAGATTTGCCTAAGCTTTGTAAAGAGTTACGTCAATTTATTATTGAAGTAATTTCTGAACACCCTGGCCATTTAGGTGCAAGTCTTGGAACTATTGAAATGACTGTTGCTCTTCATTATATTTTTAATACTCCTTATGATAAACTTGTTTGGGATGTTGGTCACCAGGCTTATGCTCATAAAATTTTAACAGGAAGGAAAGATGTTTTCCATACAAACCGCACATATAAAGGTATAAGTGGTTTTCCGAAAATGGACGAAAGTGAATATGATGCTTTTGGAGTTGGGCATTCTTCAACCTCAATTTCTGCAGCTCTCGGAATGGCGGTAGCATCAAAACTGAAAGGTGAAAACAATAGAAAACACATTGCAGTTATTGGCGATGGTTCTATGTCAGCCGGACTTGCTTACGAAGGATTAAATAATGCCGGTGTTTCAGGAGCCAATTTGCTTGTAATTCTAAATGATAATGGAATTTCTATTGACGAAAGTGTCGGGACTTTTAAAGAGTTTTTGCTTGATGTCGTAACATCAAAAACATATAACAGAATTAAAAACAAAACCTGGAAAGTTCTTGGCAAACTTGGTACTAAGTGGCCATTCCCACGTTCTGTTTTTCAGGCAATGGATAAAGCTCTTAAGTCAACTGTTCTGAATGAAAGTGATTATATGGAATCGCTTAATTTCAGGTATTTCGGCCCTGTTGACGGACATGACGTTATTCGTTTATCAAAAATATTAAAAGACATTTCGATGCTCCCCGGGCCAAAATTACTTCATGTTATAACGAAAAAAGGCAAGGGACTAAAACAAGCTGAAAAATATCAAACTGAATATCACGCACCTGGTGTATTTAACAAAAAAAATGGCAAATTAGTTGAAAAAGACACTAATGGTTTACCACCAAAATACCAGGATGTTTTTGGTGAAACAATTCTTGAACTTGCTGAAAACAATGATAAAATTGTTGCAATAACTCCAGCAATGACTTCTGGATGTTCTTTAAAATTAATGATGGAAAAAATGCCACATAGAGTTTTCGATGTCGGTATTGCTGAACAACATGCAGTTACATATTCTGCCGGACTTGCTTCGCAGGGAATGATTCCTTTTTGTAATATTTATTCTTCATTTATGCAAAGAGCTTTCGATCAGGTGATTCATGATGTTGCTTTGCAAAAACTGCCTGTTGTTTTTTGTTTGGACAGGGGAGGCTTAGTTGGTGAAGATGGAGCTACTCATCATGGTGTTTATGACCTTGCGTATATGAATTCCATTCCGGAAATGATTGTTTCTGCCCCAATGAACGAAAAGTATTTGAGAGATTTAATGTTTACATCTCAAAATAAAAACCTTGGACCAATTTCAATTAGATACCCAAGAGGAAGGGGAGTTTTAAAAGAATGGAAAACGGAATTTGAAGAATTAGAAATTGGAAAAGGCAGAACTATTCAGGAAGGTGAAGAGCTTGCAATAGTTACAATTGGTCATGTTGGAAACTCTGCTGTTGAAGTTTGCGAAAAACTTAAAAAAGAAGGAATTAACATTGGGCATTTTGATATGATTTTTCTCAAACCAATTGATGAAGACTTATTACATCATATCTGCAAAAACTACAAAAAGATTATCACAGTCGAAGATGGAACTATAGTTGGCGGTTTAGGAAGTGTTGTTTCTGATTTCATTATCAAAAATAATTATTCTCTAAAAATCCAAAAATTAGGTGTTCCTGACATCTTCATTCAACAAGGCACACCAGCCCAACTTTATAAAGAATGCGGCTTTGATGTTGATGGGAT
>JAIPBB010000203.1 GCA_021739805.1 Saprospiraceae bacterium | reverse complement strand
AATCTGCTTCCTTTAACATTTATGCGACCTATTGCCGAAATTAGGTTTGGAATACTAACAATGAGAGAGAAGTGGGAGAAGTATTTAAATGTTAAAACATCAACTTTAACCGAAGAATATCTAAACAAAAAATTTCCGATTATTAAAGGAGAAGAAAATATTTTAATAAATTCAACTATATGCCCAAATAATGATTTATTAAAGCGAATAAAAGAATTAAAGTCTAATCAAACTCTAATTTCAGAAGATAAAATCATTGCTATGTTTTTGAATGAAGATGAGTTGGAGTCTGTTGGAGATGCTGATACTATTGGAGTAGAAGAAATTGTTTATGATAAAGAACTGCTTGAAATAAGTTTTCCATGGGATATATTCTCAAAAAATTCTGATGCAATTAAATTAGATTTTGATTTAATAACAAAGGGAAGAAAATCAGAAGCAATTAGCGAAAATGTTTTTACCGTTAATCCTGAAAATATTTTCATTGAGAAAGGTGCTAAAGTTGAATTTGCAAGTTTAAATGCTTCAAATGGACCAATATATATTGGGAAAGATGCTGAAATAATGGAAGCATGTGCCATCAGGGGACCTTTTGCCCTTTGTGAAAATTCAACTGTGAAAATGGGAGCAAAAATCTATGGACCAACTACAATAGGACCATTTTCAAAAGTTGGTGGTGAAGTGAATAATTCTGTGTTTTTTGGATATTCAAATAAAGCACATGATGGATTTATGGGACAGTCTGTTATTAGTGAATGGTGCAATATTGGTGCAGACACTAATATTTCAAACCTAAAGAACACTTATGATGAAGTAAGAATTTGGAGCTATCCTAAAAATAGCTTTGTTAGCACAGACTTACAGTTTTGCGGATTGATATTAGGTGACCATTCAAAATTAGGAATTAACACTATGATTAACACAGGAACTGTTATTGGTGTAAATTGCAATATATTCGGTGCTGGATTTCCACGTAATTTTATTCCATCATTCTCCTGGGGAGGTCATTCAGGATTCTCTGATTATAATCTTAAAAAAGCTTGTGATGTTGCTGAAGCTGTTTATAAAAGAAGAAATATGGAATTCAATGATATTGAAAAAAATATTTTAGAAACTGTTTATAAGAATACTTTTCAGGTTAGGAATTCATGATTTACTACATTCAAACTTCACAAAACTAGCTTTTTCTGTATGGATTTCTATTATAATTTGTAAATTTTTGCTTTTTTCGAAGTAATACAACTTTGCATATTTATTATTGTTTGGCATATAAATTGACTTATCGAATGACGCAAAAATTATCTCTGTTATATTTTTTTTTATTATTTTTAGAACAGTTTTAATTTCAATGAACTATGGCATATTGATTTAGCTTTTTAAAACTAAACACTTATAGCCTGAACAATAATAAAAGTGACAATATGTCGCAAAATAACTATTAAGAAAATATGGATAATTGGCTTTTAGAAAACGAAAATAGTTTTTCAGATATAATAGATAATGATACAGAATTTATTCCATTGCTTTCTTCAGAAGATGAAGAATTAATGGAAGCTGAAAAAATTCCGGAGATTTTACCTATACTTCCTTTACGAAATAATGTGCTTTTTCCAGGCGTTGTGATTCCAATTACTGTTGGTCGTGATAAATCTATTAAGCTTATTAAAAAATACTATCAAGGGACTAAAATTATTGGTGTAGTTGCACAAAAGAAAACCGATGTTGAAGATCCTACTGAAAATGACCTTAATCGTATTGGAACAGTAGCAAGTATTTTAAAGATATTACAAATGCCTGATGGTAGCACAACAGTTATTATTCAAGGCAAGAAAAGGTTTTCATTAATTGAATTTGTGCAGAGTGAACCCTATTTTAAAGCAAAAGTAAAACAGTTTGAAAGCGTTAATCCTATTGAAAATGATGAAAAATTTAATGCTTTAATTTCGTCACTTAAAGACCTTTCATTACAGATAATTAAAGTTTCACCTAATATTCCATCGGAAGCCGGATTTGCAATAAACAATATCGAAAGTGTTTCATTTCTTGTAAACTTTGTTTCATCTAATTTGAATATCGATGTTTTAGAGAAACAAAAATTACTTGAAGTATCTGACCTGTCTGAACGGGCAAATCTTGTTCTTTCAGCTTTAACAAAAGAATTACAGGTTTTGGAATTAAAAAACCAGATTCAGAGCAAAGTTAAAGTTGATTTAGATAAACAACAGAGAGATTATTTATTAAATCAACAATTAAAGACTATACAGGATGAATTAGGAGGCTCACCACATGAGCAGGAAATCAAAGATTTAAAGGAGCAAGCAAAAACAAAGAAATGGTCGGAAGAAGCAGCAAAGACATTTGAAAAGGAACTTAGTAAACTTCAAAGAATGAATCCATCTGCTGCTGAATATTCTGTTCAGATGAACTATCTTGAAACCTTGGTGGAACTTCCATGGGAATTTTATTCCGATGATAATTATGATTTAGATTATGCTAAGAAAATTCTTGACCGAGATCATTTTGCTCTTGAAAAAGTAAAGGATAGAATTATTGAACACTTGGCAGTTTACAAACTTAAAGGTGATATGAAATCTCCAATTCTATGTTTGGTAGGACCTCCGGGAGTTGGAAAAACATCATTAGGGAAATCAATTGCAGAAGCTCTTGGTCGTAAGTATGTGCGAATGTCATTAGGTGGTGTTCGGGATGAAGCTGAAATACGTGGTCATAGGAAAACCTATATTGGAGCCATGCCGGGAAGAATTATTCAAAGCATCAAAAAAGCAAAAACTTCAAATCCTGTTTTTGTTCTTGATGAAGTTGATAAAATAATTGGCATGAATGTTAATGGAGATCCAGCCGCTGCATTGCTTGAAGTTCTTGACCCTGAGCAAAATTCCACTTTCTATGATAATTATTTGGAAGTTGATTATGACCTTTCAAAAGTAATGTTTATTGCAACTGCAAACACTCTTAGTACTGTGCATCCTGCTCTTCAAGACAGAATGGAAGTGATTGATGTGAGCGGTTATCTTATAGAAGAAAAACTAGAAATTGCGAAACGCCATTTATTACCAAAACAATTTTCTGAACATGGTGTAAAAAACTCCCAGCTAAAATTCACAAAAAAAATAATTGAAAATATTGCAGATAATTATACCAGAGAATCAGGTGTTAGGTTGTTAGAGAAAAATATTGCAAAAATTATTCGAAATAGAGCAAGGTTCATTGTCACAAACCAGGATTATAATAAAACTGTCACGGCTGATGACCTTAATACTATACTTGGACCACCGCATTTTCAAAAGGATAGAAAGATTTCGAATGATGTTGCCGGTATTGTTACAGGTCTTGCATGGACAGCAGTAGGTGGAGAAATTCTATTTATTGAAACCAGTATTAGTAGAGGGAAAGGAGTAATGACTCTAACCGGTAATCTAGGTGATGTTATGAAAGAATCTGCAACAATTGCTTATGAATATTTAAAATCACATTCTCATTTACTTGGAATTGACGATGAAATATTTCAAAAGTGGAATGTTCATTTACATGTTCCGGAAGGGGCAACTCCAAAAGATGGACCTTCTGCCGGTATAACAATGTTTACAGCTCTAGCTTCAGTTTTTACTCAAAGAAAAGTCAGAGCTAAAATGGCAATGACAGGAGAAATAACATTGCGTGGGAAAGTGCTTCCCGTAGGAGGGATAAAGGAAAAAATTCTGGCTGCAAAACGTGCAAAAATCACAGATATAATCATTTCAGAGGAAAATAAAAAGGACATTGCTGATATAAAAGAAAACTATATTAAAGGAGTAAATTTCCACTATGTCAGCAATATGCTTGAAGTATTGGAATATGCTTTATTAAAACAGAAAGTTGATAATCCTGTTGACTTAAAGCCGGAAATCCTCATTAGTACTCCATAAGGGAAGTATTGGATGTTTGATGTCAGATGTATGATGTTAAATGTTGGTCGGTGTTTCATCGACTTGAAGTTCGGTGAGCCATTTAATTTATTTTAAGTTTTATAGAGTAGTTTTTCCATGGAATGTTTTTTATTATAAATATTTTTTTGTTTATCTATTCAATTAGGTATTTTAAACAATTTCCGTTCATTATTTTTTATACTTTAACGAAGAATTACCTATTTATCAATTCGTTTATTTTCATTTTGTCTGTTATCCCAAAAAGAAACTATTTCAATTCTTTGGTTGTTTATTTCATAAAATATTTGATAAACTTTCATAACAACAACTCTTGTTTTTTTGTTTGCTGTCAATCGTCCGATAAATTCACTCTGAGAAAGAGTGTTAAGCACGTCTTCAATCTCATCAATAAGTTTTAAACTATAATTGACACTTCCGTTCGTGTAATATAGAATTCAAGAATTTCCTTCAATTCAAGATTAGCTCTCGATGACCAAATTATTTCTTTTTTAGCCATTCTTTTATATCAGATATTGCTTTTGAGCTTTCAATATAGTTTCCATTCTTAATTTCATCACGACTAATATTGATAGATTCTTTTTGAGCTTCATTAAGCTCGTACAATTCTTGTTCAGAACTATCAAAAATAGTTTGTAGAGCTTTTAAAAATTTCAAATCATTTGAGTTTCTAATTCTTGAAATTAAATTATTCTTAAATTGAATTGCACTATCCATTTTTCTATATTAGTTTATCCAAAATTACAAATTTTTAAATAGGATAGAATTTGTTTAAAATTCTTTTTCAGCTTAATTCAATTCAATAGTTAAAATACTTTCCCTTTTATTTTAAAAATCCATTTCTATCAGCCTGATTTCCTTATAGCAGGAAATAAGATTCGAGCTTGCTAAAAGTCTGTTGTGTCAAAAAGATTTAACCATTTCAGAAATGGCTTATATGTTGGATATTAAGATATTGGAAATTATAGCTGTTCGTTTAAGAAGGGAGTTGGGATAAGTCCGGGGGAGTTTAGGAGTCAGAAGAATTTTAGTATTCGGTAATCAGACCTTGTTGTTATATTATAAGTTCCATGAAGTGAACTTTTAAATACTTGTTTCGAACTTAAAGAATGGTATTCTTACAAATTGAAGAAACGCTAAGTAATGTTAAGATTTAGACTTATATTTAACTTCAGATTATTGTTAATGAATTTTTGTTTTATTATATTTGTGTAATAATTTAATATTACAAGTATATTTATGCTTATTAAATAATAATTTAATTAGAATGTTATGAGAAAATTACAGATAGTTTTTTTGATTTTTTCAGTAAGTATAATAATCTTATTTTGGTATTGTAAAAAAGACAATGAAATTAAAAAGAATTCTGATTTTGTTGGTGATTATTGCTATTACGATCAAAGCATTAATGCTTATATGATTACACATTGTCTTTCAGTTTCTATGATATCATCCGATTCTGTGATTTTTAATTTTTCAAGTTGGCTTCCTAATTTAAAAGCTCATATAGATGGCGATAAGGCAACTTTTGTTCCTTTAAAACGGTTGCAACAAGCAGGGTCAACATATAAATGTTATTATTACTCGGGTTATTGTATAATGGGCAGTCAATTAGAAATTGTTATTAAAATAGAGGAAGATTCTTCTTATGATTATTGTGTTAGGTTAATTGGTTGGAATAATATAAAAGACCAATTAGTCGGTATTTATCAAAATGATAGTAGTAGTCTAACTATTACAAAATATGATAGCTTATACAATTTTGATCTTAATTCCCCTAATTATCACTACGATAGTATAGTCGCAAATATAACATGCTGTGGGAATATATATTCGTATGGTCCAGTTCCAGTCCATGAGCTAATTAGTGATACTTTAGAGCAAGTTGATATAAAATGCCACCTTAGATATAGTGATTTAGTAATTATTGTTCATAGAATGATAAATCAAGTTCTTGAAAGAGATACTTTATACTTTTCTCGGTAGAGAATTTTTATTATCACAAAAGTAGGCTTTTCAATTAAACTCTGCATAACATTCAATTTTTAGTAACATTTAACTCGAAACTCGTAACACTAAATACTCTTCAAAATCACCCCCTTATTCTTTCTTCCATCAATTTTAATAACAAGTGGCTTTTCGAATTTAATATGCCTGATAAATTCGTTTTCAAATTCAGCTTTAAAAGTGTTTAAATAGTCCACATCATAGAAACCATCATTAACATAAGGATTGATGGTGAAATAACCAACCTGGAATGAAGTAAGATTTTGGAAAAAGTGAGTTCCCTGGCTTGGGTCGATTCTATAGTTTTTTAAACCGGATTCAACAATTAATCTTGCAGCGGAGATTTGTGGCCATTTCACCGGAACTCCCAACCATGGGTCGCTGGAACCCCACCTGCCCGGACCTATCAGAATATAGTTTTTATCCGCTTCAATAAATTTGTTGTTAATCATTTCTACTTGCAATGCTATTTCAGTGCTTTTGGCTGCATTAAAGGTTTCCGGCTTAACATAAACCAAATCGTAAATTCCTTTTATAACACCATTTCCAAGAGAAGATTCAGATGTTACTATAGTATTTTCTACTTTAATATTATCAATATTAACTTTTATACTGTCATTTGATTCAACAATTGGTCTGATTTGAAGGAAACTAAAAATTATTGGATTCCCTTTAGGAACATTTAAATCAACAGCAAACTCAATCTCAATAGGATTATTCATTTCCTTTTGTCCGACTTTTAAAAGAGTATCAAGAATTTCAGCCAGTGGAAAAGTATTGTGTTTTAAAATGTTTGAAAAAGTAATAAGTTTTCTTCCTTCAAAGTTAACACCATCTCTGATTATATTGTTGTTGATGTCGTAGGTCGAAGCAACATGCTTTAATTGTGCTTTGTCCTTAATGTCTTTAATTTTAAACTTTTTAAGATTTATTGAATCGTCAGTAGAAACTTTATAACTTTCAGGTGACAGGTCTAAGGCATAAAATTCTTTTTGAGTAGTTCGCAATGCCATTTGAGGAGAAGAAAGTTGAATGATTTTTTTAGGATATTTAGGTGAAAATCTCAAATTAACCCCTCCGTCAACAATATGTTTGCCAAGACCGAATGCAATATTGGCAATCCCGTCTGCCTGTTTTTCAGGGTGGATTGGATAGAAATTTAATGACCTTGCAACACCCGAAATTGTCGGGTAAAAACTATCTTTATATTGCGACCCACAAACTTCCTGCAGGACAATCCCCATTTTTTCCTCATCAATAAGATTTTTTGTAGCTGCCATATATGCTTTACTATCCTTAAAATAGACAGAAGCATAAACACTTTTTATCGAAGAGCAAAGTAAATCAACCATAATCCTTTCGTTATCTTTTATATTAGGAATCATATAGGTAGAATAAATTCCGGCGAAAGGCTGATAGTGAGAGTCCTCAAGCAAACTCGATGAACGAATTGCAATCGGATTGTCAATAACAGAAAGGAAAGCCAACAAATCTTCATGAATTCTAAATGGTAGATTTGATTTTACGAAATGATTTAATATCTCTGAATCTGATAAATTTGAAAGAGCAATATCATAAAGCTGGTTTTCTTCCATAAATTCATCAAAAACATCAGTTGTTAGCACAACAGTTCTGGGAATAGTTATTAGAATATCAGGATATTTGTCAATAAGATTATTTCGTTTTAAAAGCGATTCAATAAAAGCTAATCCCCTGGCTTTCCCCCCTAAAGAGCCATCTCCAATCCTGGAAAAAATCAAATATTCATCAAAGCTTTCTTTGTAAAACTTAGCTATTACTCCCCGTCCCTTGCTATGACGATAATTTGCGATTGTGTCAATAATATATCTTCTAATATCATCAAGGTCATTAAAATGTTCTATTCTTAAATATTTGAAAATCTCAGCAATAGGGAAAAGTGCCCGGGCGTTTAACCATTTAGAAAAATGATTTCGGCTGATATGATACCGTAGAGTTTCATCAGAAATTTCAAAAAGCTTTTGTTGAAAAGATTGAAGGTCGAAAGCACGATTTATTTCAAGATTAGTTTTTGGGTCAAGGAAAACAAAATCCCCAAAAGCAAAATTTTTAATTATATATTCTCTTAATTCAAACGAAAGTGATTTTGAGTTTTTATTAATAAATCCGACTCCCAGTTTTTTTGCAATTTCTTCATAATGACCTTGAGATGATTGCAAAAGAAATGGAAGAAGCACATCTTCGTTTCTTACCATTTTGCAAAGCTTTATACCAGCTTCTTCATCAGACTCACCTTCACGATTATAATTAATGTCTGATATTATTCCTAAAAGATTAAGTTTATATTTATTATACATTTGGACTGCTTCTTCGTAAGTTGTAGCCAGTAAAATTTTTGGTCGCCCACGCATACGAAGCATTTGCTCATGCTCATTCAATCCTTCAGTCATGTATTTTTTCGACTGAGTGAAAATTATTTTATAAATATTTGGCAAATAGCTTGAATAAAACCTTATAGAATCTTCAACAAGAATTATCACCTGAACACCAACTTCATTAACATCATATTCAACATTCATTTTATCCTCAATCAATTTTATGATTGCCAGAAGAATATCAGCATCGCCAAGCCAACTAAAGATATAATCGATAAAAGTGAAATCCTGATTATCAATTTCCAATGAAACTTCACGCGAAAAGGGTGTTAAAACAACTATCGGTATTATTGGATAATTTAATTTGATTTTTTTTGATAATTCAAAAGGAGCAATATCACCTGTGCTTAACATGGTGATAACAAGGTCAATATTTTCTTCCTCAAGTTTTTGAAAAGCACTTTCAATATTTGAAGCATGAATGAATTGTGGTGGATATCTTAAATTTAAAGAAACATATTCATTGAAAATTTGTTCATCAATTCTTCCATCTTCTTCCAGAAGAAAAGCATCGTAATTACTACAAATAAGTAAAACTTTGTGAATTCGTCTTTTCATTAAAAGTTGAAAAGCGGTGTCAGGAAAAAAATATTTATTTAATTCAATATCTTGAAGTGCATGTGTCATTTCGATTTTTGGTTTAATAAAAGGCAAATATACAAAATTGGATATTGTTTACTAATATTGCCTGAAGTTTGGAGTACTTAATTGCCTAGAGTTCTTGGATTAAGTAATGATTAACTCTAAAAATAACAAATAACAAGCATCAAAAAAACAAATAATACTCAAACTCAAATTTTCAAAATTCTAAAATTGAGATACTGGGTTTTGCTCATTGATTATTTGAATTTGGAATTTATTTGAATTTTATTTTTTGAGTTTTGGAATTTCCCGTTCATCTTGCTTAGAAACCGGCACTCCAATTACTCCACACTCTAAGTACTCCAGGCACTCCAAACTCCAGGCAATTAAGTACTAATAAACTAGAAAATTAACATAATGAATAGTCACGAATATTGTAACTTTTGCAATACTGTAAACGTCAAATTTTTAATTATTAACCTAAAATATCTAATAAAATGAAAAAGAACCCTATTATCCAAATGTCAATTCTAAGTGCTTTTATACTGATAAGTTTTCAACTGATTGCTTGCAACTGCTGTTTATCAAATGAGAAGCAGGATGTGGTAACACAAGTTAGGGAAGTGGTAGATTTTGATGGAATTATTGTTAGTGGAGCTTTTAATGTTTTTATTTCACAAGGTGAAACTCAAGTTGTGAAAATAGTAGCTCCTGAAGAAATCATGGAAAAAATTCAAACCGATGTAAAATCAGGAAAGCTTTCAATTAATAACAAAGGAAGAATTAAATGCTATAATGATATTAAGATTTTTCTGACGGTTAAATCCTTAAATTCAATAATTGCAAGTGGTGCAAGTGATATAAAAACTCAGTCATTAATAAATGCAACAGTTTTTAAATTAATTCTTTCAGGTGCTGGCGATGTTGATTTAAATCTTTCATGTGATGATTTAAATTGTGTAGTTTCAGGTGC
>JAIPBB010000202.1 GCA_021739805.1 Saprospiraceae bacterium | reverse complement strand
TGGTTTGGATTATGATGGATTTGGACGAAATTTGCCGGATATTTATAAAATAACAGAATAGAAATTATAAAAAAAAAGGCGAAGGCTAAGTAGAAGGCAAAGGAAAAGTAGGCAGAAGGCAAAAGTAGAAAGTAAAAAGACAAAAGTAAAAAGGCAAAAGTAAAAAGGCAAAAGGAGAAGATTGAAAGGAAAAATAAGTATTACAACTATATAAAACTAAATTAAAATAAACTAACTTTTAAAGACTATGTTGAATGTTGCACTTTTTGGACCACCGGGTGCCGGTAAAGGCACTCAGTCTCAATACTTAATTGAAAAATATAACCTAACCTACATTTCCACGGGTGATATTTTGAGAAAAGAAATTGCTGATAGAACTAAACTTGGAATGCAAGCTAAAAACATTATTGAACAAGGTGGACTTGTTGATGATGAATTAATTGTTCAAATTCTTGAAAGAAAATTAATGTCATTGCCAAATTCTAATGGAGTTTTATTTGATGGTTTTCCACGAACAGTTGTTCAGGCTTATATTCTTGAGGGTTTATTGCTGAAACTCAATACTTCTTTAACATGCATGTTAAGCCTTGAAGTTCCCAGGGAGGAGTTGATAGCTCGTTTGCTTAACAGAGGTAAAATGTCGGGAAGGTCGGATGATAACATTGACGTTATTGAAAACAGACTCCATGAGTACGATGAAAAAACTGTTCCTGTTGCTAAATTTTATCAGGATATTGGAAAGTATATTCCTATCAATGGAGTTGGAAAAATTGAAGATATTTTTGTTAAGCTTAACGACGAAATACAAAATACACTTGAGAAAAAATGGCTTAATGTTGTTATTCAAGGTTATCCAGGAGCAGGAAAAGATACACAAGCTAAAAAACTTTCGAAACAGTATAATCTGGTTTATATTTCCACCGGCGAGATGTTAAGGGATGAAATAGCCAGAAATACCGAAATAGGGAAAATTGTAAAACCATATATGGATAAAGGAGATTTTGTTCCTGATGAAATTCCAATCCGATTGATAGAAAGAAAAATTAATGAAAACCCTGATTCAAAAGGTTTTATTTTTAAAGGATTTCCAAAAAATCTTGTGCAAGCTTACATTCTGGATGGACTTCTAGAAAGATTTGAATCTTCGGTTTCTTGTATGATTAGATTAGAAGTTTCGGCACTTGAAGCAATGAAAAGGCTTTATGCAAGAAATAAAACACCACAAGGAAGAAGTTATGATGCCGACTCTGAAGTGATTATTAGAAGGCTGGAAGAATTTGAAACTAAAACTTATTATGTTGCCGATTATTATAAGAAGATGGATAAGTTCTATTCTATTAATGGTATGGGTGATGAAAAAGAGATCGCAGATAAATTGTCAATACTTGTTAAAACTGCATTTAAAAATGTGAGGTAGGCGAGCTTTTTTTTTGGGTTTTCATATTAAATTGAAAGTTCATTTCTCTGATTGTTCATAAAAGGTCAGAAGTCCGAAGACGGAAGACCGAAGAATGTGAAGAAACATAGCGTAAAGAATAATAAGTATTAGAGAAAATAATTATAAGAAGGATTAAGAAATAAATGAATTACTTCCGACTTCGGACGAAAACTTAACAGTAAATTTTATTCAAATAAATGCAGCATTTTAATATTTTATAATGGGAAACTCCAATTTTGTCGATTACATTAAGATTTATTGTCGTTCCGGTAAAGGTGGGGCTGGCTCTGCTCATTTGCGCCGTGAAAAATTCATTGCCAAAGGTGGTCCTGGTGGTGGTGACGGCGGTAGAGGGGGACATATTATTGTAAAAGGCAATCGTAACCTTTGGACTTTGTTGCATTTGCGTTACACCAAGCATATTATCGCCGAAAATGGTGAAAACGGTTCAAAAAATTTGAGTTCCGGTTCATTTGGAAAAGATTCTTATATTGAAGTACCTCTTGGAACGATAATTAAAGATGCTGAAACCGGAGAAATTGAATGTGAAATCACAGAACATAATCAAGAGAAAATCATTGTTCAGGGTGGGAGAGGCGGACTTGGAAACGACCATTTTAAAACCCCAACTAACCAAACTCCCAGATTTGCTCAACCGGGTGAAGAAGGAATCGAAACCTGGAAAATCATGGAGCTTAAGATTCTTGCTGATGTTGGTTTGGTTGGATTTCCAAATGCAGGTAAATCGACATTGTTGTCGGTAGTTTCTGCTGCAAAACCTGAAATTGCAAACTATCCGTTCACTACTTTAAGACCTAATCTTGGCATTGTATCTTATAGAGATAATCATTCATTTGTAATGGCTGATATTCCGGGAATTATTGAGGGAGCGCACGAAGGAAAAGGTCTTGGCTTAAGATTTCTTCGACATATTGAAAGAAATTCACTTTTGCTTTTTATGGTTCCTGTTGATACAAAAAATATTACTAAAGAGTATAAAATATTACTTAATGAACTTGAAAAATATAATCCTGAATTAATTCATAAATCAAGAATTCTTGCAGTCACGAAAATTGATATGTTGGATGATGAATTAATTGAAGAAGTCAGAAAAGAAGTAGAGAAAGATTTACCGGATTTACAATTAGTATTTATTTCATCCGTTGCTAATAAAGGAATATCAGAGTTGAAAGATGTGATTTGGAGAAATTTGACTTCGTATGTTTTCTAGTTTAAGAAGTGCCTGGAGTGCCTAGAGTTTGGAGTGCCTAAAGTTTGGAGTACTTAGAGTTTGGAGAGTCTAGAGTTTGTGTTTACTGAAGAAAACAAATTTTGTAATGCAACGTTTTGAGATATACAATGTCTTACAAGAAAACAAACAATTTTGTATTTATTAAAATTTTGACAAATGAAAAAAATTGCTTTATTATTTATTATGATTTTTACAATTGTTTATTTCGGTTGCAAAAAAGATAAAGCCGACAATAGCACACAGTCGGCGAAGGATTATGCTTTAGCCGAAAATATTTTTTCAGATGTTTTTAAGCAAGTTGATGATGCAGCTAAAAGTGAGGATGATTCTTTGTTTAACAGTAAAAGTAAAAGTCAACAATTATCTCAAGCCGGTGGATGTGCAACAGTAAGCATTAGTCCGTTTGATACTATTACTTGGCCCAAAACCTTAGTTGTTGATTTCGGTGTAACAAATTGTCTATGCATTGATAATAAATATAGAAGGGGTAAGATTTTGGCAAATTTTACAGGAAGATACAGGGATTCTACAACTGTAATTACAATTACATTTGATAATTATTATGTTAATGACAATAAGGTCGAAGGAACGAAAATCGTAACAAATAATGGTCATAATTCAAATGGGAATCTCTCTTTTTCTATCAATGTAATTAACGCAAAAATCATTAATTCAAGCGGAACAATTCTATGGAATTCAACAAGAACAAGAGAATGGATTGCAGGCGAATCTACCAAATGGCCAAACATTTGGGATGATGTTTATCTAATCTCCGGCTCTGCCAATGGATCCAATATAAATGGAGTTAGTTTTACTGTTGATATTACAAGCTCATTAAGAGTTGAAATTGGATGCAGATGGATAGTTGAAGGCAAACTTGAGTTAAAATCTCAAGGAATTGCCACCAGATTTGTAGATTATGGAAACGGCAGTTGCGATAATCAAGCTAGTGTTACGGTTAATGGAAATGTTTATAATATCACCCTTCAATAGGTGGTTGATTTTTTAAAAATATCTATATTATTATCTATTCATTTGATGGATTGCAAATTTAAAGTTTAATATTATTATCGTTTTGTTATGATTCAAACCATCAAACAGCTAGATATCGACCTTTTCCTTTTTATAAATGGAAACCATAATTCCTTTTTTGATTTTGTGATGTTTTGGTTAAGCGATAAACTAATCTGGATTCCACTTTATATTTTCTTTTTATATCTGGTTATTAAACATTATAAAAAACAATCAATAACAATTATTTTACTAATTGCAATTTTGATTGCTTTGACTGATTTAATTTCTGTCCATTTCTTTAAGAATGTTTTTGAAAGACTTCGACCTTGCCATAATCCAACAATTTCTCATTTAGTTCATCTTGTGAAAGACCATTGTGGTGGACAGTTTAGTTTTGTTTCATCACATGCAACCAATAGTTTTGGTATTGCAACTTTTTTAGCATTTCTACTAAAAGATAAAATCAAATTTATATTTCTGTACCTATTTGTTTGGGCCGGACTAATTGCATATAGCAGAATTTACCTTGGAGTTCACTTTCCACTCGATGTGATTTGTGGTGGAATATTAGGTTTTGCAATTGGATTTTTTGTGTTTACAATTTTTGGTTTAATTCAGAAAGCAATATATAAGAATGAATAATTGTTAAATGGCTAAATTGTTAAATTGCTATATTGAACAAATTTCCAATTTCTAATTACTAATTCTAATACCCGTAAGCTTTCCCTTCAACCTTCTCAGGAACAACCTTAAACATCTTAACATTTTTTAGTGCCGGAGGATTGTATTTATATCCTTCGCTTCCGGGAGCATATTTTTGCATAAATAAATCCAAAACCTTTTGTTTCATTTCAAGGTCGTCATGGTCGCAAAACTCAACTTTGCCGAAAGCTAAAACACTTCTGTATTTCATGCTATAGCTGCAAGCCAGCTTTTCACTTTGAATATACATTTGATAATCTGAAGAAAATGAAATACAGACATTATTATTGTTTTCGAGTATGCCAATTTTTTTACCTTCGGGTGCAGAGTGCAGATAGATTATTCCATCTTCATAAGCAAAATTAAATGGCAAAGCATAAGGCATATTGTTTTTGTCAATCATGCTAAGAGTGCAAACATCACACTTATTAATGATTTCTTCAATTTCTTTTTGTTTTAGGTTAAATCGGCTTTTCATGGTTAATTCTTTTGTTTAATGGAATATTTATTGATAATAAATCTCAGGTGTGATTTTTTTCCTTTTCTTTTTTACTATTTTTCCTTTCCTATTCAAGGTCTCTTTAACTAGAACGCTTTCTTCGTAATACCATCGGATGGTTTTACTAATATTGTTTTTTGAATCACGAATTGTAGTCTTGTATAATAGTTTGCTTCCAACTATTTCAGTGGAGTAGCAATAAATCTTAGTTATTCCCCCTTTTTTGTAGTATTCAGTTTTTATCATACTCCCAACAGAATCGGTATAATGCCAAATTCCATCTTTCTTGTTTAGTTTATAATTTCCACTTGTATATAATTTTCCGTTTTCATGCCAATAAATCCATTTTTTATATTTACAACAATTTAAACATGTATTACATTTAGAATCTATTTTAATTAAACCTTGCTCTTTTTTATTCCCATTAGCATACCAATGAGTTTCCAACCTTATGGTATAATAATCTCCTTTTTCATTACCTTGTTCAATTGTTATTCCTCTTGTTTTCTTGTTCCCATTATCGTAATAAGTTTCAAATTCTGAGTGAACGTTATTTTTATAATAATAAAGACCAGATAAGTTCCCATTATTATAAATTCTCCAAATTGATGATTTAGCACCATTCTCATAAAATCCAGTCTCATTGACCTTACCATTTACATAAAATACAAACTCCCCATTTAACATCATATTTCTTAATGCAAATATGGCAACAACATTGCTATCCTTAATCTGGACATATTTGCCATTAGGGAATGAATCTATTTGCCATATAATATTATTGGAATTTGTGAAATTATTGTATGTGTATTTATTATTAAGAATTTTAAAAGTATCATTTTTAAAAAGAAAATATTCCTTTTGTATTTGACCGAGTGCATTTAAATATAATAATGTAAATAGTAATATTTGAAATAATTTCTTCATTGAGTAAAGTAGTATCTTGACTATGAGTTTTATTAAAATGTAAAATTAAAATAATAAAGCAAGAATTTGTAAGTTTGCCAAAAATTTAAAATATGGCTCTAATTGAAGAATTTGATAAATCAGGAAATTGGTTATTTAAACATAGAAGTTTTATTCCAATAGTATTATATGTTTTTGCTGTTTTGGTGATTGCTTTTGTTGATTATGAAGTAGTTTCACATACAAATATTATTTGGAGTATGGCTTGTTTGGCAATTTCTTTTTTAGGTTTATTAGTTCGCATAATTACAATTGCACATGCACCAAAAGGTACATCAGGACGAAATACTACTCAAGGTCAGGTGGCTGAAAAGCTAAATACTGATGGAATTTATTCTGCTGTCAGACATCCATTATATTTAGGAAATTTCTTAATGTGGTTTGGCTTATTTCTTTATGTGAGCAATATTTGGTTTGTAATAGTCAGCTCATTACTTTATTGGCTTTATTACGAAAGAATTATGTTTGCCGAAGAATTTTTCTTAAGAAAGAAATTTGGTGAAGCATATTTAAAATGGTCGGAAACAGTTCCTTCATTTTGGCCAAAATTTTCAATCTGGAAAAAGTCAGAACTTCCTTTCTCAACAAAAAATGTTTTAAAACGTGAGTATAGCGGATTTTTCGCAACTATCTTTTCATTTTCCTTTATCGATTTTGCCAAGCACTATTTCTATAATGGTGAATTCACATTAAGTTTACATTGGATGATAATTCTACCAATTGGATTTGTGGTATTTATAGTTTTCAGATCATTGAAAAAATACACTAAGGTTCTTGAAGTTAAAGGAAGATAGTTTCAAGTTTCAAGTTTCAAGTTTCAGGTTTCAAGTTTCAGGTTTCAGGTTTCAGGTTTCAAGTTCAGGATTCAAGATGCAAGATTCAAGATGCAAGATACAGGATTTCCCCCAAATTAGAATATCGTCAAATTGACAAATTGTTAATCCTAATCCAAAAATTATTTGTGGGATGTTAAATTATGACATTAGCAAATATTTACCAATAGCATTCAATAACAACTAACCACAATTAATGACAATCAATGACTATTGAATGACAATTGAATGACAATTGAATGACAGCGAAGCGAATGACTACTTAATGACACAAAGCAAATGACAACCTAATGACTATCAATTTATTCTATCTCAGCAAGACAAGCTTTAATCATTTGCCAGGTATTCTCAATATCATTATCAAGACCAACTGAAAAACGAACCAATCCGGGCGACATTCCCATTCCTTTTTGTGTTTCTTCAGGTACTTCTGATGAAGTTGATTTTCCTGAATTACTAAAAATAGTTTTAAAATAGCCTAAGCTTACTGCTAAATATCCAACTCCGGCATTTTGCATTTTTTCCATCAGCAATGATGCTCTCTCTTCAGTTTCCATATCAATTGCAATCATACCACCAAATCCAAATTCTTCATTTAACATGCTTTTTAAAAGTTCATATTGAGGGTGTTCTGGCATTCCGGGATAGTTGAATTTTAATCCTGCTTCTTTGAATTTTTCGGCAAGATACATAGCATTTTTACTATGTTGTTTCATTCGGATATGAAGAGTGTGAAGGTTTTTTAAAATATTTGACGAACGCAAAGGATCAAGAACAGGTCCTAAAAGCATTGCAGTTCCATCAATCACACTTGATAAACTATTGATATATTCCAGTGAACCACAAATAGCTCCTGCAACACAATCATTTTTTCCATTGATATATTTTGTCATACTATAAACAACCACATCAGCACCTTGTGCACTTGGATTAAGCATCATTGGTGTGAAAGTATTGTCAACAACAAGTTTTATATTGTTTGCTTTTGTTATTTCTGAAAGTTTTGGCACATCCGAAATCTGAAGTAGCGGATTTGTCATTGTTTCAGTATAAATAAGTTTGGTGTTGGGTCTGATAGCAGCTTTCACAGCATCCAAATCAGTGATGTTTACAAAAGTTACATTAATATTAAATTTAGGAAGATAGTTTTTAAAGAAGGCAAAAGAACCACCATAAATTGTTTCGCTTGCAATAAAATGATCACCCGCACTGCAAAGTTGAAGAATAGCACAAGTTATTGCTCCCATTCCTGAAGCTGTTACCCATGCTGCTTCGGTTCCTTCCATTGCTGCAATTGCGTCAGCCAAATATTTATTACTTGGATTCCAATGTCGTGAATAAAGAAAACAACCTTCTGCATCTCCATGAAAAGTGTCTTCCATTGTTTTGGTTCCTAAAAAAGTAAAAGTTGCTGAATCTGTTATAGATGGATTTACTCCACCAAACTCACCAAATTGTTTTAATTCCTGAATTCTTGTTGCCGGATCGTGTTTCATGATAATTAATGTCTAAAATTATGATTAAAATATTTTTATTTTTTGCGTTCCAATATTTGTTGCGTGTCATTAAGTTGTCATTAGGTAGTTATTAAGTTGTCATTTGAAGTTAGGATATCAAAATGACGCGAAGCAAATGACGCCCGAAGGGCAAATGACATGCGTAGCATATATGACCACTTAATGACAGTTTACTTTGAGTTTAACAGTTACTTAAAATAAGTTCAGTATACCATAAACCTTTAGATTGCTAAATTAAGATATGAAACAATAACTTTCTATAATATGAATAAATGAAAGTAAAAAGTTAAATAAAATTTAAAAAAGAAAGTATTAATTAGTAAATTTGCACTAATTGTAATTTAACCTATAAAAAAATGGCTGAAAAATTTCATATTGATAGTTTGGATAAAAGAATCTTATCGTATTTAACAAAAAATGCCAGAATGCCTTTTATTGAAGTTGCACGTTTGTGCAATGTATCTGGTGCAGCAGTGCATCAAAGAGTGCAAAAACTTACTGAAGCCGGAATCATTAGTGGTTCAAGGTTTACTGTTGATTATCGGGCTATGGGATATTTAACATGTGCTTTTATAGGAATTCATGTTAACCTTATTGCTTCACACACTCATAATGAAGTTTTTGAAAAAATAAATAAAATTCCTGAAATAATTGAATGTCATCACGTAACAGGAAACTATTCACTTCTGTTGAAAATTTATGCTAAAACAAATGAGCATTTAAAGAAAATCTTAGTTGAGAAAATCCAATCTATTGAAGAAGTAACAAATACCGAAACTATTATTTCTTTGGAAGAAGGATTTATAAGGCAATTGCCTGTGGATGTTGAATAATAAAAAAGCAGCTAAAAAAGCTGCTTAAATTATTTTTTGTATTTTATGTGTAATTTAAACCTTCAACAAAGCCTTAATAAACTCATCATCTTTAAGTAAACCATAAAATCCTTTTTCAACAGCAACTTCATTGTATTCAGTTACTTCATCACCTTCTTCATCAGGATGATAAATTAAAAATGGAACGGGGTCATGAGTATGCGTTCTTAAAGCACAGGGAGTTGCATGGTCAGGGATAAAAGCAATAGCAACATCTTCGTCAAATTTGGATGTTTCTTCAACTATATATTTTATTACTCTGTAATCGAGATATTCAATAGTTTTTGTCTTTAGAATTTCATTGCCTTCATGTCCGGCTTCGTCGCTTGCTTCAATATGAAGAAAAACAAAGTCAACTTCTTTTAAAGCTTCAACGGCAGCTTTTGCTTTTCCTTCGTAATTTGTGTCGTAAAGTCCGGTTGAACCTTCAACATGAATTTGTTTAAGTCCTGCATAAGCTCCAATTCCATAAATCAAATCAACTGCTGAAATTACTGCTCCGGTTTTTCCATAAAGCTCCATAAAGGTTTTCATCTTAGGTTTATTCCCCGGCGACCAAAACCAAATTGAATTTGCAGCATCTTTTCCTTCAGCTTTTCTTTTAATATTTACAGGATGATTTTTAAGTATTTCCTGGGAACGAAGAATTAAATTATTTAATAAATCCGTTGTTGTTGAGTCTTCTCCTTTTGGTTTTATAAGAACATCTTTAAATGGAGTTCCGGGAACATCATGCGGAGGCGTACAAGCAAAATCGTTTTTACCATTTTTCAATACAAATAAATGACGGTAACTTACTCCGGGATAAAAATGAATTGTATCACTTCCAAGTTCTTT
>JAIPBB010000201.1 GCA_021739805.1 Saprospiraceae bacterium | reverse complement strand
TATAGGTGTATATTTCAATACACTTGCCAGATGAATTTTCAATAATATTACAGGTAATATTAGCATGAGAGCCACAAAAAATTCCATTTAGTGAAGAATAAGAGCTGGAGTTTGTTAAATTATTATAACTAATCAGTACATCTATTTTTCCGGCTGTATAAATCCCATATCTAAATTGGTCTTTTATAATATTATTTGATATTTCAATACCGAAACTTAATCCACTACTACATTTCAGATAAATACCTGCACCTCCTTCAAAGAAATAACTATTAGTTATTTTTATATCCATATTTTGCAGGGATGTTGTTGTATAATCTATATCCAGCAAATACGAATTACTATATGTACTAAACGTACATTGAACTCCAATAAATCTACAATTTGAAATTTTTATAGATGTATTTACTCCGCTGATAACCATAACATTTGCTAATCCAAAAATCCCATTTGATTTAAATGTCAAATGCTTGAAAATAATATTATTAGTAGTATTAAGTTTAACCGTAAAATTATTTGAACTTGATGTTGGAGCATAAGTAATTACAGCATCTGTGCTATCCCCGGTTGCTCCAATAAATGAAATAGTATTTATTGAAGAACTACCGCTAATTACAGGAATTGTAATTTGCTCATTGTAAGTACCAGAATCCACATAAAAAACCACTGGTCCATTAATCCCTGATGTAGTTAATGCACTTACCGCAGCAGTAAAAGTTGAATAATTTCCATTTGTGCCAATTGTATATGTGCCTGATAGTTGGGCGGATAATGCTATTGGGAAAATTATTAATATAAATAATAGTGTTTTTTTCATTTTAAAATTATCTTTCAATAATTAAATTTAATCATTTTTCTTTTTCATATATACCTCCCATTCATCTTTATTGCACCAAAACCACTTTTTATCCTTTAGCCAAAATTTGGTATTTGGCATTTTTTTTATAGGAATAAAAGTTGCTGTAAAATAAATTCTATTACTTTCTGCACGATTAAAGATTTCTATATTTGATTTATCTCTACTACTAAAAGGAATTGACTTAATATATTGCAGTGTATTTTTATCTACTATTTTAAACGATTTCTCCCATGCCGCCCAGGTTGGAGCCATGCCAAAGGAAATATGATTAATTAATTTAATTTTTATTGTATCTCCGAAAACTTGATATAAACCTTTAAATTGTGAACCTATTAATACATTACTTGAATCTATTACATTAATATTTAGTGGTTTTCTGTTGATTTTATCATACAAATAAAAATCAAATATACAAGTACCATCTGGTAATAAAAGAAAATTCCAGAAAGTAGTATCTTCCGGTTTATCTTTTTTAATAACAGGAAGTCTGTAGAAACCTTTTAGATTTATTATGGTATCTAATCCTGACGGATGTTCATTATAGCAGTAGTCAAAATTTTTCTCGATATACCTTGGAACCTTATAAAAATAACAGGACGAAAAAAAAGCAATTGCAAAAAGTAATATAATTCCCTTTTTCATATATATTTAGTAATAACCATAAACTGAATAGGGATTATAGTTTGTTGAAAAACCATAAAATCCTTTATTTGTAAATTTCGTATAATTATTATAATAGTTTTGTCTTCCCAAAGGAACCCAACGATGAATGACATTCTGAACTTCCTGAAAAGATTTTTGATTTAATCCTATTCCTGCTACTGTCGAACCTGTTTTATATCCAATAGATAATGTGCTACGATATACATACCCGTCTATCCATGCTCCAATTTTACTCCCATCTTTCATAGGCCGATTTAGTTTTCCAGATCTATTCAATCCGTATTCATTAATTTCACTTCCTTCACCTTCAGGATCGTTTTCATATAGTTGATTGCTAATAACTATATCTTTGTAAGCTATTTCTATTCCACCGGTTCTCCAGCGATCTTGATGTTCAAAAGCTAGAATATCGTTTTCAAATTTGAAAGAAAAATCACGTTTTCTATACGCAATACCTCCAGTATTTTGATCGTCTATTTTTGTTCCAAAATAATTATCTCTACCATTGAAATGAGAATAATAATATCCAAAATATTGATCATTGCCTCTGTCATAATAAGTAATCCCTCCGCCAATAGAAGAGCCATATCCAAATATTCCTCCTCCTGCACTAAATGTCCAATCACCATTAGTATATGACGCACCTCCAGTTACACCTAATCCTGTGAGTGATGGGCCAACTGTAATAGTTAATCCATTATCATTATAAATTGGTATTTGAGATAAAGAATTGATTTCCTTATATGCATTTAATCCTTGATTAAATCCTGCTTTAAAAGCTTCTCCTGTATTTGCATCATCATAATCACCTGGATTTAATAAATGATCCAATGTTGAACCAACTACAAAAAGTCCTAATGCTCCCATCATTAATGCTGGGCCAATAATAAACTCTCCATTCGGATCATTGTACATTAGGGGATTATTCATACAATAACTATATCTATTTAGGTTTTGACTAGAACCGATTGCTTGCACATTATTGTCAGGAGACATTACACGCCCTGTTAGCGGATCGTACATACGACCATTCATATTTATTAATCCAAAGCCATCCATATGTTCATGACCGGTGAATCCTCTATCAAACAAACCAGTCCAACTGCTGCCTACTAATGATGGTAAAAGTGCTAAAGTTGCTGGATTTCGTCTATTTCCCCATGCGTCATAACTTAAATCTTCGATTAAATTGCCATTTATATCTGTTACTTTTTTTATTGAGCCAAGATGGTCTTTAAAAGTAAAATACATAGTTCCTGTGCTTGCTCCATTTTCTATTACATAAATTCCAAAATCACTTATAGAGTGTAATTCCCTGGTATTGCTTCCTATAATTTCTTTTTCATAGGAACCTGAATAATATTTTTTCTTATCAAGTGTATAATTAGAAGGAGAAGTTTCAGTAAAATATTCTAATTTACTTCTTAACTGGTCAGGACCATAAGTAAATGTGGCTTTTTTAGTTCCTTGTATAATTTCAGATGTTTTATTAAAAGGAGTATAACTTATCGTTTGTTGTGATAAATATGTCGCTATTCCACCATTTAATGGAGATATGGAAGTTAAAGCATGCTTTTTTGTGGGGTGAAAATAGTCATAAGTTCCAACATTAGATTTTGTTTTAATATTACCATTATCATAGTATTCCATTTGTTCAGCTAATGCAATTGTTTGTGTATGTGGGTCGTTCTGATAAACATCTTTTAAACGATTAAGATTATCGTAAGTGAAATATTCAAGAGATGTGGTTGGGTATTTCAAATCCTCTCTAGTGCTTATTGTACCTCCCGAAGAATAATCTATTGTTAAATTATAATCTTGAATATTTCCTCGTTGAATTCCCGTAATAGCACCAAAGACATCATAAGCATTAGTTGCTGAAATATTATTCCCATAGACAGCATCAGTTACCTGACCTCTTGAATTAACACCATTAGAATTGATACTATATAAATTTTGACCAGTTTGAGCATCTTTGATTTGATTCATAAAGCCATAATTATCATAAGAATATTCAATAGCAAAACCCGATGGATAAGTTTCTTCAATTAATTCTCCTTTTGAATTATATGCAAAATTAGTAATATAATTTACTCCATCAATAAATTCTTTTGCTTCAATTGTTCTTCCAAAATTATCGTATTGATAATATTGATTAATTCCATTGGATGATATAACAGAAGCTATTTGATTTATACCATTGCCTGCTGGGACATAATTATAAGTAATTAAACTGGCATCACTTCCCGTTTTCGTTAAAAACCTTCCTGCTATATCATATGTCATAGTATATGTATTAGATTCTGCATCTGTCTGAGATAACAGTTGCCCAAATGCATCGTACTCATATGTTATATCACCTGCATCCGGGTCTCTTAAAAGGATTTGATTGCCATATTCATCATATTCCATATGTATATTGCTTCCCATACTTGTAATGTCTTTAGGCTGACCTGAACTATAATATGTATAATTTATGATATTATTAATTTTGTCTTTAATTGTTATTGGTTGTCCATAAGCATTTATGATTTTCTCTGTTTTAAATCCCGGATCATCTATTGTTGTTTTACGCTTATTTGTCGCATCATAAGTATAGGTTGTTGAAAGTCCGTTAATATTTTCAGTTTTTATTCTACCATCTGCCTCATATGTGTAAACACCTGAGTAAGATGGTGTTTGTCCAGTAAAATAAGGCTGTGTAACTCCGGTTAACTCATTTTTATCGTTATATATTTTAGAAGTGCAAACAATTGCTCCATGAAAGCTTGTTGCTTCAGTTTTTATTTCTCTTCCTAAACGGTCGTAGTATGATTTGCTCCATGTGTTCCAATTACTATAAGTATGTTTCACAAATCCATTTACGTTTGGTAGTGGGCTTTCATATTGAAAATCATGATAAATTATTTCACTAGTTGGTAATTCTGTTGAAGATAAAAGACCAAATTCAGCATAATTATAAGTTGTCTGGTGTCCATCAATTCCTTCAGAAGTAAGAATATTGCCATATATTGGATCATATGTATAAGTTGAAGTTTGTAACAATGAGTTTTTCTTTTGTATTAAAAAACGACCTTTTGAATCCCATATGTTAATTGAACTGGGGGACAAAGCGACACCTCCTCCTATAGTTGAAGAGTTTATTAAATTTCCATAACCATCATAGGCAAATGTTTTAGTTAGGCTTTTAATCTTTCCATTATCAAGTATCGAATTTATCAGTCTCCCCTTAGTGTCATAAGTAAATTCTTGTATGCGAATATAATCAGCTTCAGTTCCTCTTTTCTTTGTTACTGTTATTTTTTGTGGTTTTGATGTTAGCCAACTACCATTTGCCGTAAATAATTCAAACTTTGTAGTTGTTGTTCCTTCTACAACATTGCTCGTATTTGAATGATTAACAACTGCTTCTGTAATATTACCATTATTATTACAGGTAATATCTGATGATGTAACAATATCATTCACAAAATCTATCATTTCTTGTGTTTTTACATACGGGTAAATCACGTTGTAATAATAAGTAGAGAAAGTCACCTTGTAATCATAAGTATTTTTAACTTCTAACAATTTAGTTCCATTTGAAAGATTTGTTTCTACATCTGTCAGTTCAAGTGTATTACGATATGTATTAATTGTGCTGGAATTGATAATTTCTCTATCAAAAACCGAGTTGTTTTTTTTAGTTTTTTTAAAACCAAGAAAACCCTTACCTTGGTTATGTAACACAATATCTTCATAAAAACACCAGGTCGGATTAGCTTGATTATTAATACGCTTGGTATAATATACTTTAACAACTTCTAACGATGGAGTAAAATCATCCACAATTGGATAATTATTTGTAGAATTACTGTTTCTGGAATAAATATGACCTGAATTGTCGCCATCTCTTAAATTATTATATCTGATATTTATCTCTTTTCCTATTCCATCTATAATCTGGTGCAAACAGTATTTGTCATTATTGTTTTTTGTGTTAACTATTTCTAAATTTGAACCTGTGATGAATAATATTTCTTTACCACCATCACCATTAAAATCTCCTAATAGAGCATCAGTTTCACTAGTAAATGTGTTTATACTTGTTGTTCCGCTTTTTAAGAGATAATTAATTCCTGTGCTATAATAATAATTATAATCTAAATCATTTGGGCTATTCCATTCAAATTCACCAATATCATCTATTCCATCGCCATTAAAATCAGCAATTAATTGCTTTCGTGCTGTTGATATCTGATTTAAAGGTATGGAGATTGCAGAACAATAATCATTTCCTGTTCCAATACTTTTCCACCAATTAACTGAATTAGTGGATAGTATATCTGATATACCATCTTTATTAAAATCTCCAATACTATAAGAATTGCTAATCGGGAAGTAAGAATTACACATTTTTTGAATTAATATGGGATTAGGTGTAATTATCTGAACATCTAATACCATTGATGTCGAACCTTGCCAACAAAGAAGTTTAGTAGTACCATCTCCATTAAAATCTATTGGGTAAAAATAATCACCATCTAAGCTATTATTAATCGATGTTGAGCCATCTAATTTAATAAATCCTGTTCCTGTTATCATATTTGAATTACCATACATATATATGCTCCACACTTCATTGCTTGTATTGTATATAAACATATCCAATCTACCATCACCATCAAAATCACCAAATGTAATATTGTGATCCAAGTCAGTATGTATTGTGTTTCCAACCTGAACAAAAGTACTTGTTATACTGTTAAATGAATGAATAGCATAATGGTACTGACCTGATAAACCATTACCCAAAACAAGTTCATCTTTACCATCACCATTCATATCCATGGATCTTGCTCCTTTCATTAAGGGTTCATTATTAGGAAAAGGAGTAAAATTAGTAGGTAAATACCCATTTGAAATAGTTTCAATAAAAGCTCCATCTATATTTAAAAATAATTTGTAATTAGAATAGACATAAGCACTTGATTTAACAAATGCTATAATATCGGATCTTCCATTTCCATCATAATCACCTACAAGATAGTCTGCATATAATGATGGGTAATTCTCAGGGCTCTGAGCACTAGTGTAATTAAAATCACCATAACCAAATAAAGTTGAGTTTCGTTGAGTTCCCTTATCTCCAATCTCTATTATTTCATTTAAATATGAACAATCATTTGTAGTTGAAGGATCTGAAATTTGTTCTTTATAATAATTTAATTCATATTTTTTCACTAAATTTCCTTCGCAATACGACTTAATACAATCTAACAAAACAGTTTGGTTTAATTTAGTTCCCATTACATATTTTTCAGATATGTCACTTCTAAGACTATAGCCAAATTTCAATTCATTATAAGCATCAAGATTTTTAGAGTCATTATAAGTGTATTTAATACTTTTAATAAATATTTCTCCGGATTTTTCATAATATGAATAAGTCATATAGTTGCCGTTTTGATCCGTTATCTTATTAATATACCACCTAAGAACAGATGCTCCTCCAGTTTGTATTAATTGAGCATTATTACTATTTACATCATTACCATATTCGATTGTTAATCCGTTTTTAGTTTTTAATTCAAACCATGCTGGACCATTTCCTATTGCACCATGTGATGTTATATTACTAAAACTCTCTATGCCTGTTCTATATATTGCTCCATTGTAGCCGTAATTACCACTTACCCCGACTAATGGTTGACCATCTAAAGCAAACTGATCATCATAACTAAATTGCACTCCTGTTTTTTTAGAATTAAGATATATGTCTTTTCCTGTTCTTGTAATTGATGATATACCTGCGATATTCCAACCCATTCCTGCAATTCCAGAACTGCTTTGACTATTATATGCCAAAGATAAATTAGGTTGTATACCATTTGTTCCGGGAGAAGCAAATATTGGAATCTGATATGTGGCAGCTCCCATAGGATTTACTTCAAATTTACCAATTGTTGCTCCAACTGGAAGTGTTTTATCAATTATTCTCTCATTAGGTACGATAAACTCCTGGTAACTGGTGTTATGATAAGGCCACCCTTCATCAATTTTTGCATTAAATGGTACTGTAGATGAAAAACCAGGTAATAGTTTGATATAATCTCGTGCAATATAATTTCCATCACTATTTGGAGCATTTAAATGAAATACATCACCATATGAGGTTGATACTTGGGTATAAGCATTTGTAACAAAAAAAATACAAATACTTACGAAAATACTTTTTATAATATTCATAATTCGTATATTTTATTTCTTTTAGATTTATTTCTTATTTCCATATCCAATCCTGTACAATATCCTTGTAATTAATCTTTTACGATTTTCCATTCAGTATCTTTTTTGTTCACTTTAAGCTTCATAAAATAAATTCCCAAAGGTTTATCAGACAGGTCAAGTATATTCGATGAACCTATTTTTTTCTCGCTAATAACCAATTTACCTGAAACATCATATACTAGAAGTTCAACCTTTGCATCTTCCTTTATATTACTTATCTCAATCCGTAATTGTCCTTTTGTTTGATTTGGGTATATTACAACAGTACTTTCACCAATAGATAACTGTGTGATATTTGTACTATCAATTCCCAATTGGTTCGGATTTTGTTTCCTCAGTGCAATAACTGACCGAACTATCATATTTCCAGTAGCATCGTATGTATATGTTATACTTTGAGAATAACAATCTTGTACACTAATACCTAGTATAACAAGAATAATTAAAAACAATATTTTTCTCATGATTTAATAATTTTAATGTTAATTTATGAGTTTTATTATTCGATAATTTTTCCAAATTCATTTTTCAATTCATCAATCTCTTTCTTAAGCTGAATTATGTATAGTGTCAACTCCTCGATTTTTTCCATCTGTACAGTTTGCAATTCTCCTATTCCAATTCCATTTTCTTTAATTTCACTTGCTGATTTACAGTTTGGTAAATGATTATATTTGTTTATATAAACTTCTAATTTATTTAAAGGCATTAGTTTATAATCAGTTGCAAAGACATAATCAGGGAATGGAGGAAGCTGTACAATAACCTCTTCTGTATAGATAGTTCCATGAACCTGAAGATTGCCATTATCCTTAAACACAAAGCTATTATTAAAATCCCAGGCACCACTATTTTGAGGTGCAATAATTAAAGCATCTGCTGATGTGTTCCATGTTTGAGTATGAAAAATAAATTTCTTGTAAGGTCCTCCAAGTACAAAATCTCCATTATATACTTCCAACTTGCCAATAGGATTTGATGTCCCAATTCCAAGTTCTCCATTTTTTGTTAATACCATACACATATTATTATTTACAGGATTTGGATCCCTATAAAACCAGCTAAAAAAAGGTTCTGCTGTTCGTGTATCAATTCTAAAATAGCCTCCTGGTTTAGTATAATCATTGTTTGAAAAATTGTTATTTATTTCCATCTGTAGAAGAGGGGTTGTTCCTACTACTTGAGTTAAAAGTCCCATAGGAATATCTGCTTTAGTAATTCGTATATCACCATTTACATTTAGAGGACTTAAGTATGAGGCAGTTCCAGTTCCTGAATAATCATCTATATATATATTTCCATCAAGATCAATATTATTCTCAATTTTTACTGTGCCAACTATATGTAGTTTATTTGTTGGATTATTTGTTCCTATTCCAACATTACCTGTAACAGCTGATTCTAAATTAACACCATTTATTATATTCCATGTATTTGGTGGTATTATTAGTGATGCCCATTGAGTTCCTGTGGAAGTGGCTGTTAATATATCTCCTGGATTTCCTGCACTTCCTGTTGTACCACTACTATTATCATAAAAATGTCCTCTAAGCTGAAAATTCCCATCAACATCTAAAGCTTGAGAAGGTTCTGTTGTATTTATCCCTACTTTATTATCTTGTACGAAAAACATTGGAGTTCCAAACCCGATTGTAAAGGAGTTATCTAAATCCAAAGATTGGCTAGGATTAGTTAATATTGTAAGTCCATCACCAAAAACAATTGCATTAAGTGCATCTATTGTAAGCCCAGTTCCAAAACCAAAAGAATTATTTGAATTTCCAGATCCTAAACTTCCAATCTTTACATTGTCTCCAAATGCAAATGAATAATCACTTTGAGCTTCACTAATATTTCCACCTGCAAAAGAACCTATCCCATTTGCTATTGTGTTGTTCCCAATTGCACTTGCTGTTGTTGGAGGTGGCTGAGATGTTGAGCCATCAAACTCCACTTGTGACATTAAATAATTGCTAAAAAGCAATAAGCTCATTGATAATAAAAACTTTAGTTTTTTCATAATTAATAGATTAATAATGATTAATATTTATAGAAGTTGTCAAAAGTTGAATGTTGAAAAGAAAGAATGATACAATAATATTCAAAGTCAATAATTTGTATCATTCTTTCAAAAAAAAAAAATGTTGTTAAGCAAAAGTATAATAAAAAAGAGATTTGTCCATATTT
>JAIPBB010000004.1 GCA_021739805.1 Saprospiraceae bacterium | reverse complement strand
ACTGATTAGTTATAATAATTTAACAAACTCCAGCTCTTATTCTTCACTAAATGGAATTTTTTGTGGCTCTCATGCTAATGTTACCTGTAATATTATTGAAAATTCATCTGGCAAGTGTATTGAAATATACACCTATAATACTCTTCCTGTTTATCCAAGTACTGGTATTATATCAAATAACTATATTAAAAATCATAATGGAATAGGGATAATTTTGTACGGAACAACGGAATTTATTAAAATATTAAATAATACGATTGTTTCTAAATATGAGTGTATCAATATTTCCTCATCTTTATGTCAAAATATCTCGATAGTAAATAATATTATGGAAAACACAAATAATAACATAGTTATATCATTTAATCTTAATCAAAATATTATCTCAGATTATAATCTATTACATACAAACGGAAATTATATTGGAAAATTTGGCAGCACAAATATATCAACAATTTCAGTCTGGCAAAATTCCTTAGGATTAGATTCAAATTCAGTTTCAATGAGTCCAATGTTTTATTCAGCAGGCGATTATCATATTGGAAATCCTTTGCTTGATAATTTAGGAACACCTGTCCCGGAAGTTATTATTGATTTAGATGGACAGCCACGTGATTCACTACATCCTGATATTGGTGCAGATGAATTTGATTTTACACCTGTTGATTTATCACCAACTAAGTTTATTCATAATTTAATAGGAGAATGTTATACAAATTCGGAAACTTTAAAAGTTAGAGTTAAAAATTACGGCACAACTACTATTAACTTTAACCAAGATACAGCAACAATTACAATGAGCATTGGAGGAGTTATATCTACAACTATTACAAAACAAATAACTACAGGTTACCTTCAAGTTGGTAGCACCTTGGATGTGATAATGACAAACACATTTAATATGTTAAATCCCGGAACTTACATTTTTAATGTTTCCACAAGTATTCCTTCAGATGGTAACTCCGGTAATGACAATCTAAATACTGTTTCGATAACAAATGCTCAAACATCAAATTTCCCATTTTTTACAGATTTTCAACTTGGAAACCAATATGATTTTTCAAATGGATGGCTTCAGGATAGCTTATCACTATATCAATGGGAAATTAATAGTGGACCTACTCCATCATTTAATACTGGTCCTTCTGCTGACCATACTACACAAACTATTACAGGAAATTATATTTTCGCAAACGGGAATTCTTATGATACTAATGGAACAGCACAATTAGTAAGTCCATGTATAGATATTAGCGGTTTAATTCAACCTAAACTAAAGTTTTGGTATCATATGTATGGATACAACATTGGTTCTTTAAATGTTGATATTTATAATGGTTCTTCATGGATAAATAATGCTTATACTGTTACAGGTCAACAGCAAACATCATCTGCAACCTCTTGGCAACAAGGAATAATCAATTTAAATAATTATAGTGGATTTATTAAAATCCGTTTTAGAGCTATTAAAAACTCTTATGGTTTTCAAGGAGACTTGGCATTAGATGATATTGTAATAAGCGGTTTGCCACCAATTAATTTAGGCAACGACACATCAATTTGTGCAGGAAATACGCTTGTTCTTGATGCAGGTTCAGGTTATAATTATCAATGGAAAAAATTACCTTCATCAACTATTATTGGAACTAATCAAACATTAAATGTAAGCACTTCGGGAACTTATGTTGTTACAATAACTGACCCTTATAGTTTTTCAAATTCAGATACTATTGTTGTTACTGTTAATCCTTTACCTATTGCTTTTGCCGGTGCTGACTCAAGTGTTTGTGCAACTTCATTTACTTTGTCATCTGCTTCAGCACAAAACTATAGTTCACTTTTATGGACAACATTGGGTAGTGGCAGTTTTTCCAATGTAAATATTCAAAATCCGGTTTATAATCCCGGCATCACAGATATTTCAAATGGCTCTGTAAAATTAGTTTTAAGTTTATCGGGATTATCACCTTGTGGAAATACAACTGATACAATAACACTAACATTTATTCCTCTACCGATTGTGAGTTTCTCAGGTCTTGGAAATCAATACTGTTTAAATTCAAATATTGTTAGCTTAAGCGGAACACCTTCAAATGGAGTATATAGTGGTCCAGGAATAAGCGGTAATATTTTCAATCCATCAATTGCAGGAGTTGGAATCCATGGTATTACTTACACTTACACAGATGTAATAACAGGCTGTTCAAACAGTCAAACTCAATATGTTATGATTAATAGCCTTCCACAGGTGAGTATTTCGGGGCTTGCAGCTTCATATTGTTTAAATTCAACTTCTTCTACACTTAGTGGATTGCCTGCTAATGGTACTTTTTCGGGAAGCGGTATTGTTGGCAACAGCTTTAATCCTTCAATTGCAGGTGCAGGTTCTCATTCGGTGTTTTATACTTGCCCAGCGGATTCTAACGGATGTTTTAATACAGATACACAAACTGTAATAGTAAATCCATTACCAACAGTAAGTTTTTCAGGTTTGCCAACTTCATGTTGTTTAAATGATTCTGCATTTATTTTAATTGGGAATCCTGCAGGTGGAAGCTTTAGCGGAACAGCTTTAAATGGAAATTCTTTTAATCCAACAATTGCCGGAGCGGGATTTCATTCAATCACTTATTCTTATACTGATGCTTATGGATGTTCAAATTCTGTAAATCAAGGAATAATGGTAAATCCTCTTCCTTATGCCAATGCAGGAACTAACCAGATAATTCAATGTGGAGGTGCGGGAGTTAATATTGGAAGTGCACCAACAATAGGTTTTTCTTATTTATGGTATCCAACATGGGGATTAAGCGATTCAACTAATGCAAATCCTTTAGCAAATCCCAATTTAAATACATTATACTTTTTGAAAGTAACCAATAATACAAGCGGGTGTTATGCTTATGACAGTGTATTAGTATCAATACTTGGTGGTCCTACAGCAGTTGTAAGTAATGACACAATAATTTGTTTAGGTGAGTCAGTAACTTTAAATGCAAGTGGTGGAAGCACTTATCAATGGAGCAATGGCGGAAACACTAATTCAATTACAGTTAGTCCGGCTGTTACCACAAAATATATTGTAACTGTTACAAGCGGAGCTTGTGCCGATTCTGATACTATAACAGTTTTTGTAAATAATCCATCAGTAAATCTTGGTTCTGACACTTCAATTTGTTATAATGAAAGTATTGTTTTAGATGCAGGAGTAGGATTTTCAAGTTATCTGTGGTCAAATGGCGAAACAACTCAAATAATAACAGTTGATTCAACAGGAATTGGGATTTCATCTAAACTAATTATTGTAGTTGTTGAAGACAGCATCGGTTGTGAAGCAAGTGATTCAGTTATTATCACAATTAATCCATGCGATATGATGATTTCAGAAAACTTGAGTGAACCAAATATTAAAATTTATCCCAATCCTACAACAGGAAAGATAAATATCAGGATAGAAAATATTGGCAGTAGTGATTCCAAATTGTGCCTTTACAATACAATTGGAAGTTTAGTTTATTGTAAGGAATTTACTGACCAGATAAATTATGAAATTGATTTATCATCTTATCCAAAGGGGATTTATTATATCAGGATTGAGAATATGGATTTTGTTAAAGTTGAGAAGGTGATTGTTCAATAAAAAAACAAATTTCAAATAATTACACCTAATTATCAATTACATAATTTTACACAAGACTATTCCTTATCTTTTTTCGATAAGGTCAGAATGCTAGCAAATAGTATCATTTTGGAATTTGATATAAAAAAATTGGAATTTATTTGAAATTTGTTTTTTGTTATTTGTCTTTTCCTACTTGCTTAGGTTTATCATAATTAATCATTTTAAATTATTCCAAACATTATATATTCTCCACATTTCCCAAATAATTTTACTCTTTATCGAAAAAATGAAATATTTTTGTAGTTTTTGAGTTAATATGACGATGAAATATTGAGTTTACTTGATATTTGTTTTTATAAGTTTAACCTTTGCTAATTAATTTAATCCTTAGTTTGATTAGAAAAATACATATTAAATTTTCAATAATTATAATGCTTTTGGGCTTTATAATTATTTATTCCTGTTCTACAAAGAAAAATTCTTTTACTCGTAGGTCATATCATAATCTCACATCCCACTATAATGGATATTTCAATGGCAACGAAAGCCTAAAAGAAGGAGTTGCTCTAATTTCCAAATCTCATATTGATGATTACAATAATATTTTATCTGTATTTACATATGGAGATGAGCAAGCAGCACAATCTGCAGCTCCAAATATGGATAAGGCGATTAAAAAAGCCAGTGTTGTAATTCAGCGTCATTCGATGTTCTTTCGAAAAAAGGAGCAATGTAAATGGATAGACGATGCATATTTATTAATGGGCAAGGCTCATTTTTACAAAGGTGATTATATGCTTGCAAAGCAAACCTTCATCTATATTGCATCTCATTTTAGTTATGCCCCAATTAAATACGATGCAATGCTATGGCAGGCAAGAATTGCCAATATTGAAGGAGAATACGACAAAGCTCAATCTTTGCTCGATGCTATTCAGAACAGAATGGATCAGGGAGGTGTTTCTAAAACAGTTAAGAAGGATTTTCCTTTAGTTTATGCCGACCATTATATTCGCCAGGAGAATTATCCACCGGCAATAGAATATTTGTTAGCTGCACTGGATAGTCGAAGAAAGAAAGACGTTAAAATCAGGATTTCTTATATACTTGCCCAGATTTATGTTAAATCAGGAAGATGTCAGGATGCAGTAAAATATTATCGCAAGGTAATAAAAATGAATCCACCTTACGAAATTGCCTTTCACTCAAAAATTAGTATGGCCAGATGTTTTGATGCTGAAAAAGCGGGCAGTCGTGATATCAAGAAACTCCTATTAAAAATGGTTAAGGATGAGAAAAACAAAGAATATCTTGATGAAATTTATTTTGCCCTGGCTCAAATTGAAATAAAGGAAAAGAACAAACCACAGGCAATAGAATATTTGCAACTATCTGTTATAACAAGTGTAAATAATAATTACCAAAAAGCAATCTCATCTCTAACCTTAGCTGATATTTATTTTGAAAAACTCGATTATCCAAATGCCCAGGCATATTATGACAGTACAATGATTTTTCTACCAAAAGATTGGCCTGAGTATAATAAAATTAAAGATAAAAAGGAAACTCTTACCGACCTTGTAACTAACCTAATTATTGTTCAAACTGAGGATAGCTTGCAAAATTTGGCTAATATGTCGGCTGCCGAACGCAATAAAATTATTGATGGTATAATTGAGAAAATTGTTGAAGAAGAGCGAAGAAAACAACAAGAAGAAATCGACAGGCAGCAAAGTCTTCAATTCCTCGACCAAACAAGGAGAGAAACAGGTTCAAATCAAGCTTCTGGTGCACAATGGTATTTCTATAATACTGCATCATTAAGTTTTGGATTTAGTGAATTCGCAAAAAAGTGGGGCAATAGAAAACTTGAAGACTTATGGAGGCTAAGCAATAAGCAAAGTGTGTCTTATGATTTTGGTGATGGAAATGATATGGATGGAGATGGTGATCAAATGGATAGTTCAAAATTGGCAAAAGCAAACCTTAAGGATAGAAATTTATATTTAAAAAATATTCCACTCACTAAAGAGGCTAAGGAAAAGTCTGACTTAAAAATTGCGAAAGCTTTATTTAAACTAGGAGTAATCTATTTTGAAGGCTTAAAAGACTACGACAAAGCCATTGAAACTTTTGAAGAGCTTGATAAACGATTTCCTCAAGATGAACATATTCTAAAGTCTTATTATCAATTATACAGGATTTATAAAGAACTTGATTACGATGACGATGCAAAGAAGTATAAAGACCTTATAATTCGAAAATATCCAGATAGTGATTATGCCAATTTCCTAAAAGACCCTGATTATTTCCGTAAGCAATTGGCAGAAAAGGATAAAGCAAAGGACTTTTACAAAACTACTTATCTTGCTTACTCAGATGGAAAATATTCTGAAGTTATAGCAAACTGCAATACTGCAATCAAGGAATATCAGGACACAATGTTGATTCCAAAATTTGATTATTTGAGAGCAATTTCAATTGGGAAAACTTCAGATACAGCAACTTTTATTTCTGAACTTAGAGCTATTGTTGAGAAATATCCAAAAAGCAATGTACGTCCTTTAGCTCAAAATATTATTGATTTTTACACAGCACCAAAAAAGGAAAAAGTTAAAAAAACTATTGTTATGAAGTCTGATGGGCAAGAAGTAGAATTACCAACCGATGGTTCCCCTTATATTTTTGATGAGGGTGCTATTCATCTTTTTGTTTCTATAGTTGAGATAAAGAAAATTAGTATGAATGAGTTTAAAATTGGTCTTTCAGATTTCAATAGGACTGTTCACTCATTAAAAAAACTTACTGTTAGTACAATTTTCCTTGATAAAACCCACCAGATTGTTACAGTAAGTAATTTTAAAAGCAGTAAATTGGCAGAAGAATATATAAATTCAGTCCTGATAAACAAGGATTTAGAACCATTATTAGAAAAAGGTAAAGCCCAAAGTTTTATCATTTCCGTTGGAAACTATTCAACCTGGTATAAAAATAAAGATATTGAAGGTTATTTAGAATTCTATAAAGAGTATTACCACAAAGATTAGGTTAATTCAATTCATTAGTCAACAATTTGATTTCTTTTGGTTGATATTGTATATTCGCTTTCAAATCCCTAAATTCTACACATGAAAAATTTCAATTTAATTTTTGCATTAATTTTTGCATCAATTTTTATTACACATAATTCATATTCACAGTCTTTTAAGAGTTCTAGTTCAATTTTAAAAACTAAAAAGCATAAAGTTGATAATTCACAGTTTGATAAAGTACAACAAAAAAGTTGTACGGTTTTCACAAAGATTAATTCTGTTGCAAAAATCAAAACCAATTATTATTCAAATCAAAAAGGAGCATTATTATTTAACAATGGCTCACTAGTAAATAAACCCGGAAGTGGTCCTGCCGGTTCAGATTATAGTTTGGTGGAAGTACCATTAAATTCCTATGGAATTGGTATTCAGAAATTGAGTGGTAATCGTACTGCTGACGATTTTATTGTTAATGCCGGAAATTGGACTATTGATTCTATAGTGTTTTTTGCCTATCAAACAGGTTCAGCGACATCTCCTTCCACTTTTACTCACTTAAATTTTAGAATTTGGAGTGGACAACCCGGCTTGCCCGGAAGCACAATTGTTTATGGCGATACTTCAACCAATAAAATGACAACGTCTTACTGGTCTGGAATTTATCGAGGAAATGACACTACTGATACTCAAAGACCAATAATGAAAATAGTTTGCACTGATTCAATTGTTTTAAACGGAGGAATTTACTGGCTCGATTGGCAGGCTGATGGAAGCGGAACATCCGGACCATGGCAACCATCAGTTACTATTTCGGGTCAACCAACAACAGGTGATGGAATTATGTATGATGGCTCGACAGCTATTTGGCAAGCAATAAATACAACTTACGGACAAGGACTTCCTTTTGAGATTTATGGAACATCAGCCGGCGCATATATTGATGCAGGAATTAGCAATTTCCTTTCTCCAATTGACACTAGCTGCAATTTATCTGCAAATGAAACTGTGAAAATCAAAATTCATAATTATGGAATGGATTCAATTAGCAATTTCACAGTAGCCTATATTTTGAACGGGCAAAATCCTGTTACAGCAATCATTACGGATACAATTGCTCCCGGAGCAGATTTAGACTTTTCGTTTCCTACAACCATCGATTTATCAACTTATGGAAATTATAATTTCATTGCTTACACTGATTTACTAAATGACGTTGACAGTCTGAATGATTCCTTAAATTTTAGTATTAAAAGTGTTGATGCTGTTATTAGTCTAAAACTTTTAACTGACATTTACAGCTCTGAAACTACATGGGAATTAATAGATAAAAACACATCATTGGTTTATGCTTCAGGGGGCGGTTATTCTGACACAACTTTGTATTTTATTGATATTTGCGTTATGTCAACCCAATGTTTTGATTTTGTGATTTATGATTCCTATGGCGATGGCATATTATCTCCCGGTGGATATGAAATTTATTATAATAATGTTATGGTTGACTCGAATTATTCATTCGTATCAACAAGTGAAACTGTTTTCAATATTGGTGGTGGATGTCCGGCGAATAATTTAGGTGTTGAAGCTGTTTACACTCTTGGGAAACTCCCAATGAGTTCTGCAATTCCTCATAATGTTTCAGCAATGATTAAAAATCATGGTACAGTTAATCAAACAAATTTTTCTGTTTATCTGAATATTTCAGGTGCAAATACTTTTATTGACACCCAAATTGTTTCAAACTTAGCTCCTAATGCAACTGTTGAAGTTAGTTTTGCTGATTTCGCACCAACATCATTAGGAAATAATAATGTGAAAGTTTTTCTTGACTCAGACCAGGATTCTATAAATAATGAGTTTTCATATTTTCAAACTATTACAAACAACACCTATTCTTATTCTGATACCTCACAAGTTATTAATGTACTGGGATTTAATTCAGGAAGTGGTTTATTTTTAACAAAATATTACCTTAATTCACACAAAATGGTGAAAGAGGTAAATGCCTATATTAGTGGAAGTGCAAGTGTTGGAGAAGAAATTTATGCAGTTGTCCTCGATAGTAATGCAAATGTTGTGGGAACTTCAGCCAAACATATAATCACCGCTGCCGACAAAGAAAATTATGTATCCTTAATTATAACTAATCCACCAACTTTTTTAAATTCATATTTTTATGTTGGATTTCATACAAATTCAGGTCATTCTCCTCTTGGATTACAGCAGGAATTACCTACAAGAACAGGAGCTTTTTTTGCAGCAAATACTGATGGTTCAAATTTAATTGACTTATCAACTGCCGGATTTTCAAGAGCAATGATTGAAGGAGTTGTAATAAATCCCATGACTAACGACCTTGGTGTTTTAGAAATAGTTTCCCCACAAACTGCATGTGGATTAAATACAAATGAAGACATAAGTGCAAGAATATTTAATAATGGCATTGATTCGGTTAATGCTTATTATTTGTCATATTCAATAAATTCAGGAGTTATTATTACTGATACAATAAATTCATGGATATTGTCAGGTGATACTTTAACCTACACTTTTGCTCAAAAAGCCGATTTTTCAACTGCTGGCACTTACACAATTAAAGTTTTTGTCAGCTTGATGGGCGATGCAAATATTATGAATGACTCTCTTGAATTTGTTATTAATAATATTGCTTCATCAACAATGCCTTATTCAATGGGTTTTGAACAAAGTGATGATTTAGTTGGATGGAAGGTCATAAATGCAAATAATGATGAAAATTCATGGCTTTGGTTAGCTAATGGTGCAAATGCAAACACAGGAACAGGCTATTGTTATTATTCTTTTAGTACTACGAATAATGCCGATGATTGGATTGTTTCAAAATGTTTAGAATTTGAAGCAGGCAAAACTTACCAGCTTGGATTTTATTATAAAGTGGCAGCTTCTCTTTATCCTGAAAAACTTAAAGTAATGTTAGGTTCAAGCCAGGAAGTTATGGCTCTGACAACCCAGATTGTCGATTTGGGTAGTTTTATTAATGAGACCTATTTGCAATCATTATCAACCTTCACGGTTCCTGCAACCGGAGTCTATTATTTGGGATGGCATGCCTACAGTTCTGCCAATATGTGGAATTTGTATGTTGATGATATTTCAATTTCAGATGTAACAGGAGTTGAAGAGCTTGATGAAATAAGTTCGCTTAAGATTTATCCAAACCCTACCACTGATTTAGTAAATTTAGTTTCAGATGAAAAAATTAATTCAATTAAAATTTACAATAGTTTAGGCGAGTTAATTTATGATGAAAATCCTAAATCATTATTTACAACAATTAACATTAAATATTATAAATCAGGAGTTTACTTTTTTAGAATTGAAACAGATTTAAAAACAAGCAGCAAAATTATTTATAAAATTGATTAAATGTTTTTATGATGCTGTCTTAATATATTAGAGATTGTCTATTTGTAAAGGCTGTTTCTCGGTACTGGTTTCTCGTTGTTGTCATTTCGACTCCGCTCAATGACCACACCTTTCGTGATTATCAATCTGGACACTGCGCGGAGCTTCCGACTTCTGACTTCCGACTTCCGACTTCCGACTTATTTACATTTAACATCCAACAAAGAGGATTCAATCGTAAAATTGATAATATACAATAAAATTTTCCAATAGTTTCTTAGTTTTAATTATTTTTGGAGCATGCAATTCAAGGATGTAATCGGGCATGAGGAAATTAAAAAACGACTTATACAAACAGTTAGAGAAAGCCGTATTAGTCATGCACAATTATTTACAGGACCAGAGGGCAATAGTAAGCTTGCATTAGCAATGGCTTATGCCCAGTTTATTTCCTGCACCGGCAAACAAGAAACTGACTCATGTGGCATTTGTCCTTCGTGCATAAAGTACAATAAACTTATTCATCCTGACTTATATTTCACATATCCTGTCAGCACTAATAAGGATGTTAAAACAAAGCCAATTAGCCGTCTTTTTATTAGCAAATGGAGAGAATTACTTCTGCAAAAAGATTATGTATTTAGTCTTCATCAATGGTATGAGAAGATTGAAATTGAAAACAAACAAGGAATAATTAATACTGAAGATTGCAACGAAATAATTAAATCCCTTAGTCTCAAAAAATTTGAATCGGAATATAGGGTTGTTATTATTTGGATGATTGAAAAACTTTATCATGCTGCTGCACCAAAGCTTTTAAAAATACTGGAAGAGCCGCCACCCAAAACACTCTTTTTATTGATTTCTGAAAATCCCGATAAAATCCTTAAAACAATAATTTCGAGAACTCAAATAATTAAAATTCCGAAAACCAAAGACAAGGATATTAAAGATTATTTAAAAAAGAAATTTGATTATCCTGAAACTGAAATAAATAAAGCGGTTTTATTTGCTGATGGAAACTTAATAAATGCACAAAAATTCCTTGAAAATGCTGATGCAGAAGAATATAATTATGTGAATTTTAGAAATTATATGCTTCTTTGTCATGGACAAAAGTTCCAGGAAATGTTCAACTTAATAAATGAAATAGCAACAATCGGAAGGGAAAGACAAAAATCTCTTTTAGCATATGGTTTGAGAGTTATCAGGCAAAGCATTTTAATGAATAATGACAATGAAAATCTGGTAAAACTCGAAGGACATGAGAAAGAGTTTGTAATTAAATTTTCTAAACTTATTAATTCAGCTAATTACTTGCAAATAACAGAAGAATTGAACAAATCCCTTTTCCATATCGAAAGAAACGGAAATGCAAAAATTATTTTTGCTGATATGGGGTTGAAATTTTCCAGACTAATTAAATTGCAGGCATCCAATTAAATTTGTAATTTTGTTCTCCTCAATTTTACTAAAATAAAACAGAAATGAGTTCAGAAAAAAATGAATTTTTATCGCGAGGATGTTGTAAGTCTCCCAAGGCTTACCATAGAAACGATAATATTTTCAAGCATGAATGTAGTATGTTAGATACATTTGACTGGCTTAAAGATATAAATTCCCCAAAAAGTAATAATTCATTTGATTGTGTTGAAGTAAGATTTAAAAATAACAGAAAAGATTTTTTTAAATCACCCGGCGAATATAGTTTGGTTGTGGGTGATATTGTTGCTGTTGAAGCCTCGCCCGGACATGATATTGGTATTGTTAGCATGACCGGCGAGATTGTCCGTTTACAAATGAGCAAGAAAAATGTTAACCCCAAATCAGAAGATATTAAGAAAATCTATCGCAAGGCAAAACCAACTGATATTGAAAAATGGGTATTAGCTACGGAGCTAGAAGATGTTACTATGTTTAAGGCAAGAAAAATTGCTACTGAGCTTAATCTCGATATGAAAATTAATGACGTAGAATATCAAGGAGATAAAACGAAAGCAATCTTTTATTATACAGCTGAAGATAGGGTGGATTTCAGGGAGATGATTAAAGTTTTTGCCGAAAAATTTATGGTTCGGATTGAAATGCGACAAATTGGAGTAAGGCAGGAATCAAGCCGACTTGGAGGCATTGGTTCTTGTGGACGAGAGTTATGCTGTGCAACATGGTTAACAGATTTCAGGTCGGTTTCAACTAGTTCGGCTCGAGCACAACAACTTTCACTTAATCCACAAAAGCTTGCCGGACAATGTAGTAAACTAAAATGTTGTCTTAATTATGAGTATGATGTTTATATTGATGCACTTAAGGAATTTCCAAGTCCAGAAACTATTCTTAAAACTAAAAAGAACGACGCTCATCATGTAAAAACAGATATTTTCAAGAAAATAATGTGGTTTTCTTATATCAATGAGCATACAAGTATGCACCCCATTCTATTAGAAGATGTTAAAAAAATCATTGAAATGAATAAAAAAGGCCAAAAACCAGATTCGTTGGAGGGTTTTGTAGAAGTAATTGTTAAACAGGATTTCTACGAAAATGTTATTGGTCAGGATGACCTTACTCGATTTGATAGTAAGAAGAAAAAAAAAGGTAGATAATATTTTAATCCAATTTGTCGCTATTCAAACAAAATGAATAAGCACCAAAAAAACAAAAAACAAATAAACTTTAAATAACAATGATTAAATGTTCGAAATTTTAAATATTGAGATTTTAGTCATTGGAATTTATTTGTATTTTGAAAATTGATATTTGTTATTTAGTATTATGTTAAAAGAAATCAGATACTCTGCTGTAATACTTCTCACCACTATAGTATTACTATTCACATCTTGTGATAAAAATATGGTGTATGAAAAGAATAAGAAAATCAAAGATGGAGTATGGAATAATAAAAACATAGTGAAATTTGACGTTGATGTCTCAGATATAAATTCAAGAAACAATTTTTATATAAACATAAGAAACTCCACAGATTATACGTTTAGTAATGTATATTTTTTCATCAAAACAGTTTTCCCTGATGGAGGAATTGCAAAAGACACCGTTGAATGTTTTCTTTCTGATGTTGATGGACGATGGTTGGGGCGTGGTTTAGGGAAGTTTAAAGATAGTAGGATTTTGTTTCATAAAAATATAGTATTCCCCCAAAAGGGAGTCTATTCTTTTGAATTTGAACAAGCTATGAGAGTAGAGAATTTATTGGGAATTGATGCAGTTGGAATTAGGATTGAAAAAAGTGATTATTAGTAATGATAGAATGCGATAATGCTGTAATGCGATAATGATAAATTACTTAAATGACTCAATTGATAAATTGCAAATAATGAGTAAACCACGAAGTAGTTAAATGTGAATAACCAAAGGTGAAACCCATGGTTAAAATGCAAATACCACATTCAAGAACCCTGAAAAGGGTTCAACAACAAATAATGATTGAATAATTAAATGGATTAAGAGTTAAATGATTGAAGTGTTAAATGATTGAATAGTTAAATTGCAAATTATGAGTAAACCACGAAGTGGTTAAATGTGAATAGCCATAGGTGAAACCTATGGTTAAAATACAAAAACCACATTACAGAACCCTGCAAAGGGTTCAACAACAAATAATGATTGATTGCGTAAATGATTTATAATTTCATGCAATAACAATTTAACAGTTTAACAATTGAACAATCGAACAATTGAACAATCGAACAATATAAAAACATAATAATCAACAAAATACCATTTTTGCAAAATTCATTTCTTGAATTAAATTAATAATAATGACAAAGCAAAAAACAACATCATATCGAAAGTATATCAAACTTGTCTGGATATTTTTCTTTTCAGGTTTGTTAGCAGTAATTTTAATGTTCTTCGCTATTTCTATGGGCTGGTTAGGCTATATGCCGGATTTTGAAGAGCTTGAAAATCCTAAAAGCAATTTATCATCCGAAATATACTCTGCTGACCAGGTTCTATTAGGAAAGTATTTTATAGAAGACCGTTCAAATATTCATTACCGAAACCTATCACCTTATTTGATTAATGCTTTAGTAGCAACCGAAGATTATAGATTTGAAAAACATTCAGGTATTGACATAAAAGCAATATTAAGAGCTATTGCCGGTGTTGTAACAGGAAGAAGTGCCGGAGGTGGCAGTACAATTACCCAGCAGTTAGCAAAGAATTTGTTTAGCATGCGTGATGAAAGTAAATCCTTTATTGTTTTACAGAAATTTAAAGAATGGGTTGTTTCCGTTCAATTGGAAGACAGATATACCAAAGAAGAAATCATGGCGATGTATTTCAATACAGTAACTTTTGGTGGTCACTCTTATGGAATTAAAACCGCTTCAAAAACATTTTTTAATTCATCTCCTGATTCCTTGAAAATTGAAGAGGCAGCCATGTTGGTTGGTATGCTTCAAGCTCCAAGTAAATTTAATCCTGTTAGAAATCCTGAAAGAGCCACTAAACGTCGTGAAATTGTTTTAAGTCAAATGAAGAAATATGATTTTATCACTGAAACAGAATACGATTCATTAAGAATTCTTCCTTTAGACTTGTCGAAATATAAGTTACAAGACCATAACACAGGTTTGGCAACTTATATGCGTGAGCATTTAAGAGGAAAACTAAAAGTCTGGTGTAAAAACCATAAAAAACCTGATGGAACTCCTTATAACCTTTATAAAGATGGGTTGAAGATTTATACAACCATTAACTCCAGAATGCAAAAATATGCCGAACAGGCAGTAAGTGAGCATTTGGGAAAAGATTTGCAAAAAGCATTTTTTAAACATTGGGCAGGAAATCATAAGCATCCACCTTTTAATTACAAAATGACCGATGAGCAAATAGAAAATATTATGAACCAAGCCATGAAACGTTCCGATAGATACTATTGGCTTAATGTTAACAAAGTTGATCCTGATACTATCAAAAAGATTTTTAATACTCCTACTCAAATGACAGTTTTCCGATGGAATCAAGACCAATGGGAAGAGTTTGACACTATTATGACTCCGATGGATTCCATACTTTATTATAAGTATTTTTTACGAGTAGGACTAATGTCAATAGAGCCACATACAGGTTATGTAAGAGCTTATGTTGGCGGCATAAACTATAAACATTTTAAATACGACCAGGTATCACAGGGAAAAAGACAGGTTGGTTCAACTTTCAAACCTTTTGTTTATGCACTGGCAATGTCGGAGGGAGAATACTCTCCCTGTACTAAGGTTCCTAATATTAAGGTTAGTATTGAACTTCCAACTGGAAAATACTGGGAGCCTAGAAATTCCGGTGATTACAAAGACGGGCAGATGGTTACTTTAAAAGAAGCTCTTGCAAACTCGATAAACAGAGTTTCAGCCTATTTGATAAAACGCCATTCTCCGATGGGAGTTTTGAAACTTGCCGCAAACATGGGTATTGATGTGTCGAATATCGAACCTGTTCCTGCTATTTGCCTTGGAACTCCAAGTTTGTCGGTTTATGAAATGGTTGGAGCACAAAGCACTTTTGTTAATAAAGGAGTTTATATTGAGCCAACATTTATTACAAGAATTGAAGATAAAAACGGAAATGTTATAGAAACATTCATTCCCAAACAAAAAGAAGCAATGAGTGAAGAAACTGCATATCTCATGCTCGACCTTATGAAAGGAGTTGTTCAATCGGGAACCGGACAGCGTTTAAGATATAGATATGGTTTTACTAATCCAATAGCCGGAAAAACCGGTACAACTCAAAATCAATCTGATGGTTGGTTTATGGGCTTAACACCCGATTTGGTTACAGGTGTTTGGGTTGGTTGCGAAGACAGGGGAGTTCATTTCAGAAGCATCACACTTGGACAAGGTGCAAATATGGCTTTACCTATTTGGGCTTTATATATGAAAAGAGTTTATGCTGATAAATCATTAAATATCTCGATTGGCGATTTTGAAAAACCCGAAAAAGAACTTTCGGTTGAAATAAATTGTACCGAATACGAAAAGCAAAATAGAGCTGAATCTAAGGATTTTGATTTTTAATAAATTTTAGATAAAAATATCTTTTTAGGTGTTATTCTCAAATTATTAATGTCATTTTTAATGTTACTAAAGATTTGGCATTTTGCAAACTGATGTATCAACCTGCAGATTAAGTCTCCCTACTTTACTAAATTTGGGATTGTTTTTGAGTATAAAAATCCGTGAATTAAAACTATTTTGCAATCCGTTTTCATTAATATATTTAATTGCTTCTTCAAAAGATTTGAGAATGCTTGTATAAAATGAATCACTTAAGTTTTTTTTCTCTGATGAAAATGATTGTGCTATTTCAATATTATAAAGCATAATATCCGCAATTAGTGATGATTCCATCCCAAGTTTAATAAAATGACGAATGTATTTTTGAGCAACAGAACGGCGGGCTTTTGGCTTTCGCTTTGAAACAGGGAAATATTCTTTTGAAATTTTAAATTTACATTCTTCAACGAGCTTTGCTTCATTTGGATTAAAGGAGAAATCATAAAACTCCTTTACTTCTTTAAATGTTGAATAAAGGTTGATTATTTGATCTTCAAGTTGATGTTTCTTTAACCCGGATATGTATTTACGAAGTTCTTTTTTGCTCATTGTTGATTATTGATTAGCAAAGATAAGCATTCATTACTATTATGGATTGAAGTATTGAATAAATTAGGAGAAGGCTAAGGAGAAGGCTAATGCAAAAGTAGAAAGGTAAAAGGCATCCAGACGGACTCCCTTCGGTCGAAAGGCAAAAGACAAAGAAGAACGGAAGAGCCAATTCAAAGCGTCATTGCGAGGGAGGAACGACTGAAGCAATCCGTTGAAATGAAGAGCAGCAAGTATATACAGATTGCTTCGCTTCGCTCGCAATGACGGTAGCTTTGAGCAAGTGAGTGGATGAAGGGAAGAAAAGGATAAGGGGAGAAACAACTAAAAATAGTTATATTGACTTAATTTAACAATTTAACAGTTTAACAATTTAACATTTGCATATGAATTAACGAATAATAGCACTCTTTGAACTTTGGTTATTTTAATTGGTTCTCAACCTGTAATCATTCTGCTGCCTTAATAATAATTTCTTTATTATAAATAATCTCATTATTGTCTTTTGTTATTCGAAAATAGTATTTCCCAATTGGAAATGATGAATAAGTTAATGAAAAACTTTGTGTCGTTTTATTGTTTGGTCTTATATACCTGTCTTTAAAAAATACTATCATTTCTGTGCTATCTTCAGCAAACATAATAAGGGAATATGTCCCTCCATCACGGTTTGAATAAACAACTGTGTCCCTATATGTGATTTTCTCTTTTGAACTATGAGTTTGCCAATAATCATCATGGTTTTCTCCAGAGCTTGCAGTAGTTTTATAAAACACTTTATTTAAAGGCTGTCCTGTTGCCTTGCTAACATATTCACGAAGAATTTTATTCTCATTCTCATCATTACTGCAAATTCCATAAATATCATTTTTATCAGTAATGCACCAAATTGCATTCTGAGCTGCAGACGAACTAAACTTGTGTTTACTTATCAGTTGCGTCAGTTCCAATAAATGTCCTGTTGCCATCTTTCCTGTATTGAATGCTAAATCATCACTTGGAGAAGATTTAGACATTTGAGTGCAAAAGGCATTGATTGTCATCTTTTTTGAAGCTGAGGGATTAAGAACTATTAACTGTTCTTCGGCAACCATCATTCGTTGAACGCTTGAATCTTCAGGCATAAGAAACAGCCCGGGAGAAAGTTCAATTTTTTGACTTTTATTAGTCAGATTCTTTATCTCCAGGCTTATGCATTTGCCGTAGTGGCTGCTTTCACCCCGTTTTCCTTTAATGTTAACTGAGATTAAATTTTGTTTAATAGCATCTTTAAGCGAAATTGCTTTTGCCGGAGTTAATGATACTATAAAAATAAACAGGAATAAAATTTTTAGATTTCTCATAGTGCAAGATTTATTTGATAACGAAAATCAAAGTTGAAATATTTTGTGCTTGTAACATCAGTTAGTAAATATTGTAGTTCAGCTTCCTATGCTCTTTTCCTGTACATCCAAACCGACATACTGATAGCAATAACAGCATAAATACTCAGTGCGATAAAATCTTTCATTATATCAAAAAAGTCTGAGCCTTTAAGAAGAATCATCCTGATGGCTCTCATAAAATAAAGGAAAGGATTAATCACATTAACTTTTTGTGCCCAATCCGGCATACTTTCGGTTGAGGTGAAAATACCACTCATTAATATAAAAACCAACATAAAAAAGAATGCTATAAACATTACCTGCTGCTGCGTTTGAGAAATTGTTGATAATAATAAACCTAACCCTAAAACAACAAATAAATAAACACAAGTAATTCCTAACAGCAACCATAAGCTTCCTACTACCGGAACATCAAAAAATAAATAACCTATCAATAAACCAAAGAAAAACTCGAAAAGACCTATCAACCAAAATGGAATTAGCTTACCGATAATAAATTGATGTTTCTTAATTGGAGTAACATTAATTTGTTCAATCGTCCCCATTTCTTTTTCCCTGACAATGTTCAAAGCTGTTAAAAACATACCGATAATTGTAACTAAAATAACAAGAATTCCCGGGAGCATATAGACTTTGTACTTCATTTCAGGATTATACCAAAACGAACTGTTAACATTTATTCCCGATAATTTCTCTTTGTCAGGAAGACCAATCCAATCTACAATAACATCTTTATTAAAATCAATAATTACGGAAGTTGAATAATAATTTATTAAGCCTGCAGTTGTTCCGTTTATGGCATTAATCAATAATTGAATCTTTGATTTTTTGTTTTTTAATAAATCCTTTTCAAAACCTTTTGGAATGTGTAGAATAATATCAGCATTATCCTTTTTTAATTCTTTTTCAGCTTCATCAATTGAAAATGACTGCTCGGTGATATGAAAAAATGGCGAACCTTCAAATTTGCTGCATAATTGCCTTGATGTTGATGATAAGTCTTTATCGACAATATACATTTTTATATGCTGCATTTCAAGATTTGCAGCGTTTACTAAAATTATAAGCTGAACAATTGGCAAAATAAAAAGTATCGGCAAAATAGTTTTATCCCTGAAAATCTGGATAAACTCCTTTTGAATTATGTAAAACAGTGTTTTCATTTTTTTTAGTAGTTAGATTGTTAGTACATAGTCGTTAGATTGTTAGTACATAGACTTTTAGTATTTAATGTCTGCAGGAAAACCCGACAAATATTGATTTTCATTTCAGGGTAGTTTTCTTGCTGACATTATTTAGACTTTTAGTACATAGACATTTAGTATTTTATCATTACATCATTATATCATTATATCATTGCATCATTGCATCATTGCATCATTGACCTACTCCAATCGTACTTTAAATTTCTTCAGGCTTAAGACTATAAAAACTACAGTCAAGCCGGCGATAAATAAAATTTCTTTCCAGATATAGAAAAATCCGGTTCCTTTCAGCATTATGTTTTTAATAGCTATAATAAAATATTTTGGCGGCATGCAATTAGCCAACCATTGTAAAACCACAGGCATATTTTCAATTGGGAAAATAAATCCTGACAAAAGTATAGTTGGCAGCATCAAGGCAAACATTGAAATAAACATTGCAACCTGTTGGTTTTTTGCTGCAGTTGAAATAAATATTCCTAATGATAATGCCATAATAATAAAAAGAATACTCACAAAAAGAAGCAAAGCTACACTGCCGTGAATAGGAATACCAAAAACAAATTTCCCCAGTAAAATTATGGATACTGCATTAATAAATGAAAGACCTAAATATGGAGTAACTTTTCCAAGGATTATCTGAATTGGCTTTAATGGAGAAACCAAAAGTACTTCCATTGTTCCCATTTCTTTCTCTCGTGTGATTGAAATTGATGTCATCATAGCCGAAACAAGCATCAGAATTAGAGCAATTGTTCCTGGCACAAACATATAAACTCCTTCAAGGCTTTCATTATACATCATTCTAGGCTCAGCGATTATTTGCAAAGGGGCTGATTGGTTTACAGTTATTGATTGAGAGTAATTTCGAATTATCGCTGTTGTATAATTAGAAATAAGATTTGCTAAATTCGCATCAGAGGCATCCGCAATTAATTGAATATTTGCTTTTCCGGTTTTTAAAAGTTTTTTCGCAAAATTCTGTTCAAAGACAATTACTTCTTTTGCTTTTCCACTTTTAAATATTTCGTCAATTTCATCAGCACTTTTCAGGTTTTTTACATTTATGAAATATCCCGATGATAAAATTTTATTCGTAATTTCTTCTGTAATATGGTCTTTTGAATTGTCAAGAATTGCAATGTTTGCATCTTTAATTTCATTTGTAACAACAAAACCAAAAATCAGGATTTGAGCGATAGGCATAGCAAACAATATCAACATTGTTCTACTATCGCGGAATATGTGGTAGAATTCTTTTTTTACAAATCCGATGAATCGTTTCATTATCTTGTTCTGTTAATTTTATGTAATTTTTTATTAAAAACAATGCATGTCTTGTCTCTACGTTTATTTCCCCCTAGCCAATTTTACAAATACCTCATCCATATTTTTCGAATTAAATTGTTTCTTTAAATTTTCCGGTGTGTCTAATGCATCAATTCGGCCATCAACCATAATTGTTACTCTGTCGCAATATTCCGCCTCATCCATATAATGTGTTGTTACAAAAACAGTGATTCCATCATTTGCTGCTTCATAAATCATATCCCAAAATTGCCTCCTTGTTATTGGGTCAACACCACCGGTTGGCTCATCAAGGAAAACTATTTTTGGTTCATGAAAAATTGCAATTGAAAAAGCTAATTTTTGTTTCCATCCCAATGGCAGAGAGGAAATCAACTTATCTTTTGAGTCATAAAAATCTAATCGTTTTAATACTTTTTCCGTTTTTTCTTTAATATATGTTTTCGACATTCCATAAATTCCTGCATAAAATCTAATGTTTTCAGCAATAGTTAAATTTTCATAAAGCGAAAACTTTTGGCTCATATAGCCGATATTTTTCTTAATCTTTTCGGTTTCTTTATAAACATCAAATCCGGCAACACTAAGAATTCCTGATGTTGGTTTCGAAAGACCACACAATATTCTCATTGCAGTCGTCTTTCCTGCACCATTTGCACCAAGAAATCCAAAAATCTCACCTTGATAAACACTAAAATTCAGATTATCATTAGCAGTGAAATTCCCAAATTTCTTTACCAGATTTTCGACTTTTATTATTTCGTGTTCTTTGTTCATTTTTCGATTGTTGACATCAACTTCATAAAGCAATCTTCGATATTCGCTTTTGTTTTATTAATAATAATATTTGTGTGTCCTTTGTTTTCAAGATATTTTAATATTAAATTCAAATCAGAAGTTTCGTTTTTATCAGTATAATGTAAAAATTGCCCGAAAGGAAAAACTGATTCAGTATTTTCAAATTCTCTCAGGTCTTTGATAAGCTTGTATAAATTATCAGAGCGAATTTCAAACAATTCTTTTTCGTATTCATTTACGATATTTTCCGGAGTGTCAATTGAAAGAATTTCTCCGTTTTGGATTAAGGCAACTCTGTCACACAAGCTCGCTTCGTCCATATAAGGAGTTGATACAATAATTGTAATATCATTTTCCTTTAGTTTTTTCAGCATTTCCCAAAACTCTTTCCGTGAAACAGCATCAACTCCAGTTGTTGGTTCATCGAGAACAAGAATTTTTGGTTTATGAATTAGGGCACAAGATAAAGCAAGCTTTTGTTTCATACCACCTGAAAGCTTTCCTGCTAATCTGTTTTTAAATGCTTCGATATGAGAATAAATATCTTTAATCAAATCATAATTTTCTTCAATGGTAGTTCCAAAAACTGTGGCGAAAAACTTAAGATTCTCTTCAACAGTTAAATCTTGATAAAGTGAGAATCTCCCCGGCATATAACCAATAATATTTCGGAGTTTTTTATAATCTTTAACAACATCAAGGTTGTTGAGAGTTGCCGTTCCACTATCAGGCAAAAGAAGTGTAGTAAGAATTCTCAGCAAACTGGTTTTTCCTGCACCATCAGGTCCAATCAGCCCAAATAACTCAGCTTTCTCAACAGAGAAAGAGATATTATTCAAAGCCTGAACTTTACCGTATGTTTTTGATATGTTATTTGCGTGTATCAATGTTTCTCGTTTCTTGTTTCTCGTTGCTCGTTGCTCGTTTGTCGTTTCTCGTTACTCGTTACTCGTTGCTTATAGCCTCCGTCATTGCGAGCGAAGCGAAGCAATCTGTTTCTATTCTTATTTACTCATAATTTCAGCGGATTGCTTCGGTCGTTCCTCCCTCGCAATGACGCTTTGAATTGACTGATTAGTTTCCATTTTGCCATTTGCCTTTTAAACTTCATAATTCATTATTCGATATTCGATATTCAATTTATTCTTAGTTTTTGTCTTCTGCCTCTTTCGTCATCCCTCGATACACCACGCTGCAAGATTTCTTAAACAATCACAATTTATCAAAGCGTGGTATTACCAATGACAAGTTTTTTCAAAATTCTGTAAATCTGTTAATTTAGCATTTTATGTAATATTTGCTTTTTACTATTTCGTACCTACGGCACTCTTTCATTTTTCATGTTGATTTTTCTACAAATATATCGCACCTACGGTGCTAATTTGAAAATAATATTTTCTTTTGTTATTTAACTTTATGCTCCCCATTTCCGGGTTTTTCAACTCGGTTTGACTATTAATGCTAATTAATTTCAATATTATTGCCAGTTTTCCTACTCTCTCGTTCTCCTGCTCACTTTTGCCTTTCAACTTCATTATTCATTATTCAGCGTTCGATATTCGATATTCAATTTATTCTTAAACATTAATCTATTTTCCACAACTTTTGCCTTTCTACTTTTGCCTTTTGCCTTTCTACTTTGCCTTTCGCCTTCTACCTACTTAAACAAAACATCCCCCGGCATTCCAATCTTCAGTGTTCCATCATTTTTCACAACTACTTTCACAGCATAAACCATATTTACTCTTTCTTTTTTAGTTTGTATTACTTTAGGTGTAAATTCAGCACTAGATGAAATCCAGCTTATTTTTCCTTCAAGCTTCCTATTTTCTGTTTCAGTTTTGTCAATAAGAACATCAGCTTTTTGTCCAAGTTTAATATTTGCCAACTGTGTTCCGCTAACATAAACTCTTAATTCCATATTAGTTAAATCAGCTATTTGGTAGAGTGGTTTTCCCATATTAACAATTTCATCTTTTTCGGCAAGTTTAACCAACACGGTTCCGTTAATTGGATTTTTCAAATAGCATTTGCTAATAGCTAAACTGACTTGTTCAATTTGTTTATCAAAAGCTTCCAGCTCATTTAGGATTCCACTATTTTGTGTTTTAATCGCACTAATATTTTTCTCAATTACATCAATTGCTCCGTTAATGTCATCCAGTTGTTTTTGCGTTGCTGCTTCATCTTTAAGCATTTTCTCAATTCTCAATTTATCTATTAGAAGATTTTTTTTCTGCTGATTATAGACTTCAATTTGTGAAAGAACAGAAGCAACTTTTGTAGAAACCGCTTCCCGTTGAGCTGTTAATTGTTCCTTTTTTAATGACAAATCGGTTGTATCAATAAGTCCAATCTTTTGACCCTGTTTCAATTGCTGCCCTTCTTCAATGTTAAACATTAAAAGTTTCCCATTAGCTTCTGATGAAATTGTGGTTTCTGTGGCTTCAAAATTCCCATACGCATCAGATTTATCATCACCATTTGAACATGAAAATAAAGTGATTGAAGCCAGAACTAGAAATGTGATTTTTTTTATTGTGTTCATATTTTGCATTTGTTTAGAATTTAGATATTCGGTTTTAGGATTTTTTTACATATTTCCTGTAATCGTTAAATAATTAATCTTTGCTTTTGTAAGTTGAATTTTATGGTACTGTAAATTTAACTTTGCCTGAGTTTCAGCATTTAGTTCAGAAATGTATTCGGATGAAGTTATAACTCCATTAGCAAGTTGTGATGCTGCCGTTTCCTTTATTTTGGTTCGCAATTCAATAATTTCATTGTCTTTTTGAATAAGTAATTCGTAATTTGAAATAGCAGAGATACTATTTTCTCCTGCAATTTTTATGTTTTTCTCAAAGGTTTCTTTTTTGCTGTCAATTATTTTATTTTGAATGTCCAGAATTTTCTTATCCGTTTTGCTTTGATTCCAGTCCCATATATTCCATGAAATTCTTGCTCCGACTATATAATAAGAATTAAAGCCTTCAGAAAACATATTTAATCCCGGATTTCCATAGCCAACTTGACCAAAACCATACATTTTAGGTCTTGTTTTAGTTGAAATCAATTTTTTTGAAGCAGTAATTTTTTGTTTTTGAAAATCGAATAATGTCAATTCAGGACGATTGTTATTGAGAGAGTTGGCTGTAATTTGTTGCTCCGGAAGCATGATAAGCGAATTTTCGGAGAACTCTGTCCCGCAATATTCATTTAGAATTTTGAAAGCAGTTAAAATACCATTTTCAGCTTCAATTTGTTTTTGCTCAAGTTTAATTATTTCAGCTTCGATGGCATAAGAATTTGATTTTAAAATAACACCATTATCAATACCTGATTGGATTTTTTTCAATTGAGAGTTAATTTCTTCTTTTGAAACTTCAATTAGTTTTTTGTTTTCCTGAAGAAGAAAAAGAGTAAAGAAAACGTCATTAATATTTTGTTTTATCGAAAAAAGCTCAACATCAACACTTTGATTATTAATTTGTAAATCAATATCTTCAATTTTCCTTTGATTGTTTGTTACTCCACCATCATAAATAACCTGATTAACATCAAGAGACATTTTGTATTGATCCTTAGCAACTTCAGGCATGTCTGGTCCTGTGATTTCAATTGGCAATTCCGGTATTGGAATTGGCAAGCCAGGTATTTGAATATCAACTTTCATCTCAGAAAAATCAAGCTCAATAGCTGTTACATCCGATTGATATGTCGCCTGTGCATTCACACTTAACTGAGGAAGATAATTTTTCTTAAGGTTTTTTACTGCCAAAGCATTCTTTTGAATAAAAAGCTCCTTTTGTTTTGAAACAGGATAGTTTTTTATAGCCAGATTATGACAATAATCTAAAGTTATAGTGTCAGGTTTCTGAGCAAACAACCCAACAGAGCAAAAAATTAAGGCGATAAATAATTTATTTTTAGTCATAGTCATTAGTTTTTTATTGAATTAATAATAAACACTGAAACTTCCTTTTTCCTTGAAATAAGAAATTTTTCATATTCTTCTTTATTGTTTTGAAAAAGTACACCTTGAATTAAAGGTCTTCCGGCAAATGGGAAAATGCATAAACTCAGTATATTAACAAACAATTGTCTTGGATCAATGGGTTTAATTATGCCGGAATCAACTTCCTTTTGAATCAATAGCTGAAGTAATTGGGGATTTGCTCCTTTCGAAATTATCATATTTACAATTCGTTCAGGATTTCGATTTATTTCCTGAAGAATAAAAATTGGGATTAAAGGATTTTCAAGAATTAAATCAATATAATTTTCAACGAAAATTTCAATCTTTTTTAAAAAACCTGCATCAGAAGCAAAAGTTTCAAATATTTTTGGTACAAATTTGCCCATTGCATCTTCAAAAATAGACTCAAATAATTTTTCTTTCGACCTGAAATAGTAATGAAGAAGAGCCTTATTTATTTCAGCTTCATCTGCAATTTCCTGCATTCTTGCTCCATCAAAGCCTTTGTTTACGAATACTTTATGGGCTGCTGTAAGAATTTTAGCCTCCGTACTTTTATCAATTTCTTTCATTTTATTTGATTTTAATCAAATAGTTTAAACAATTGGTTTAACCAAGTGGTCAAAGATATGATAAAAAAATTGGTTTGGCAATTTTTTTTAAAGAAATCAGAAAATTAATTTTTTATATACTGAAACGGAATAATTATGCAAAATTTCTAAGCCTGTTTTTACTGCATTACTACTTCCAAACTTGTTTGGTGCATCTGTATAAACAGCTTATAATTATCAAGCCTGTAGAAAATTAGTATAATGATGTTAGAGATTTAGTATTAATTATTACATTTCCAATTAGCTTTATTTTAAATAGAAGTGTTTGTGGACTTCTTTGTTTATATGTTCCAGCTTTGCAACCTTTATGATAATTTTGTTGTCATAAGGTAAGGAAAATTTAATGTTGTATTAAATCTCCTTAGTGTGCAAATTAATGTTAAATTTGTGCCCATTTTACTTGTAAAAATTAAATTTATCATTATGAAAATAAAAGGTGTATTATTCATTATTACTTATTTAATATTTTCTTTAAATATTTTATTTGCTCAGGATCCTACAATTGATATAACCCCAACTACATTAAACCTTGGGAATATTGAGATACTTACTTCTACCGATGAGACTCATAGTTTTGATGTTGTAATAGGAGCTGCTGGAGCTTCAACAATATATGTGCAAGCTTATATAGATGACGGGACATGGAGTGGTAGCCCCTCATTTGAAATTTCTGTGGATGGAAAATCAACCTGGGGAAATAATAAATCTTTTGTACCAAATACTGCGGGTGAAACAAGAACAATTTATGTAAGATGTAGTCCTATTGCAAATAATACAGACAATTCCCAGTCAGAAATTTATGTTTTTGCTGCTTCTAATTATGATTATATTGACCAGGCTTATGTTACCTTAGTTTTTCCTGAAATGGATATGTATGGTGGCAGTGCAATTTCTCCTATTGCAGATGGTGATGCAATACCTTCTACATCTGATTCAACAGATTTTGGAAATGTTGCAATTAACGCAACATCAAAAGTAACTTATACAATACAAAATAACAAATTTGGACCTTCCTTTGTTCTCAAAGGCAGATTGTTTTTAGTAGATATTGGCACTAATGAATATATTACTATTGGAGGCACTGATGCATCTATGTTTACAGTTGCAACTCAACCAACTGTTCCAATAGCATATAGTGGTGGTTCAACTACATTTAAAATAGCTTTTACACCAACAAGCAGCGGAACAAAGTCTGCAACTATTTCAATAGGTAATAATGACCAAACCGAGAACCCATATAATTTCTCTATTCAAGGAACAGGCACTGCATCTGTTCCAACTGTTACTACTTCATCAATTACAAGTATTACTTCATCCACAGCAAGCGGAGGTGGTAATGTTACTTCTAATGGAGGGGCATCAGTAACTGCAAGAGGTGTTTGTTGGAATACATCTACAGATCCAACGACTTCAAACAGTTATACTACTAATGGAGCAGGAACAGGTAGTTTTGCTAGCTCATTAACATCACTTGTTGATGAAACTCATTATTATGTCAGGGCTTATGCATCTAATAGTGCTGGTGATGGTTATGGTTCTAATGTTGAATTCTGGACACTTTCTACCGAACCTTCAACTCAAGCTTCCAGTGTTACTACAACTGCTACCTCAGGTTCAACAATTGATTTATCATGGAATGGCGCAACCGGTGCTTATGGATATATTATATTGCAAAAAGAAGGTTCTTCGGCACCAACTGCAACTGGAGTTGTGGATGGAATAATTTATTCTAGTTTTACCGGATTGCCAACTGGAACAACTGTTGCAGCTGAAGTAACAGGAACTACACGCCAGATTACGGGATTATCGGCAAGCACTCAATATAGTTTTGCAATCATCCCCTATGCTATAGGAGCAGATCCTGCAACCTATAATTATAAAACAGATGGTACTCTTGCTACAAAAACCGAATCCACAGTTGCAGATGCTCCAACTACCCAGGCATCTGGTATTAAATGGGGAACAACTGGACCAAATCAAATGGAAATTTCATGGATCGCCGGAAATGGTAGCGGACAAATACTTTTAATGAAAGCCAGTGGTGCAGCTAGTAATCCTATCAATGGTACAACATATACCGGCAGCACAACTTTTGGAAGTGGTACTCAAATAGGAGCGGGAACCTATGTTATTTATCAAGGGTCAGGAGCTAAAGGAAGGGTTTTTGTTGATAACCTAACTGCTGGAATTATTTATCATTTTAAGGTTTTAGAATATGCCGGTTCAGGTTCACAAACTAGTTATAATATAGATGAAATTGCTAATTTTGGTGTAGGTAATTCTGAAGCAACAGCCTTACCAATAGAATTAATTAGTTTCACTGCCCAAATTCAAGAAAATGGCGAAGTAATGTTAAACTGGACAACCGCATCTGAAACTAATAATGATTTCTTTACTATTGAAAAAAGCTATGACCTGAACTCATGGGATAATTTTTCAAATATTAAAGGTGCTGGTAATTCCTCAACTGAAAACAATTATTCACTAATTGATAATAATCCTTATGATGGATTAAGCTATTATAGGTTAAAACAGACAGATTTTGATGGAGTATTTAGTTATAGTGATATTATATTTGTTGATAAAGAGAAGAATGAAAAATCAATAGTTTTTGAGCAACCATATAAATCAGGCAGTTCATTGCAAACAATTCTTTATAATCAAAGCGGAAAAACTTTAAATGTTGAAATCATCAATTTATTAGGTCAGGCTATTTATAGAGAAGAAATTAAACCACAGTCTGATATACACATAATAACTTTAAATGTTGATAAATTTGATAAGGGGATTTATCTATTGAAAATCACCAATCAAAATGATTTTCTGGTGAAAAAGTTTTTAAATAATTAAAATAAAAAAAGGAGCAAATGCTCCTTTTTTGCTTAATATAGGTTTAAATAATTGCACAATTCGTAATTTATTTTATTTTTGTAAGCAACGGTTTTTGAATTAACGTTGTCTATGTAATCGGTTTGTATAAATGTAATTTTGGGAAAAATAAATAATTACTCAAAAACACCTCCCCCAAAAAAGGTGAAAAAACGTATGGGATACATAGTACCCATTGTTTTTGTGATTGGGATATTTATTGGGTTTTTGCTTTCAGGTTCTAAGAAAACAAAATTCATTGAAAGAGACGCAAATAATAAAATAATTGAGAAATATCCAAATCCTTCCTCACAATCTTATCCTTTTTTAAACCCTTTGGCAGGGAATAAAATATTTAGGGATATTAATATGTGTGAAACAAGTAAAATTGAAGAAAAAATAAAAAAATATGTCAAACAAAACACTATCAAACCGGGAGTTGAAATAGCAGTATATTTTAGAGACCTTAGCACGAATTATAAATTTGGAATTAATGAATACAGTAAGTTTAGTCCATCAAGTTTAATGAAAGTGCCTGTTATGATTGCTGCTTTAAAAAAAGCGGAAGGTAAACCCGAAGCTCTTAAAAAAATTATTGTATTCCCAGGAAGTCGGGAAAACGAAATAAAAGGTATGGATGCCTCAACAGACAAACTTAGGTCATTGCTTACTCCCGGAAACGGTTACACAGTTGACGAATTAATTCATTATATGATATTAAACTCAGACAATGAGGCAACTTTTTTATTATTAGACTACTTAACGGAAGATTATGTTCATCAAGTTGAAAGGGATCTTGGATATCGCATGGATAATAATGTTTCATTTTATGATGATATAATTGGAGTAAAGCAATATTCCAGTTTTTTCCGAGTCTTATATAATGCATCTTATTTGAATGAAGAAATGTCGAATTATGCACTTGAGATTTTATCAGATTCTCGTTTTGGTCATGGTATTAGGAAAAGTATTCCGGAGAACATTAAAGTTGCTCATAAATATGGAAGTAATGGAATTCCTATCTCCAATCATGAACTTAAAGTAAATCAACTTCATCATTTTGGAATTGTTTATATTCACCCGAAACCATTTCTTTTGGGTATTATGACAAGGGGAGATAATGAGAAAGAAATGGAAAGATATATCAAAGAAATTACTGAAATTATTTATAAAGAAGTAGAAACAATAATTTCTACAAGCAAATGTTCTTATCTCGAAAGGGATATTGAATAATGGAAAATATGTTTTCGCTCAATTAATCCAATTCTTGCCACAACGCATTTTTGATGAGTTGGTCAAAAAATATAATGGCAATAGACACATCAAACATTTCACATGTTGGAGTCAATTACTTTGCATGGTTTTCGGTCAATTAACAAACCGGGATAGTTTATGCGATTTAATAGTAATTATTCATCCACACTACAGCAGCTACGGTCAATGACGTAAATGCTATGGATTTTATCCCATACAAGACAGTTGTTTATTATATTTTCTATAGTGGCTAATTGATTTCAAGAGGCTTTATTATATCACAAAGCTCTCAGCATTTTTTGTTATCCCAGCTAAATCGAAGCTGAAGTTTAGGTGCATTTACTCAAAGAAAACCAATAAATCCACAGTAGTGCTGTGCAATCAAATGGATAAAACAACATTTAAAAATAAAATCCTTTTGGGGAACAACAGAAAAAGATGTTCGTAAACAAATTTATTGTGCAATAATTTCGTATAGCTTATAGCAATAGTTGGATCTGACTTGAAAATTGACCAATCAACTTACAAAACATTACTCTCAACACTCTGATTTGATTATGCTTAAATATAATTTGCTTATGAAAATATAAATTTATACTTTTGCACGCTAATTTTTTTAGTAAATGAAGGATTACCAAAAACAATTTGTAATCCATTTTAGTGGATTGAGTGATGAGATTCACGAGTATGAATTTCAAATAGTTAAAGAGTTCTTCAATGATTTCGGGGAGACTGAAATATTAGGGTCAAACGTATATTTAAAACTCTTACTTGATAAAAAACCGAGAATATTGGTTTTTAATTTTGAGTTTAAAGGTTATTTAAATTTATGTTGTGACAGATGTCTTGACAGTTTTGATTTTCCGATTAAAGGCAAAGAAATGCTTATCATTAAATTTGGTGATGAAGAGTATGAAGAAACTGATGAGATTGTAATTGTTCCGGAATCTGCCTATGAAATTGATATACGGCAATATATTTATGAGTTTATAAAATTAATGTTGCCAATAAAAAAAGTTCACCCTGATGATGAAAATGGAAATTCATTATGCAATGAGGAAGTGGTAAAATTAATCTATAGAGGTGGTAAAAGACAAGAAGTTGATCCACGATGGAACGCTTTACAAGAACTTAAAAAGGAAGACAATAAGTAAAATATTAAATTAAGAATAATCATGGCACACCCAAAAAGAAAGATATCAAAAACACGAAGAGACAAAAGAAGAACTCATTACAAAGCAACAGCACCAACCGTAATAACTTGTTCAAATTGTGGAGCTTCAGTCATTTATCACAGAGTATGTAGTGAATGTGGGTTTTACAAAGGTAAATTAGCTATTGAAAAAGTTTCAGCAGTATAGTTTTCGAGAAGAAATTATTATTCACTTAATTTTATTGTATGAAAATTGGAATTGATGTAATGGGCGGTGATTTTGCACCTAAGGAATCTATAGCAGGTGCTATATTGGCCAGTACTGAGCTTTCTGATGATGATATAATAGTTTTAATTGGAGATGAAAAACAAATCTTTGCCGAGCTAAAAGAGCAAAATGGTAACCCCAATGATTTTGAAATTGTTCATGCATCAGAGGTTATTGAAATGCATGAACATCCAACACGAGTGTTTTCAAAAAAACCGGACTCAAGTATAGCAGTTGGATTTAAACTCTTAAAAAGCAATAATATTGATTCTTTTTCAAGTTCTGGAAATACTGGTGCAATGCTGGTTGGTTCAATTTATGCCATAAACTCAGTTCCCGGAATTATTCGCCCTTGCACAACAGCGGGTGTACCTAAAGAAGATGGAGGATTTAATATTATTCTTGATGTTGGAACTAATCCCGACACTAAGCCGGATGTTTTATACCAATTTGGAATTTTAGGCTCACTTTATTCTAAATATGTTTTCGGCATAAAAAATCCAAAAGTAGGTTTGTTAAACATAGGACACGAAGATGAAAAAGGAAATCTTCTTTGTCAGTCAGCTTTTCGCCTGATGAAAGACTCCGAAGATTTTAATTTTGTTGGAAATGTAGAAAGTCGTGATTTATTTAAAGATACTGCTGATGTTGTGGTTTGCGACGGCTTCACCGGAAATATTGTTTTAAAGCAATCAGAAGCGATTTATCGTTTAATGATGAAACGCGGTCTTACGGATGAATTTTTCGATAGATTTAATTATGAAAATTACGGTGGAACTCCAATCTTAGGAATAAACTCCACTGTTTTAATCGGACACGGAATTTCAAATGCTATAGCCTTTAAAAACATGATACTTTTATCAAAAGATGTTTATAAAGCTCAGCTATCAGAGAAAATAAAAAATGCCATCAACAAGTATAATAACAAAATTAATGATTAACATTGCGAAAAAATAAAATAAATAAATGACAAATATCAGAGCTGCAATTACAGGAATTGGTGCTTATGTCCCAGATTATATTCTTACTAATGAGGAATTAAGCCAAATGGTTGACACATCCGATGAATGGATAATGACCAGAATTGGTATAAAAGAAAGAAGAATTATTAAAGAAAAAGGTGAAGGTACATCTTTTGTGGCTGAAAAGGCAGTTCGGCAGCTTCTTGAAAAAACAAAAACTTCTCCTGAAGAAATTGACTTATTAATTTGTGCAACTGTTACTCCCGACCATCTTTTTCCGGCAACTGCCAACATCATTTCCGATAAAGTTGGAATAAAAAATGCTTTTGGTTTTGATGTAAATGCAGGTTGTTCTGGATTTTTATATGCTCTCACTGTTGCTTCAAAATTTATTGAAGCAGGGACTCAAAAAAAGGTTATTGTTGTTGGAGCAGAAAAAATGTCGTCCATAGTTGATTATACCGATAGAGCAACATGTCCTATTTTTGGCGATGGTGCCGGAGCAGTCTTACTTGAACCAACATTGGAAGATGTTGGTATTATTGATGTTAATTTACAATCTGACGGTTCAGGAAGAGTACATCTTCATCAAAAAGCAGGTGGTTCAGTTAAACCACCATCTCATGAATCTATCGATGCAAGAGAACATTTTATTTATCAGGAAGGTCAACCTGTTTTCAAATGGGCTGTTTCAAAAATGGCTGACTTTTCGGTTGACATGATGAATAAACACAATATTACATCTGATACTCTTGATTGGTTAGTACCGCACCAGGCAAATATGAGAATTATAGATGCCACCGCTAAAAGAATGGGAATAAAAAGAGAGCAAGTGATGATAAATATTCAAAAATATGGAAACACTACCGCCGCTACTTTACCATTATGCCTAAGCGATTACGAAAAACAACTTAAAAAGGGAGATAATATTATTCTTTCAACATTCGGAGCCGGTTTTACATGGGGAGCCATGTATATGAAATGGGCTTATGATGGGGAGTAGGTTTCACACTTAAACTCCGCTCAATGCAAGGGTTTCAAGTTTCGGGTTTCAGGTCATTTAAAAAACATCTATTCAGGAGAATCCCTAAATAAAAAAGGGAGCTTGATGAACTCCCTTTAACACAAATTTTGATAAACACTTAGTTAATAAAACCAACCTTTTTGATGGTTATTCCTTTGTCCGTTTCTATACGGATATAATTCATTCCTTTATCAAATTCACTAATATCAATATTAAGAGATTTATTCTTTAAATTTCTATTTAACAACATCTGTCCAATTGCATTATAAATAATAATATTCTTTATTTCCTGATTTGATTTAATGTAAATCACATCCTTTGCGGGATTTGGATAAATACTGATTATCTGATCATTAGAATTCTCCTGAATCCCAACAGACTCATCAATAACAATGTCATCAATGTAAAGCATAAAGTCATCGGCAGCACTATAAACGTGCCAACCCAAATAATAAACTCCTGATGTAGCTACAGAAAAAGAATCAAAAACTACAATATAGTTTTCACTGTTAATATCGGATAAGTCTCTTATTGTTTTTGTCATTGCACCAGAATAAGGTTGTGTTCCAATAGCCAGTTCCATACTTTCGGGATATGTTGAAATTGCAACCTTAGTTAAAAATTTAACAGCATATTGTTTTCCGGCAACAAGGTTAAGGCAGGTTGAAAATAGCCAATCGTCAGCAGATGTGATAGCATTTGGATTCCAGGAGTAAACATAACATGAAGGATTTGTGTTTCCTCCTGTTGTTGAATAATACCATGAATAATCATCGGTATTTCCATCTTCGACTTTCCATCCCGTTAAATCATCTGTGGGTTCAAAACCATTGGAATATGGAGAGGGATAAGGAGATACATTTGAAATTATTTCAGTAATTGTATCATTTGACAAATCTTCATCATTAGGTAAAGATGTAAATACTTTAATCTCGTAATTTCCAAGACCAGCCATAAATAATCCAACATCAAACATGTAGTCGTAAGAATCATACGGATTTAAACTAAAAGGCAAAGTATCCATATAGGTTAAAGTGTCATAAACAAAGTATATTTGGAGATCAACCAAAGTATCATATCCGAAATTTTCAATTCTGGCTTTGATTTTTTCATTAGAGCTTAAACCACAAGAAGTAACCGGAGATAATAACTTTGTCACCGCAACATCTTTCGCAACATAAACCGAAGATAATGTATAGGCAAAAACACCATTAGGAATACCTTGATATAAACCACCTAAAATAGTTGTACCCGATAAAGAATCAGTATGCGAGAATAGTCCACCAGCAACTGCACCAATTGAATTTATTGCTACATCAAGGCTTGCATCATGAATTAATCCTGTTTGTTCTTTTGTAGATATACTTATTTGAACAATGTCGCAATAATTTCCTGCTTGATTAAACACCCATAGATAAGGACCATTGGGGGTAATATTGTCAAAAGCTGAACCATACATATTTGTCAGTTCATGCGAAAGAGCAGGAATTGTATTTAGTGGAACTCCTGATTTATTTACCAAAACAATTTCAGACGCCCAATTACTTACCCAAAAGCCATCGTTAATATCATCATAAGCAATACTTCTTACTTCTGTGCCTGATGGGCATGATATTTTTCCCACTAATGTTTTAGTTGAAAAGTTCATTTTATAAATTATCGAGTCAACATTTCCACCATAAAAATATGTACCGTCATAAGCAAGATCTCTAATATTTGAAACCCCTGTAATAGTAAACTTTTCTATAAGATGAGCAAGCATATCATACTTAACAATTGTATCGCTATTCCACATTGTGGTATATATGAAAGTGCCATCAGTTTCAACACCAGCTTGATTATTACCACCTGCAATTAGAGATTTATTGAATTGTACAATCCAACTCCCCTTAGTTCCGGATGTTTGATGGTGAAAAATTTTATTCTTTTCGAAGTTAACACCTTTTGAAATATCACTTATTGATTTCGACTTCAATATAAAAGGCTGAGCATGAAGAAGTGGAAGTTGAAAAAAAGCGATAATTATAAGTAAAAATATTTTTTTCATATTCAAATTACATTTGTACACTTATTTAATAATTAATTTCAAATATACGATTAGTAATAATAAAAGTTACCCTTTAGGCAATTTGCCATTATATCATAGTAGTATAGACAGTTATTTTAAAAAATGGTTGCTTTGATAATAATATTCATTTTACAATTCTGAAACAAAACTTTTGCTTTGTAATAAAAGACATCCCCATGCTATTAACAAGGGGATGAAATTTGCACGTTGGCACAAATTGGGTTGATTTTCCAATAAAGGGTTTTAATTAGCAAACTCAAGGGAATAAAGTGTGTAATTAATCCTTTTTGATATCACAAATAAATAACAAAAAAAAACAAATTGCATCACGGAAAACAGGTATTTTTATATACCTGAAAACAGGTAGTCTTTTTCAGCAAAAACCACACAATAATCTCTATAACAACACTATAACAAATTTTGAAAAAATAGGTAAAATTTCAGAAAAACATAATAATAATAAAAAATTTTAATTTTTATCAAAATGCTATTTTCCTGTTGAGACAACAACAGAATTATCGTTTTTAGGAAATGAGAATACTTCGACGCATTGTGAAAACCTTGAATTACCTTTTGTGTCAATTTGTTTCAGTCGATAAAAATTCACAGCAGGATAGAAAACCGGGCTATTATCCATCGAAAAATACATGGTCAATAAATCTACTGTACCTTGTCCTTCGGTTTTTGATATAGTTTCCCAATTTGTATTGTCGGAACTTTTTTGTACTTCATAAACAGCACAATTTTCTTCTTTTGTAGTTGCCCATCTAACTTCAATTTTACTTTGCAGCTTATCTGCCCATGAAGCTTTAAAATATAGATATTCAAATGTTTCTTTAAGGCTTTCATCCTTAAACTCTTGGGGGTATAAATTAATGCTTATAAAATATAGTATTATCAGCAAGATAGAGCTTAAATATTTCATTATTCTAATTTTAATCTTGCAAAAATACAATAGTAAAAATGAAATGTCAAGGAATAATCCAAATATTAGAATTATTACATTATCAGGAAATATCTTTCTAAAACATAATGAAAAAAGGCATTAAGCAATTTAGAAACAGGAGTAAAATTGAGAATTATCTTAATAAAACCTTGATGATTCCAAATGTGGGAAAACAATTAAAGATTATAAAAAAAGCCTGCTTTAAGCAAGCTTTCATTTAGTATAAATTTTATTACCAATTAAGAATTTTATGAAAATCGAATTTTTCAGGATTTTGAACAAATTCTTTTGCTTCAGAATAATCATTTTCAGTTAAATATTGAAGGCTATGATTAAAAACTAACTCTGATTTCTGAGAATTCACGTTCACTAATCTTGGTTTAATTTTGCCATTTTCATCTTCAACGTCTTTTAAGAATAATGGAGAAATGTCGCCTTTGGGGTCAGCTGTAACCATACAACCTGTTAACCCCTGCTCAAATAATTTTTTAACACCCATTCCAAGTATTCCGCAATACATTAAATCAAAAGCTATTGGACGTGAACATCGAATTTCATATCCTAATTCTACAGGACGACTTTTAATTTTCAAATTTAAAACCTTCAATTTTCTTTGAAGCAATAAGTTAAAAATGTGTGCTTTACTAACATTTCCAAGTTCCGGATGCCCATGGTCGTCATAAGTAAAGTCCACTTCGGTTGATTTTATTTCCTCATCTGTCATAAAATGAAAAACTCCTTCACTTATAATCGCCACACCATATTCAATTCCTAAAATTCGTCTTTTAATCATTGATGAAATAACAAGATCTATAATTTTGTCAAATGTAATTTTGGTATTATAAAACATTTCAGGAATGATTATCATGGGATAATGACAAGCAGAGCCAATTCCAAAGGCAAGATGTCCTGCTTCTCTACCCATAGCAGACACTACAAACCAATTACCGCTGGTGCGTGCATCCTCATAAACAGTGGCAGCTATTCTAACTCCTTCTTGCTTGGCCGACTGATATCCAAAAGTTGGTGAGCCTTCGGGGAGTGGAAGGTCATTATCAATAGTTTTAGGAACATGAATATTTTGAATTTTAACATTATGCTCGGCAAGAAATTTTGATATTCTATTTGCTGTTGAAGCTGTGTCGTCACCACCAATTGTTACTAATAATTTTATTCCATGATTGATAAAAAAATCAACTTTAAAGTCTGTGTCTTTTGGTTTAAACCTGCTCATTCTTAGTGCCGAACCTCCCTGGTGATGTATTCTGTCAGCATATACAAAGTCAATTTCCTGAATAATTGGATTCTCTGCAAACAGACCTTTGTATCCTTCCTGAATTCCTAAAACACGGTATCCGTCACGCAAAAAAACTTTTGCAACTGAACTAATTACAGTATTAATTCCCGGGGCTGGCCCGCCTCCACACATTATTGCTACTGAACCTTTCATAACATTTTGTATTTAATTATTTGGCAAATTTATCAAATTCTTTAACTTTTATGGAACTCTTGTCTTACTTTATCAGCAATTACCTTTGCTATTTTATAGTTTGAGTCATGTGTCGAGCCAGCAATATGTGGGGAAAGAAGGACATTTTCTGAATTAATTAAATATTTGAAAACGTCTGGTATCGAATTCAATTCAATCATTTCAAAGGATAATTTTTCGTATTCGAGAACATCCAATGCTGCTCCAAGAACCTTTCCTGATTTCAAATTCTTCACCAGTTCAGTGGTATTTACAATTGGCCCACGAGAGGTGTTTATAAAGAAAATTTGTTTTATAAATTGATTAATAAACTTATCATTAATCAAATAATGAGTTTCATCAGTTAAAGGAATATGCAAACTTAGAATATCAGAAAATTCAAAAATTTCATTTAGGCTTACTTCTTTAACAAATTCGTTTGAGAAGCCAGATTTATATTTATCGTAAGCTATAATATTAACATCAAATCCTTTTAAATTTTGAGCAAAAGCACTTCCTGTATTACCATAACCTATGATTCCAACAGTTTTACCATTAAGTTCAATACCACGATTTCCTACCCTGTCCCATTTTCCAATTCTAACTTCCTGATTGGATTTACAGATATTATTAAAAAGCGATAAAAGCATACCTAAAGCGTGTTCTCCAACCGCTAACCTGTTGCCTTCCGGTGAGTTAACACATTTAATCCCTTTAGATTCCGCAAATTTTACATCAATATTTTCGAGTCCGGAACCGGGTCTTCCAATAAATTTTAAGTTTTCAGCCTTTTCTAATATTTCCTTATCTAACCTAATTTTACTTCTTACGATAACACCAAAATACTCATGAATGCAATTAATAAATTCCTGCCTTTTGTATTCAGGAAAATACTCACAGGTATATCCCATTTCAGATAGTTCCTTTTCTAAAACAGTATGAGTTGTGTCAATAAATAATACTTTTTTATGCATTTTTATCTATTTTTTATTCATTTCAACAAACTCTTTTGTTCGTTCGTTTAATATTGTTACCGACAAATGATAATGTTTAATTTTCCAATTTCCATCAATTAATTCTAACACTCCCGAAGCTCGGCAAATTCCCATCCATGTATCAAGCTTTTCATCGAACCAGGCAACTTTTCCATCCTTTGAAAAATCAATATTTCTTTCAATAGCTTTGAAATCCCATGCTTTCCCTTTATCAAAATATGGTTTATAAGCTTTTACAAATTCATCTTTTGTCCATCTTTCGGTGGGGTCAGTTCCAATGTAAATGCCATCATCAGCTATTTTGTCAAAATATCCATCAAAGTCAGCATTTGCAGCAGCTAAATGCCAGTCATCTAAATACGAATTTATTAAATCTCTATCCGGAATTTGTATTTTCGTACAGGATAAAAGAAAAATACCCAATAAAATAAAAATTAGTTTTTTCATTAGACAAGACTTTTTATGGATTACAAGCACAAAATTAAAACAATATTGCCGAACATCTAACTTGAATTCAAATTATAAATTAGGTTTTAAACATTGCATTATCCTATTCTTTTTATCTTTGCTTAAAATAATAAATTATATGATAAAATCCATGACAGGATTTGGGAAATCAGAAGTTGAATTTCCAAATAAAAAGATAACAATTGAAATTAAATCACTTAACAGCAAGCAATTTGACATTAGTACCAGAATGCCTTTCAGTTATAATGAAAAAGACCTTGATATTAGAAATATTATCTCTAAAAAACTTGAAAGAGGAAAGGTGTTTTTCTCATTAAATAGTGAGAATAAAAGTAATGAATCTGTTTATAGCATCAATAAAGATATTGCAAAAAAATATTATTCCGAATTAAAATCTTTGGCTGAAGAAATCGGTGAAGATAAAACTACTGATTATATGCAGCTTTTATCAAAAATGCCTGAAGTTATTGCCCAGGAAAAAGACAAAATAGATGATACTGAATGGCAGGAAATTTTAAAATGTGTTGATGAAAGCATCGTTAAGCTAAATGAATTTAGAAGCCAGGAAGGAGAATCAATCGAAAAAGATTTTGTTCTAAGAATTTCAATTATTTCAGAATTGCTTGAAAATGTTGACAAGTTTGAGGAAGAAAGAATTATAAAAATAAAAGAGAAATTTAGAAAAAGTCTAAATGGATTCATTGAAGAAAACAAAATTGATGAAAACCGATTTGAACAAGAAGTTATTTACTACCTCGAAAAAATTGATATTACTGAGGAAAAAATCCGCATGGCGAAGCATCTTGAATATTTTATTCAAACAATGAATGAATCCTCATCACAAGGGAAAAAATTAGCTTTTATTGCACAGGAAATTGGACGAGAAATAAATACACTTGGTTCAAAAGCCAATGATGTTGATATGCAAAAAATTGTTGTTCAAATGAAAGATGAACTTGAGAAAATCAAGGAACAATTAATGAATGTTTTATAATATGCAAGGCAAGCTAATTATATTTTCAGCTCCGTCAGGAGCAGGTAAAACAACAATAGTTAAGAATTTGTTAGATGTAAATAAGAATTTGGAGTTTTCGGTTTCGGCTTGCAGCCGCCCAAAACGAAATAATGAAATTCATGGAAAGGATTACTATTTTCTTAGTGTTGATGATTTTAAGAGTAAAATTGAAAACAACGAATTTGTTGAATGGGAAGAGGTTTACTGTAACCAGTTTTATGGCACTTTAAAATCTGAAATTGAAAGAATCTGGCAAAAAGGAAATGCTGTTGTTTTTGATGTGGATGTTATTGGTGGACTGAATCTTAAAAAACAATTTGAAAAAAATGCACTTGCAATATTCGTGATGCCTCCATCTATTGAAGAACTTGAAAAAAGATTAAAAAACCGTTCATCAGAAGATGATGAAAGTATCTCGAAAAGAATCTCCAAGGCAAAATATGAACTAAGTTTTGCCGAAAAGTTTGATATAACAATTCTTAATGATGATTTGAAAACAGCCATTGAAAAAGCAAATCAAATTGTTAATGATTTTATTATTGAAAAATAATTTTCTCTCATTTCCTGTTTTTTAAGACCTAATCATGGGTTCTCCCCAGAAAAAAATAGGGATATTTCCTTATACTTGACCTCATTCTTATAAGATACCTTTGTTGAAAATTAAGTTAAATATTAACCTAAATTATCAATCATGAAAAAATCTACTTTTATAATTTGCCTAATTACTCTTCTAATAGCACTTTCGCCTGCTATTAAGAGTCAGATAATTTACACCGACATTAATCCTGATACAACGCTTATTGCTAGCGGCAATCCATTTCATTATTACTATATGGATATTAACCAGGATAGTATTATTGATTTCAAATTAGCTCACTTTGCACCAAGTGCTTCCTGGGTAGAAGCTGAAATTTATTGTCAATTCGGCAATAATCAGGATGAAGCAGTATTAACTTCAAATATGGCTCCCATGACATTAACTTATAATAGCCCTATCGACAACACATCGGGAAACTGGACTAACACCGTATCAGGCTCATCAAACTCTGCCTTGTTTGTCCCTAGTGGCATTACTGATAAATATTTAGGTTTAAGAATCCAGTTATCAGGACAATGGCACTATGGGTGGGCTAAAGTTGACGTACCTTCAAATACTTCTAGTTTCACAATTAAAAGTTTTGCTTTTAATACTATTGCTAATCAAGCGATAAATGCCGGAGATACATTTAGTATGTCAACATCTATTCCTACTATTGAGAAACAAAATGATTTGAAAGTTTATAGTTCAGAAACCCATATAAATATCAATGTTGGCGATAATTCATATTTAGGAGGAATTGCAACAGTTTATAATTTGGCAGGGCAAGAAGTAAAATCAGTAGCAATTAAACAGGCTAAATTCAACATTAATGTTGCCAGTTTATCAAAAGGATTATATTTTGTGTCAGTAAAGAATAATTCACAAATGCAAACCCGAAAAGTTATTATTCAATAATATCTAAGCCCAATAATTCAATCATTAAGGTCAGTAATCAATAAATATTGACTTTTTTAAACTTCTAAAGAAAATTACCTTTAACTTTTTCTAAATTACCGAATACTGATTCATATGCAGTTGAGTTATATGCTTAGAAAATATCTTTATAAATTTGTTTGAAATTGTGTAAAATCTAAATCAAATGAAAAGTTTTTTAAATGTTATTACTATGTGTTTACTGCTAATTTCTGTAGTAACACTAAAAGGTCAATCATTATTTTGGCAAAACGTTACAGATATGCCTGATGTTAGGCGAAATCATGCTTGCTGCTATCTGGATGGAAAAGTTTATGTTGTTGGTGGCTACAATTCTGTTATATCAAAAATGAACACAAATTTTGTGTATGATACCTTAACTGAAAGCTGGACTGTGAAATCACCCATGAGTCACAGTCGTTCAAATTTGGGTTTGGTGGTCTTGAATAATAAGGTCTATGCTGTTGGTGGTGACCCATTTCTTAGCAGTATAGAAGAATTTAACCCCGATTCAAATTCATGGAAACAATTGACACCGATGCCAACCGGAAGACAACATCTTGGTTGTGCTGTTGTAAATAATAAGATTTATGCTATAGGAGGGATAGTTGGTTGGTCTAATTATACAGGGGCAAATGAAGTTTATAATCCAGATTCAAATTCATGGGAAAGTAAAACTCCAATGCCATTTGACAGAGAACTTTTCGGCATTGCAGCTATTGATAGTATGATTTACATTTTTGGTGGAACTAATGGTGCGAGTTTATTTAAAACAACATTGTGCTATAATGCAAATACTGATACATGGACAACAAAAGCAAATATGCCAACAGCACGATTTGGCTGCGGAACTGCTGTAATAGATAATAAAATATATGTTATTGGAGGTGGTGGAATTACGGGTGGTTCAATTTCTAGTGTCGATGTCTTTAATCCAATTTCAAATACTTGGGAAACGGCAACGAATATGCAAATAGCAAGAAAGCTGGTTAGTTCAGCTTCAGTAAATGGAAAAATATTTGTTACCGGAGGGGCAAATAGCTCTGCAAATGCTTATAAATCCGTTGAAATGGGAAGCATGTCTATGGCTGGCATTGAAAACTCTCAATTAAATAGCGATTTAGAAAACCTGAATGTTTACCATGCAGGTCAAAATATATATACAAGCCTCACTGTTAGCAAGAATATGCAAATTGATATTTCATTTTTTGATCTACATGGCAGATTAATTAAATCTTCGAAAAAACTAAAATTCAAAAAAGGGTATAATACTATTACAACCCATCTTGATTTAAGTGGTGGAATGTATTTTCTGGTACTTCAAACTGAAAACGAGTATTACGTAAAAAAGTTTATTCTATTCTAGCCTGGGATCACTAATAATTGAAAAATAATTCATTCCTGATTAATGATTTTAGTAATTTTAAACTTTAATTAAAATTACTATATCTGACTTATGAGTTCAAATACATATGCAATAGTTACAGGTGCTTCAGGTGGAATTGGTTATGAACTGGCAAAACTTTTAGCAAAAGATAATTACAATCTAATTCTTATTGCCAGAACGATTGAAAAACTTAACGAAATCAAAAAAGAGCTTGAAAATAAGTTTTCAATTTCTGTTATAACTTTAAAAAAAGATTTGTCAGCTTCAGGTTCTGCAACAGAATTATTTGATGAAATAAAAACCAAAAACCTTAAAGTAAGCATTTTGGTAAACAATGCCGGATTTGGTGACTTTAGTGCTTTCGCCGAAAGTGATTTAGACAAGCAGCTAAGGATGATGCAGCTAAATATTGTTTCCTTAACAGAATTATCCAGATTGTTTTTACCAGAACTTATAAACCAAAAAGAAGGCAAAATTCTTAATATTGCATCAATTGCTGCATTTATGCCCGGACCTATGATGTCGGTTTATTATGCTTCCAAAGCTTTTGTGCTTTCGTTTACCGAAGCAATTTCAAATGAGTTGAAAGGAAGCGGAGTTAGTGCAACAGCACTTTGTCCGGGACCAACAAAAACTAAATTTTTTGATGCTGCTGAAGTTGAAAATCCCAAATTCATGCAATTGTTAAAAATGGCTGATTCTTCATCAGTCGCAAAATATGGATATAAATCTTTAATGAAAGGAAAAGTAATTGCTGTTCCCGGATTTATGAATAAATTAATAGTTTGTTCGATTCGGTTCACCCCAAGGTCAGTTTTACGTTACTTAAATGGTAAATTAGCAAAAAACCAAAATTAAAAAAGATGGCAAGCAAAAAAAACACAGGTTTGTTTTTCGGTTCATTTAACCCAATTCACATTGGACATCTTGCAATAGCAAACTATATTGTTGAGTTCACCGATTTGGATGAAATTTGGTTTGTTGTATCCCCACAAAATCCTTTAAAGAGCAAACAAAGCTTGCTTGCCGATTATCATCGGCTAGAAATAGTAAATTTAGCTATCGAAAAATATGACTTTTTTAAAGCATCTGATATTGAATTTAATCTGCCCCAACCATCATACACTATCGACACACTGACTTATATTTATGAAAAATACCCAAATCGTGATTTTGTAATCATTATGGGAATGGACAGTCTTCAAAACATAAATAAGTGGAAAAACTACGAGCAGATTTTCAACTATTATAAAATTTTAGTTTACCCAAGACCAAATTACAACGGAGGAGAATTCATTGACCACCCCAAAGTTGAAATTGTTAATGCTCCGTTAATGGAAGTTTCTTCAAGTTTTATCCGAAAATCCATTAAAGAAGGTAAAGATATTAGTTGCTTTCTGCCTGAAAAGGCATATCAATATATTAAGGAAATGCACTTTTATGAGAAGTAATATGAATTGAAACAATCAAATGCAAAATATTGTTTTATTGATTAAATTTGGAAATGCATAAAGTAAAAAATACAAGATATTTTATTTAAACCGGCTTTAGCTTACCACCAGTGGATGGCTAAACACAATTAATGGTTTTATTAATAAGTTGAACTTAATACAAAGAATTCAGAGTAATCATTATTAATATTGTAATGGATTTGTTAAAGAAAGTAATGGGATAGATAAGTAAAGAAACATTTGAAATGGAAGTAATTTTTATTAGTGGTATTTTCATGTCGTTCTTCATTGTCTTGCTGCTATTGACAAAAAAGAACAAAATGATGCCGGACAAAATTTTAGCAGTCTGGATTGCAGTAATTGGAGTACATTTGATCGGATTTTATTTCAACCAGGCGGGTTATTGGGAAAAATATCCGCATTTAATTGGCACTACTGCACCTATTCCATTATTTCATGGGCCTTTACTATATTTATACTGTCTGTATGTATTACGTAACGAAACTCAATTTCGCACCCTCGATTATTTGCATTTTGTTCCCGGAATTGCGGCATATCTTTATATGAGCAGCTTTTTCTTTTTTTATTCGCCGGAAGAAAAAAATCTGGTTGATAAAGGTGTATTAAATGATTTCAGCACTTTTTCGCTTGTTTTACTTTTAGTTATACTCATTTCGGGAATTACTTACGCAATATTTTCTTACTGCCTGACAATCAGGCACAAGAAAAAAATCAAAGACCGTTTTTCCTACAGTGAGGGCATAAGTTTGAAATGGCTTCGCTATTGCATTGTGAGTATGGGTTTGATTTTTTTATCAGCTATAGTTGTTTTTGGTTTACGCGATGGTTTGAATATCACTTTCCCATTCAATCCAGAATATATTTTCTACATAATTTTAATTGTTCTTATCTTCTACATAGGCTATTTTGGCATAAAGCACGAAAATATATTTATCAGTAGCCCTGTTGTGGAAAATGGAAAAAAGACCACAGAAGAGAAATATAAAAACTCAGGAGTAAAGGGTAACAAAGCGAGTGAAATGTATAAAAACCTGTTACAGTATATGCAAAAAGAAAAACCCTACCTGCAACCTAAACTAAGCTTATCCGAATTAGCCCAAAAGCTAGATTTATCTGCCAATCAGCTTTCACAAATCATTAATCAACAGGCAGGAGTTAATTTTTATGATTTTGTGAACAAATACCGGGTTGAAGAATTTTTACAGCAAGCCGAAAAGAATAGAAATTTCAGTTTGCTTGCACTGGCACTTGATGCCGGATTTAATTCCAAATCTTCATTCAACTATATTTTCAAAAAACAAAAGGGACTATCACCCTCGCAATATTTGACTAAAATTGCAGAAAAACCAAAATAAAAATTAGTGTTCGTTCATTTTTTCGTTCATTTTACCTCTTTTAAAACAATCAGTATTTCAATATTATAGAGGATTAAACCTACAGGTTTGGACTTGTTTAGGGTTCAATCCTGTAAGTTTGAGCGATTGCCTTTGTGTAATGTGATTTCTTTGCTCAAAAAATATTGTTTCACTAAAAATTTGGTTTTATGAAAACAAATGAGCAAAACACAATTATCAGAAAGTACAAGAAACCTTTCATGTTTTTCTTTTTGAGTACGGCTATTCCTTGGGCATTATGGTTTTTAGCAGGTTATTTAAGCCACCTTGAGCCTTTTACCAAAACCTTAGAATGGGCAGTAGGGATATGCAGTATTACGGGGCTATTAGCACCTGCTGGTATCGCAATGTTTATTATGTTGCCCAACAAGGAGTTGCGCACCGATTTTCTGGGTCGCTTCTTCAATTTCAGAAGCATTAAAAGAGAATATTTTCTTATTACCTTCTTCTTGATGCTGATTAGTATTCTTTTAGCGCAAGCCATTTCACTACTTTTTGGTTATTCGGCTGAACAGTTTTTGTTTCGGGGTTCTTTTTCGTTTACATCTTCGCTTTTTCCGGTTTGGTTTTTACTACTGGCGGCCCCTGTTTTGGAAGAAATTGCCTGGCACTCTTACGGCACCGACAGCCTTGTTTCACGCTTCAACTTATTGAAAGCTTCGCTTATATTTGCGCTATACTGGGCAGTATGGCACTTTCCTTTATCCACCATAAAAGGTTACTATCATAGTAATCTGGTAGAGTCGGGCTGGATTTATTCACTGAATTTTATTGTGAGCATGATACCGTTTGTTTTAATTATGAACTGGATATATTACAAAACCAATCGGAACATATTTCTAACTATTATGTTTCACATTACCGCCGTGTTTTTCAACGAAATATTTGCTACGCACCCGATGAGCAAGGTTATTCAAACCGGATTACTGTTAATTGTTTCAGCTTATTTGCTTATTACAGATAAAGAATTGTTTTTGAAACGCATTTAACCATTAGTATTATGAAATACACTTTTTCAACCCTCATTTTTTTGCATGCTGCTATCCACCTGATTGGCTTTGTGAAAGCATTTAAAATTGCCCGAATATCAACCCTGCAAACCGAAATTTCACAAGTTTTGGGAATATTTTGGCTCATAAGCTTTTTGTTGCTTGCCATGTCGGCAATGGCATTTACCTTTGATAAACAATTTTGGTTCTATTTGGCTGTGCCTGCCGTTATTATTTCAGGCATTTTGATTATCAGCACTTGGTGTGATGCTAAATACGGCATGATACCGAATGTGATTATTTTGATGCTTGCCTTTGTTTCATTCTCATCGTGCAGCATGAACAAAATGATTAGCCGCGAAACAGAAGAAATTCTTGATGCAGTCAAAGTATCAGAACCCGAAATCATAACAAACGCGGATATCGTAGAACTCCCTGCCCCTGTGCAAGGCTGGATTCGGAGCACAGGAATTATCGGAAAACCGGCAATCACTACCGCCTGTGTGCATCAAAAGGCATTGATGAAAATGAAGCCCGAACAACAAGATTGGTATAGTGCCGAAGCGCTGCAATACACCACGATGAATCCACCCGCTTTTATCTGGACGGCAAACATGAAAATGATGCCAATGGTAACCATTAAAGGGCGCGATAAGTATGTAGAAGGTAAAGGCGAAATGCTTATTAAAATGAACTCACTTATCAATGTAGTGAACGAAAAAGGCACGCATATGGACGAAGGCACACTTCAGCGGTTTTTGGGCGAACTGGTTTGGTATCCTTCCTTGGCGCTAAGCCATTTCATATCGTGGGAAGCCATTGATGCAACTTCGGCGAAAGCCACAATGGCATACAATGGAACGACCAGTAGTGGTACTTTCTATTTTGATAAAAATGGTGATTTCGTGAAATTTATTGCCATGCGCTTTATGGGCAACAAAGCTGATGCAAAACGCTATCCTTGGGTATTAACTGTAGATGATTATGCTGTTTTTGAAGAAATTAAAGTTCCGTCGAAAATGAAAGCCACCTGGCAACTTGACGAAGGCGACTGGACTTGGTTGGAATTGGAGATTAGCTTGATAAATTACAACTTCGAAAAAGAATCTTGTATTTACTAAACCTTTTCAGAATTAATTGTAATTAATTTTAAATATAAACAGAAAAAAGGACTTGCTTGAAAAGCAAGCACAACATTTTGTATAAGTAAGGGCAGAGAAAGTACTAAATATCAAGGTTTGTAGCTCGCTTCAGCTTTTGTGTATCTTGACAGGAAAGAAGCCCGCAATCTGCCACTATTCATTCAATTTACCGTTGTGCCACATGCAAAAGAACCTGTTCAAAGTGATATTACGTAAATTCATAACAAAATTTCGTCAAATGCCAAATCAAATTATTTTGTTTTTTTAACTTTTTGATGAGAATATTTTTTTTTAATTTTGATTGAGATTTTTCAATTGTTTATTAAAAATATTATCAATGTTTTGGGAGATTATCATTAAAACAGCTATGGTGCATACCTTAACATATTTTATTGTTGGGTTTTCTGCATTTAAGGTATTTAATTATAAAGCAACATTATCTCATGCCAGTAGCAATATGCGGCCTGCAACGGATATTCTTGTTAGAGCAGGAGTGTTATTTCAACCTATTAGGGGAGTCTTTTTTGGAATTATTTTATTCCTTCTTAGAGATATTCTAATTGTACAAAGCAATGGATGGCTTATTACCTGGCTCATGTTTGTCATTGTAGGTATTTTAGGAACATTTGCTCCGGCAGCAAGTTCTTTCGAAGGCCTGATATATTTAAAACCGGGAATTGGAACCAATTGGGGTGGGCTTTTAGAAATATTAACACAATCTTTCTTATTATCTGTAATTACCTTTATCTGGATTAATTATCCAAATATGCTCTGGCTTAACTGGGTACTTGGAATATCATTTTTGCTTTCATTATTATTACCAATACTAGGATTATTGGTAAATCAGAAGAATGTTAGTTCGGATATCAAAGAATAGGACTATGAAAATACAATTCACACCTTAGTTTCGAGTCGGATCAATCATACGTATTTTTTTTGATGGTTAAATTAAAAATCAGAAATATGAAATCAGAAATACTTATTTGGCTTTTCCCCATAATATTCATGTTTCATGAATTCGAAGAAATTATCTTCATGCGCTGGTGGTTAGGAAAAAACAGAGAACCCATTTTAAGGAAGTACCCCAATCTGGGGAAACGTGTGCTCGGACAATTTGAACCATTTTCCACAGAAGCCTTTTCGTTTATTGTTGCTGAAGAATTTTTAATTGTATCTATTGTTGCACTATTCTCAGCCTTTACGAATAACTATAATTTGTACCTTGGGTTGGTTGTGGCATATTTTATACATTTATTGACTCACCTGATTCAAACAATAATGATAAAAAAATATACTCCTGGTATAGTTACGACATTTTTAACGGGCGTTTTTTGCGTCTTCGTTTTCTCTAGCCTTATTGACAGTGGTTTGTTGAGTTTTAATCGCACATTTATTTATAGCTTAGTTTTAACTTTGGTAGTTTTTATGAATCTTAAATTCATGTATTATGTGGCAAACAAAATAAAAATATTGAATATTAAATAACTTTAGAATAATAGAATGTAATTAATTATTAAAGGATACAATTATGGAAACAAGACAAAAAAATGTCGAACTCGTTTTAAAACTATATGATGCATTTACTAAAAAAAAAATTAATAAAATCTTAGAAATGCTTTCTGATGATGTTGAATGGGGCGAACCTGAGAATCCGTATAATCCGGCTGGTGGAACAAGAAAAGGACATGCAGGTTTCTTGGAATGGGTGAATATTGGAAAAGATGCAGAAGATACTTTAATATTGGAGCCGAAAAAGTTTTTAACTGATAACGTTATAGAGTTTTATTCATCGTTCCAACAAATGTAATTAAAATATCAACTCTATTTGCCTAAATAAAAAAATTTAAGAAGAAGGAAAAAAGGAATGATGAATAAAACTTAGTTGGACTATGTCGCCTGGCTATGGG